>NZ_SDIK01000056.1 GCF_008016795.1 Prevotella brunnea
AGCGGCTGAAGCGCCACCCGAGGTAACAGAAAATGAATAAGGGGGCTTGTCACTAACATGCTGTCATCCGAACTATTGTGTCTCAATGAGTTGGAATGAGGATTTCTATGTTTAGCGGACAGTAATAATTCGTTTCTATACATTATCAACAAGGCCACGGAGTTGTGCCGATTCCACCGACAACGGCAAGCCATTGCACTGCTGCAAAGCCATTTGGGCAGAATCAACAGGAATGGACACGAATATGCCATGTACACCAACATCATCGCGGAATGTTTCGGGCAGCTGGGCGATAGCGAGAATCAACGCCACTACCTCGTGGAAAGTGCAATGGCAGACTTTCGAGGAGTCATCAAGGAGAATACTTCGCTGCGCCAACTTGCCACACTGCTCTTCAACGAAGGCGACGTGGAGCGCGCCTACAAATATCTCTCCGTGGCAGTGGGCGATGCGAACTTCTTCGGAACCCGCATACGCAACATGCAGGACACGCACCTCATTCCTCAAATTCAGCGAGTTCATTCGGAACATCTGCAAAAGGAACGCACGCAAATTCTCGCTCTGCTGCTCGTCATCAGCATCGTGGCAGTATTGCTCATCGTAACGATTGCTCGCAACCGGCTGTTAATCAGACGCTACAGAACTGCCAACACCCGGGTGGAAGACGTAAATCGACTGCTTAACGATGCTGTGCGCAATCTGAAACATGCCAATTTGCACATGAGCGAAGGCAACCGACTGAAGGATGAGTACATCGGCAGATTTCTCGACCTATCTTCCACCATCATCGACCATGCCGATGCGAGAAACAAGTTGCACAATCGGTTGGCAAGAGAAAAGAAAATGGCAGAGCTGGTTCGCGACTTGAAATCGGCGGAGTATTTGCAGGAACTTACCCGGATGTTCTATCTTAATTTCGACGCTGCCTTTCTGAACATCTATCCCGATTTCGTGGACAAGGTAAACGCCCTCTTATTGCCTGACCAACCTCTGGAACAGAAAAAGAAAGAACACCTCACCACCGAGTTGCGCGTCCTTGCTCTTATCCGTCTTGGCATCAACGACAATGCCAAGATAGCCTCCATCCTGCGTTCAAGGCTTACCACCATTTACACCTATCGCTCCAAACTCAAGGCACGTGCCAAAGATCGCGACAATTTTGAACAGCAAGTGGCGCGCATCGGCACATTGGAGGCGGAGAGATAGCACGCATCGCGCGGCAATTCAGTCCTGTTGTGGTTTCAATCCGCACAAGGGGAACGAACATTCTCGCCATGAAAAGAATGTGCAAAGATTGTTAAGCAAAGCTCCATGGCGTTAAAGCGTGTTATAACTCAAGGACGAGACGGACGGAAATTTGTTGATAACAACCACAAATAATATCTTTGTGGAAGGTTAAGGAGCGCGCTCTTCGGCAAATGGGAAACAACCCTTTGCCACGAACAACGCCACCGGAAACGCAAGAAAAAAGTAAGATGAAGAAAATATTATTTGCCTGTATCGTCCTCGCACTCACGTTGGGCAGTTGCTCGAAGAAGCGAAACAACAACGCACCCATGACAATGCAGACCACACAGGCAAACAAAACAAAGGAGAAAAAGCACATGAAAGTAACGGAAATGAATAAAGCGATGTTCCAAGAGAAGATAGCCAACCTTGCGAACACCGACAAATGGGAGTTCAAAGGCGACAAACCTGCCATCATCGACTTCTACGCCACGTGGTGCGGACCCTGCAAAGCAACGGCACCCGTCGTGGAAGAGATAGCGGAGGAATACGATGGGCAGATTGATGTGTACAAGGTGGATGTGGACAAGAACGAGGAACTCGCGGCATGGTTCGACATCCGAACCATCCCCACCTTGCTTTTCATCCCCGGAGAGGGCAATCCCGTAACCTCGGTGGGGGCAATGACGAAACCGGAGTTTGAGAAAATGATTGAACAATATCTGTTGAAGAAGTAAGATAAAACATTCAAAAAATCATGGTAAAGAAAATCGTAATGGTAACAGGTGCCACAAGCGGCATCGGAGAGGCGTGCGCAAGGAAATTTGCCGGGGGCGGTTACAACGTCATCATCACCGGACGACGCGCCGAGAAATTAGAATCGCTGAAGGCGGAATTGGAGAAGACGGGCGCGAAAGTGCTCGCGCTCACGTTCGACGTTCGACAACGCGATGCCGCCAAAGCTGCGGTGGAAAGTCTTTCCGGAGAATGGAAAAACATAGACGTGCTCATCAACAATGCCGGACTCGCACTCGGGCTCGACAAAGAATATGAGGGCGACTTTGAAGATTGGGACACAATGATTGACACGAACATCAAGGGACTGCTGAACATGACACGCTTCATCGTGCCCGGCATGGTGAGTCGCGACAGCGGACACGTAATCAACATCGGGTCGGTGGCAGGCGATGCCGCCTATGCCAACGGCAATGTGTATTGTGCCACAAAAGCTGCCGTGAAAGCTCTCGCCGATGGGTTACGCATTGACGTGGCAGCGTCTTCCGTCCGAGTAACGAACTTGAAGCCGGGATTGGTTCAAACCAACTTCTCCAACGTTCGTTTCCATGGCGACGACAAGAAGGCAGAGAGCGTTTATGAGGGCATCCAACCACTGACGGGTGCGGACATTGCCGATGTGGCGTTCTATGCTGCCTCCGCACCTGCTCACGTTCAGATAGCAGAAGTGCTTATCCTTGCCACCCATCAGGCAAGCGGCTCTGTGGTGGTTCGCAAGTAAATCGCCCCACCGAAGAAATAAAGTTTCCGTCCATTGCCAATGGTTATCCTGCCATTGGCAATGGCGTTTCCACTGAACCATAAACCCCGAATCAGCCATTGGAATTTCCCGATGTCGCATGCCGGCGGGAAATCCTTTATCTTCTTCCTATCGTTTCCCAAATGATTTTTTTTTGCCCCATGCAAGGTCGTGTCAAATCATGCGACCGAGACGTGTTTTGTTCCAATGCCGGATAACACCCATCGCCTCATGCCGCCAACGCGTATTCGGGCGATGGCAAACAGACGCCGGATAACGAACATTCCATCCGCCCGGCACAACGAAATTACATTACAAAATCCACGTCCGACGCACGCTCCTCAACTCGTTGATAATCAGGATGGTATTAATTGCGATTTAAAAGCTAAGCTTTTGCCCTCCAATTCATGACCTTTTGCAGTGCAAAAGCTTACCTTTTGGAAGTAAAAAGCTTAGCTTTTGACAGATGCTCGCAGAAAAATCAAGACATTATTGCACTTTTCCCATATCGTTTCTCATGACCGGTTTGAACCAAACAGTGCATCGAACCAAAAGCCGGAGAATGAACGTGGAGGAAACAAAAAAAAGCGATGACCTTCACAGGTGATCGCTTTATAACCTAATAGGGTATTAGTCATTTAAGGTAAAAAGATTGTTTTCAGGATAACGATTGCAAAGATAATTCCTTTTTTTGAACCATCCAAATTTTTCCTCTAATTTTTTTCATATTCTTTCACGTTTGCGTACACACCGATAATTTTCCCTTTCACGTGCTGCCGCCCTGCTTATCAAACCCTCCTTCGGACCGAATGTGAACAACTTTCGCGCAATTTCCTTCATCCATCGAAAACGATTCCTTACCTTTGCACCTGTCATGGAAATTGTCATCACACTCGGCTCCAACATCCGGCAGACAGAAAACATCCTGAAAGCCAAGGAAATATTGCGGGAACGCTTCCCCGACATTCGCTTCACCGACGAGGAATGGACGGAACCCGTGGGGGTGGAATCGGACAAATATCTCAATTGCATCGGACGTTTCTCCACAACGCTCAAAGCAAAAGAACTGCGTTGCTTTTTTAAAAAGGTGGAAAGCGACATGGGCGATACACACGAAAATCATCAGCGCGGGTGTGTACACATCGACATCGACCTTATTCAGTATGGCAACACAAAATTGAAAGACATCATTTGGCGAACCATCATCGGCATCTTGCTCTGTCTCAGCTGTCTGCAACCCACCGCGGCGCAAGCAACGAAAAGCGATGCCGTGGAACTGGACAAGGCATTGGAATACTTCACGTCGGGGAAATATCACGAAGCACTGCTCATCTTTCGGAAACTCGATGAGAAATACAAACTCAACGACCGCTTCAGGGCATACATCGCACTGTGCTACTATCACGATTGGGACTATCCGAACGCCGCCAAGACCTTCGATGCCACGCTGCCCCGGCTGCAAACACTCGCCCCGCGAGAACGTTCCGTCTATGCTTTCGCGGCGGCGGAAAGCCATTTCCTCATGCAACAATACCAACAGGCAACCCAATATTACGAAAACGCTCTCAGCCTCTGCGCCGAAAACGAGAAAGGGGAAATCTACTATCGGCTGGGGTGCTGCGCCATGTTCCAAGAAGAGTGGCAAAGGGCTGCCGACTACTTCGGCAGAGCACAAAACCATTTCCGGTGTTTCCAACAATCCGATAACGTCAAAGCACGAATGGCACAAGCACAACGAATGGAACAGGGCTGTAGGAAAATGATTGGAAAAGCAGAACAACCACAACAAAACACCCCAAGGCAGCAGTCCGCAAACAACGGAAACCAATCAGAATGAAAAAAAATACACGATAAAATTTCAATATCTGAGAGAATTTAAGTAATTTTGTCGCCAAATGCAGGTAAACAACCTTACAACCGATAACAATAAAAAGAACAAACATAAAATGGCAAACAAAAAAACAGAGGGAACATACGAAGAAACCCTCAACAAGTCGGAAGCTTTCTTCTTGAAATACAGAAAACCCGCACTCATGATTATCGCCGCAATCGTGCTCGTGGTGGCAGGCATCATCGTGTATAAGAACTACATTTCAGAACCACGCGAGAACGAGGCTTCAACCGAATTGGCAAAAAGTCAGACACTCTTCAATACCCAACAGTACGACCAAGCATTGAAGGGATTTCAAAAAGTGCAAGCCGATTACAGCGGAACCGATGCAGGCAACCTCGCCAACCTTTATGTAGCCCTGTGCTACGCCCATCAACCAAAACCCAATTGGGCAAAGGCATTGGAGAACATACAGAAATACAGCACCGGAAAAGACCAAATCATCAGTCCGGCTTCGCAGATGGCACTCGGCGACATCTACGCCAACAACAACCAAAACGACAAGGCTATAGAAGCCTTCAAGAAGGCGGCAGACATGGCGAACGCACAGGCATTCGACAAAACCAGCAACAGCATCGCCCCCATGGCACTGAAGAAAGCAGGAATACTCCTCGAAAGTCAAGGTAAAAAGCAAGAAGCCCTCGCCATCTACAAAGACATCAAGAAGACTTATCTCAACTCGCCGGCTTACCAAGACATAGATAAATACATAGAAAGGGCAGGCAACTAACAATGGCTACAGCACTGCACAATCTCTCCGATTACAATACTGAAAACGTTCCCGACGCAAGCAATATGTGTTTCGGAATCGTTGTTTCGGAATGGAATAAGGAAATTACGGGAGCACTATTGGAAGGAGCGGTAAAGACACTCGAGAAACACGGAGCAATTCCGGAGAACATACACGTGAAAACGGTTCCCGGAAGCTTTGAACTCGTCTATGGTGCCCACCAAATGACACTCAACGGGGGCTATGATGCCATCATAGTCTTAGGCAGTGTCATCAGGGGAGAGACGCCACACTTCGATTATATCTGTCAGGGCGTTACCTATGGAATAGCACGCATCAACGCCACTTGCGAGATACCCGTGGTTTACGGATTGCTCACGACCAACGACTTGCAACAAGCAAAGGACAGGAGCGGTGGAAAACACGGAAACAAAGGGGATGAGTGTGCCGTTGTTGCCATAAAAATGGCGAAGTTCTGAAACTCCGAAGAACGCAAACAATCGGGAAAGGAAGCAAGCCATTCGCCGAGGAACAATAACTATGAAACTGCAACAATATTTTCTGGCTTACGATTTTGAGGAAATTTATCCGCTCATCGGACTCATGTTCCCCAAGGCAAGACATCAACGCGCGCAATTCCGGCATGCCTACGAACTGCTGAAAGAGATAAAACCGGTGGCATCGAAGAAAGTAATCCGCTATCAACTCATGCAAGATCCGGATACGCAGGAGGTTTTTTGTGGTGCCGACGACAATAATTTCAAGGCACCGTGGGACGTGATTGTGGGAAAGGAAGTGAAGAAAGACCAGCCGGTGGACCTCACCGATGCGGAGATAACAGCCAACTGCCTGCTCAACACCGTTCTGATAGGAAAACACCCCAAATCTTTCATTTCCGATTTCGAATCCATCATTCGCTAACCATCTCTCAATCCACAACTTTCGGTCGGCAACTTTCATCCCACTTGTTGCTGACTTTCATTCCATTTGTTGCTGACTTTCATTCCGTTTGTTGCTGACTTTCATTCCGTTTGTTGCAATAATGTCCTAAATATTCTTCATTCATCCGGTCAAAGCTTAGCTTTTGTTTTCCAAAAGCTTACCTTTTGCAGTGCAAAAGGTCATGAATTGCAGTGCAAAAGCTTAGCTTTTAAATCACCATCAATACTATACTGATTATCAATGAGTTACGGAGTGCACTCCCGATAGTATTTTTGTAATGTAATTTCGTGGTGCCGGGCGGATGGAATGTCCGCTATCCGGCATCTGTTTGGCATCGCCTGAATACAATATTTTTGCCAATTCTCATCCCGTTTTTTGTTACCTTTCTTTCCATCGCGTACCGATGCCCGCCGGTTTGCAATGTTTCATGATGCAAGAATGAAGCGAGTGGGGGAGGGATGGATAATGTTTCCGGTTGCTGTTCTTCGATGTTTCCCTCAGAATTGGAAATAGATGAAAGGCTGGATGTCGGAACTCTTCACCTGCATGACAAGGAATATCACCACCGTGGCAACCACTGCGGCTCCCACTACGCCCGTCTTGCGTAACAAACCGACGCAACCGTCTTGCCACCCCTTGGGCAGCCAATGCGCGATGAGGGCAGTTGCCATGAGCAGGAACACGTA
Source organism: Prevotella brunnea (assembly GCF_008016795.1). Classification (GTDB taxonomy): domain Bacteria; phylum Bacteroidota; class Bacteroidia; order Bacteroidales; family Bacteroidaceae; genus Prevotella; species Prevotella brunnea. The sequence continues at coordinate 7,011 of NZ_SDIK01000056.1, forward strand.
TTTATAGCTCACGAGCACATCGGGCAACACTCCGGGATTGAATTTTCCGATGAGTTGTCTCAGCATTTGCGCGACGCCATCGAAGTCTCTGCAACGGAAAAACAGCCATGAGAAGCACACAACGTGGAAAGTGATGAACACGGAGAAGAACCGCCTTATTCCCATGGGGTGGTAATGGCGGTCGTGTCCCATGATGGTTTGCGACCAAAACTTATGCAGACAGACCAAGAAGCCGTGGAGTGCGCCCCAAACCACGAAGTTGAGCGATGCTCCGTGCCACAGTCCGCAAGCCGTCATGGCAATCATTTGGTTCAGATACATCCGCACCTTTCCGTGGCGGTTGCCCCCCAAGGAGATATAGACGTAGTCGCGTATCCATGTGGAGAGCGAAATGTGCCAGCGACGCCAGAAGTCGCTCATCGAGTCGGCTTTGAATGGCGCATCGAAGTTCATTTTCAGGCGGAAGCCCAGCAGCAGTGATATGCCGATTGCCATGTCGGAATAGCCCGAAAAGTCGCTGTAGATTTGTATGCAGTAGCCGTACATTGCCAAGAGCACTTCGCCTCCGGAGAAGAGGAGCGGATTGTCGAAGACGCGATCTACGAAGTTTTGTGCAATGTAATCGGATATCACCACCTTTTTCATCAGTCCCGCGAGCACGAAATACACTCCGAGGGCGAACATCTCCGAGCTGATGCGAAGTGGTTGGCGTGTTTGCGGATGAAAGTGGTCGGCTCGTTCGATGGGTCCTGCCAGCAACGTGGGGAAGTAACTCACGTAGAAGGCATAGTCGAGCAGACTATTCATGGGTTTTATCTTGCCTCGATAGACGTCGATGACGTAGGAGAGGCTCTTGAAAGTGTAGAAACTGATGCCCACGGGTAGGAAGATGTCCCATGGTTGGAAGTTGAATTCGAGCATTTGGCTCACCATTCCCGCGAAGAAGTTGGTATATTTGAAATAGCCCAACATGCCGAGGTCTGCCAACAAACTCAGTGCGAGCCACCATCGCGGATGTTTGCTGTCGGGGATGCGCCTTGCCGCGAGGAAGTCGATGAGCGTTACCGCGGCGAGCAGTGCGAAATAGAATCCGCTGCTCTTATAGAAAAAATAATAGGAGAAGAGCGTTACGAAGAGCATGCGTGCCTCATTGCGTTTGCTCAGCAGCACGTAGCCGAGCATGAACGCCGCGAAAAGGAAGAGGAACAGTCCCGACGAGAAGAGCAACGGCTCCTGCGGGTTGTATTTTAGCAGTTCGATGGCGCGGCTGCAATCCGCTGATGCGAAATATTCTCTCATCTTTGCGATGAAGTTTGCCAAGTTATCCATGAGCGTGTTGAAATCCATTGTTGAAGCAATCATCCTTATTTATAATTCCTGCGGCGCGCGTAATTTTGTTGTCCTTCGATGAACGACTTCACCATTCGTTCCGCAATGTATTTTCCTCCCTTGTGGTTGATGTGTATATAGTCCTTCGAACCCATGTTCTCAGTTTCCACAATGCGTTTCATTGTGCCGGCTCCCCCCATGGCATTGAAGAGGTTGTAAAATCCCACCTTGCATTCCGCAGCAAGTTTTTCCTGATATCCCACGAGTGCTTTCAGTTGTGGCATTGTTCCGTCGGGTGCTGATTTCGACCCCCGGTCGGGTGCTCCGATGATGAGTATTCCCGCCTTCGGGTAGGCAGCTCGGAAGTTCTCCACCACTTGTTTCATTTGTTCCATGTACCGTTTCAGATGTAACGCTTCGGTTTTCTCACCGACGACGTTCACGCCGTATTGTAACACGATGAGGTCGTAGGGTCTCAGTGTGGCGAATCGGCGCAACATGGGGCGCGGCAGCTTGCGCAACGATTGTCCGGCTGTGCCCCTCATGCTGAAGTTGTCGATGACAATGCCCTCGTGTCCCTCCTGTGCCACGGCGTAGAGCAGCAGGTTCCTCCCTTCTACGCCTATTGTCGCGTGTCGGGTGGGCGATGATGTTTCCACCTTTTGTGGCAGTTTGGATGGTGGCAGGCGGAAACTTCGACTCACGTTGTTGTCGAGTGTCATCGTGATTTTTGCGCCCGCGTCTGCCCTCAGGTAGAGTTGTGTAACGTCCCATTGCATGGTTCGGGGAAATTCGGGCAGCATGAACGGAGCCATGCTTATCTTTGCTTTGCCGTTTGCGGTGTAGTATCGTTCTGCCGGGCCTGCTTTTGTGATGTCGTAGCTGTTGCGTTTGCGTGCCATGTGTTCCGTCATCCCGTTGAAGTCAAAGGTTACGGTGTGTCTGTATCGGTTGAGGTCGTTGCCTGCATCGAGCCATCCCGCTCCCTTTCCTCCATAATGCTTTTGCAGTGCTTCGCGCAGGTGTTCCACGAGGATGTCCACTTCGATGTAAGAGTCGCCGTAATAGGCTATTCTCACCGGTCTTCCGTTTTTCTTTCCTTCTGCCAATCGGGTGAGTTTCTCATAGAACGCGTCCGGTCCGCCAGCCTGCCCCTCCGCGAAGTCGGTAATGGGTTCTGTTCCCTTCTTCCAATGTTCCTTGAAGTTCACCTTCTTTCCATTGCTGTCTCTGTAAACGCGTTCGGCGCGATGTGCCTGAGCCGGTGGCAGCAGACCGGCTGTGTTCTTTCGGGCGGTCAGATCGGCAAGAATGTCAATCCGGCGCAGTTCAGTTCCTCCCACCTTCATCGGCGGAAGGAAATGTAAGAAAATCAAGCATATGATAGTCAGCACTGTCAGCAACAGTGTTTTGTATGTGTTGTTACCCATCTTTTTGTTTAAATAGTAATTATTGGCAGTCTCTCTTGTCGTTCCCCGTTCCGGGCCGGGGGCTTCTTTCTCTTTTTTTCTTAAATCTTCTTCATCGACTTGTCAAGCAGCTCCACTCCCTTTGGTGTGCATACGCTCCTTGATATATAGGCACGTGAACGTGCGCAGGAGGTCTCTTAGGTCGTATTTCTCTTTTGAATAGTGATTCATGACGTGATAGACGGAGGTGTCAATCAGCTGTATCACGAGCTCGTAGTTGATGTCCGGCATGAAATATCCTTCCCGGATGCCTCTTCTCATGAAGTCCATGGTCTGTGCGCTGTGGAGCTTCAGCTTCTCCCTGAGAAAGTTCCTGAGTTTCGGATAACGCTCCATGTCCTCCATGAACTCGGGGTTTACCTTGCTCGACTCTTCGGTTTTCTGTCGCAGAAAGCGCGTGATGATGTCGATGACGGTGCTTCCCGGGCGGTCGAACTGTTTCAGTCTTTTCCGTTTCTCCTCATCGTTTCTTTGCAGCACCTCCAGCACCAAGTCCTCCTTGTTTTGGTACACTTCGTACAAGGTGCGTTTCGATATCTTCAGACGGTTGGCAATATCGTCCATCTTCACCTTGCGGATGCCCCGTGTAGTGAACATCTGCGTGGCGATGGCAAGTATTCTCTCCCGCAATTCCGACCGATAAGTGTTCTCGCTGTTAATCATCCCCGATGGATAAAGATTGAATTTAAGCGCAAAATTATAAAAAATCTTTGGTATTCCGATATTTTTTCGGGTATAATTTCTTAACTTTGCACAAAGAACATATATCTGTGCGAAAATGACAGATTGTTTAGGATATTAGATTATGGCAAAGATTACGAAAGAGGCGGCATTGGAATATCACAGCGAAGGTCGCCCGGGAAAGATTGAAGTAACTCCCACCAAGCCCTACAGCACCCAGACCGACCTCAGTTTGGCTTATTCGCCGGGAGTGGCATACCCCTGTTTGGAAATACAACAAAACCCCGACGACGTTTACAAATATACCGACAAGGGCAACCTTGTGGCAGTCATCACCAACGGAACGGCGGTGCTCGGACTGGGAAACATCGGCGCAATGAGCGGAAAACCCGTCATGGAGGGAAAGGGACTCTTATTCAAGATTTACGGAGGCATCGACGTTTTCGACATAGAAGTGGACGAGACCGACCCCGAAAAGTTCTGTGAGGCAGTGGAAAAGATTGCCCCCACCTTCGGCGGCATCAACCTTGAGGACATCAAGGCACCCGAATGTTTCGCCATTGAGGAACGACTGAAGCGCACGCTCGACATCCCCGTCATGCACGACGACCAGCATGGAACAGCCATTATCTCGGCTGCCGGACTGAAGAACGCCCTCGAAGTGGCAGGAAAGAACATCGCCGACGTCAGGTTGGTCATCAACGGAGCCGGAGCGGCAGCCATTTCCTGCACGAAACTCTACATGGCACTCGGCGCCAGAAAGGAAAACATCCTCATGCTCGACTCCAAAGGGGTCATCACCACCGACCGCACCGACCTCACCCCGCAGAAAGCACTCTTTGCCACTGACCGGCGCGACGTCAGGACGCTCGAAGAGGCAATGCGGGGCAGCGACGTTTTCGTGGGACTCTCCAAAGGCAACATCCTCACGCAGGACATGATACGTTCGATGAACGAACATCCCATCGTCTTCGCCCTTGCCAACCCCGTGCCGGAAATATCCTACGAGGATGCCATCGCAGCACGCCCGGAGGTCATCATGTCCACGGGACGCTCCGACTATCCCAACCAAATCAACAACGTCATTGGCTTCCCGTTCATCTTCCGCGGCGCACTGGATGTACATGCCAAAGCCATCAACGAGGAAATGAAACTGGCGGCGGTTCATGCCATAGCGGAACTCGCCAAAAAGCCTGTCCCCGATGTGGTGAACGAGGTGTATAGGGTGAACGATCTCACCTTCGGACCAAAATATTTCATACCCAAACCGGTTGATCCCAGACTCATCACGGAAGTCAGCCCCGCAGTGGCAAAGGCTGCCATGGAGAGCGGCGTGGCGCGAACACCCATCCGCGACTTCGATGCATACAAAGGCAAACTGCGGCAACTGCTCGGACAGGAAACGAAACTCATGCGCTATCTGCACGCCACGGCTGCACAACATCCGCAACGTGTCGTCTTTGCCGAAGGAGGACACCCGAACATGATAAAGGCTGCCGTACAGGCGAAGCAAGAGGGAATATGCCAACCCATCCTGTTGGGGAATCCCGACCGACTCAGACGTGTGGCAAACCGATTGAAACTCGACCTCTCCGACATCGAAATCGTGGACATGCGCGCCGACAAGGAACAGGGACACAGAGCCACCTATGCCAAACATCTCGCCGAAAAAAGGGCGCGGGAAGGCTACACCTTTGAAGAATCGTATGATAAGATGTACGAACGCAACTATTTCGGAATGTCCATGGTGGAAAACGGCGATGCCGATGCCTTCATCACCGGGCTCTACACGAAATATAGCAACACCATTCGCGTGGCGAAAGAGGTCATCGGCATCCGACCGGAATACAACCACTTCCTCACCATGCACATCCTGAACACAAAACGAGGAGTGTTCTACATCGCCGACACGCTCATCAACCGACATCCCGATGCCGATGCACTCACCGACATAGCAAAGCTGGCAGCGCACTCGGTGAAGTTCTTCAACGACACACCGAAGATTGCCATGCTCTCTTATTCCAATTTCGGAACCGACCCCGACGGAACGCCTCGCTACGTGCATGAGGCGGTGGAACGAATGCAGCGAGAATATCCCGACCTCGCCATTGATGGGGAAATGCAAGTGAACTTCGCACTCAACAAGGAGTTGCGCGATGAGAAATATCCCTTCACCCGACTGAAGGGAAAGGATGTCAATACACTCGTCTTCCCGAACCTCTCCTCAGCCAACAGCGGATACAAGCTGCTGCAGGCGTTGAGCCCCGACACGGAAGTCATCGGTCCGATACAGATGGGACTGAACAAACCCATCCACTTCACCGACTTTGAAAGCTCCGTTCGCGACATCGTGAACATCACTGCCGTGGCAGTAATCGATGCCTACGTGGAGAAGATAAAACACCGAAAATAACCATCCGCGCATCAAAAGTCGGGACTGTTTCATGCGGAAAAACAGCAATTTGCCGTTGATGTTTAGCATGCCAATTATAAAAGGTGAGCTTTTGCATTGCAAAAGGTAAGCTTTCGCACCCCAAAAGGTAAGCTTTTGCAATGCAAAAGCTTACCTTTTATAATGCCTTTGTAAAATACTGAATTACAATCAATTACAAAACCACATTCTCTACGTGCCGCAACCCCCGGATTTGTCCGCCCGCGGAATGAAAAAAAGCAGTCGGTCGATGCTCCTTTTGCGCATCTTTGGCGTGCGGACAAACACGAGGTCTGCCCCCTGCGGAAGATGTGCGCATTGGCAATCGGAGCGAGATGCACCATCGTTACATGCAAGAGAAAAACCGGCAATCGCAATGGCTCGGCAACGAAAAATTGATGATTTTTTCCGAAAAATTCAATCAAATACACCAAAATAAATAAAATAGGCAACATTTCGCTTGGTGTTATCCACAAATAACCATAAATTTGCAAATAGTTTTCAACAGGATGAGAAGAAACATGAAAAAGTCGATTATCTGTACGGTACTCATCGGCATGGCAACAGCGGTGTCGGCACAAAGCACGTTCACGCTGCAACGGTGCAGAGACATGGCATTGGAGAATAACCGACAACTGAAAATATCGAAATTAACGACAAGCATCGCGGAGGACGTGCACAAAGTTGCCAAAACAAAATACCTGCCGCGACTCACCGCACTCGCCGGCTATGAACACCTGTCGCGCGAAATATCGCTGCTCAGCGACGAACAGAAGAACACTCTGTCGAACCTCGGCACCAACTCGGTGGGAAAAATCAGCGGCGAAATAGGAAAAAACATCGCCCAATGGGCACAACAAGGACTTATATCGCCACAGACGGCACAAGACCTCGGCAAGGCATTGGGAAACATTACCACACCACTCGCCCAAGCGGGCAACAACATCGGAGAGGCACTCCGACAAGACCTGCGCACCAACTCGAAAAACATCTACGCCGGAGGAGTCATGCTGATGCAACCCATCTACATGGGTGGAGCCATCAAAGCCGCCAACGACATGGCTGCCATCGGTGAAGAAATGGCACGAAACGACATCGCACTGAAACAACAAACGGTGCTCTACGCCGTGGATAACGCCTATTGGCTCATCGTCTCGCTGAAGAAGAAAGAACGCCTCGCCATGCAATATTGCGACCTCGCAAAACACCTCTCCGGCGACGTTTCCAAAATGTACAGGGAAGGCGTGGCAACCAAAGCCGACCGACTGAAAGTGGAGGTGGCAGTGAACACGGCCGAACTGCAAATCGCCGAACTGCAAAACGGCATCGCACTGGCAAAGATGGCACTCTGCGAACTCTGCGGACTCGACCTGAATACCAACCCGCGACTCGCCGATGAAGACTCCGACGAACTCTCGGCAGTGGAAACCGTGAACTATAATGCAGCCGACACCACGTACAACGCACGACCGGAAGTGCGACTGCTGCAAAACTCCGTCGAACTGCAACGCCAAAACACCAAACTCATACGCTCGCTCTTCCTCCCCCACGTGGTATTGACAGCAGGTTACAACCTGTCGAACCCCAACTCCTTCAACGGATTTGAACAGAAATTTGCCGATATGTGGAACGTGGGCATCATCGTGCACGTCCCATTATGGAACTGGGGCGAAGGAAAATACAAGGTAAGGGCTGCCAAGACTGCCACCACACTCGCAGAAATGGAACTCAGCGATGTGCGCAATAAAATAAGACTCGAGACGGAACAAAACCGCTTCAGACTGGACAATGCCAACGAGCGACTGGCAACGGCACACAAGAACATGGCATCAGCCAACGAAAACCTCAGAACGGCAGACATAGGCTTCCGTGAAGGCGTCATGACCGTTACCGACGTGATGGCCGCACAAACAGCATGGCTCGCCGCCCGCACCGCAGTGCTTGATGCAGAAATAGCCGTGCGCACCGCACAGGTGGGACTGAGAAAAGCATTGGGAAAAATCTACTGATGCCACGACAAACAACAGAAAAACAAAAAGAAAGGAAACAACAATAAAAACATACACCATATCATGTCAGCAAAATCACAACATAACAACATCCTCCTCGCCATACTCGGACTCACCACCGTCATCGCGATAGTTGGCGTCATCGGCTATTTCGCATTCGACCGGGAAGAAGACATCATACAAGGCGAAGTGGAAGTGGGAGAATACCGCGTGTCGTGCAAATTCCCCGGACGCATACGCGAAATAAAAGTGCGCGAGGGCGACTATGTGCGCAAAGGAGACGTGCTCGCCGTGCTCGAACTGCCCGAAGCAAGCGCACAAGAGAAAGTGATGGAAGCAGCAGCCAATGCCTCCGAGGCACTGAGCGACCTCACCGACGCTCCCAACCGGAAGGAAATCATCGAGAGTGCCTATCAAGTGTATCAACAAGCAGTGGCAGCCAACGACGTGGCAGAAAAGACTTACGGACGCATGAGCCGACTCTACGACGAAGGTGTGGTATCGGCACAAAAACGCGACGAAGCATTGGGAGCCTTCCAAACCACACAAGCCGCCGTGAAAGTGGCAAAATCGCAATGGGAACTGGCAATGAGCGGCAGCAGAGAAGAATCGAAACGAGCAGCACGCAAACAAGCACAGGCAGCACGCTCGGCAGTGGACGTGGTGAAATCGGTACTCAAAGAAACTGTACAAAGAGCCACCCGAAACGGAGAGGTATCAACCATCTATCCCAAAGAAGGAGAACTCGTGGGACTCGGCAGCCCCATCATGAGCATCTCCACCATGGACGATATCTGGGGAACATTCAACATACGCGAAGACCAACTCAACGGCATGAAGATAGGCACAAAGTTCAAAGCCTTCATTCCGGCATTCGGCAAAACCATTGAAATGCGCGTTACCCATATCAAAGACCAAGGATCCTACGCCGTGTGGAAAGCCACAAAATCAAAAGGACAATACGACCTCAAAACCTTTGAAGTGAAAGCCAAACCCATTCGGAAAATAGACGGACTGCGACCCGGCATGTCGCTCGTCATCAAGTAGCCATCCACAAGGGCAGACGTCATGATACGCCGGATATTCAACATAGCAGCACGAGAGACGGGCATAATGGCACGAACGCCCATCTACCTCTTCTCCATGGTAATCTTCCCGATTATCGTCGTCATCTTCTTCACATCCCTACTCGGAGAAGGACAACCCGGGAACATGCCCTGCGGCGTGGTGGATAACGACAAAACAACCGTCAGCCGCGCACTCATCCGACAGCTTGACGCCTTCCAAAACACAAAAGTAACCACACACTTCAACAATCCCAATGAGGCAAGACGAGCCATTCAATGCAACGAAATCTACGGTTTCCTCTACATACCCAACGGAACAACCGAAAAACTCGTCTCGGGACGCCAACCCACCGTTTCCTTCTATTACAGCAACGTTACACTCTTGGCGGGCTCCATGCTCTTCAAAGACCTCAAAACCATCACCACACTTGGCTCCGCAGCCATGGGACAAGCCAAATTGCAAATGCTCGGAAAGACCGACAAGGAAATAAAAGCCACACTGCAACCCATCGTCATCGATGCCCACATGCCCGAAAACCCATACATGAACTACAACATCTACCTCACCAACGTCATGGTGCCGGGCATCTTCATTCTCTTCATCCTGCTCATCACCGCCTATTCCATAGGAACGGAACTGAAATTCGACAGGTCGCGCGAGTGGATGCAGATGGCAGGGAAAAACATTTTCGTGGCACTTACTGGGAAAATGCTGCCCCAATTCCTCATCTTCTTCACCGTCTTCACCTCCTATGAATGGTACATCTACGGTCATCTCGGCTTCCCACACCCGGGCGGACTGCCCATCATCTTCCTGCTGGGCATCCTTATCGTTATCTCATCACAAGGATTGGGCATCTTCTTCTTCGGACTCATGCCCTCGCTGCGCCTCTCAATGAGCGTCTGTTCACTATGGGCAGTCGTCGGATTCTCGGCAGCCGGAGCCACCTATCCCACTTTCGCCATGGATCCGATGATAGAAGCGGTGGCGGAACTTATCCCCCTGCGCCATTATTACATGATACAGCAAATGACTATCTTCCACGGCTATCCGCTCATCAATGCATGGTGGAATTTCTCGGTACTGACCCTCTTCACGCTTCTTCCACTTCTCACGGCGAGAAACATCAGGAAAGCCATGTTGGAATACGTATATATACCCTGAGCAATGGCAGAGAAAACAACAGAACAATCAACATACAAACGGCAGAACGAATACAGATTGCCCGACCATTCCCGACGCGACAACAACCAACCGGGACTGCTGGCATCAATCTGCTATATATGGTGGCTGGAGATGAAGAACTCCATCAAGGACGAAGGAGTGCTCATCTTCTTCATTCTCGTTCCATTGGCATATCCGTTGCTCTACTCTTGGATTTACAACAATGAGGTGGTACGCGACGTTCCCGTGGCAGTAATCGACAACGACAACTCCATCGATTCAAGAGAGTTCATCCGACGCCTCGACGCCTCTCCCGATGTTCATGTGGCTTACCGATGTCGGAACATGCAGGAAGCCCGAAACCTCATGGCAAAACAGGACGTGAAGGGATTTATCTACTTCCCGGAGGACTTCCGGCGAAAGCTCCAAAGAGGCGAACAAGCTCAGGTCAGCGTGTTTTGCGACATGACCTTGATGCTTGCCTACAAAGCCTTATACCTGTCGTCCGTGCTCGTTTCCATCGACATGAACTCCGATATACAAAAGGAGAGAGGAGGCAACATCACCACTCGCGATGAGGAGATAGCCACGCAGCCCATGATTATCGAGGAACAGCCCATCTTCAACACCACAGGAGGTTACGGAAACGCCATACTGCCCGGAGTGCTCATCATCATTTTGCAGCAAACCTTGTTGCTCGGAATAGGATTATCGGCGGGAACGGCACGAGAGAACAACCGTTATCAAGACCTCGTTCCCATCAGCAAACACTACAACGGAATACTGAAAATCGTATTGGGCAAATCGTTCTGCTACTTCATGATATACAGCGTCATGGCAGCCTATCTGACATTGGTGGTGCCAAAGATGTTCGGCTTCACCACTCTCTCAAGTCCATCCGACCTCTTTGGGCTGTTGCTGCCTTATCTGCTTGCCACCATCTTCTTCGGAATGACGCTCTCCTGCATGATACGCTATCGCGAGAACGTCATCCTGCTCGCCGTCTTCACTTCCGTTCCCTTCCTCTTTCTCACCGGATTGAGCTGGCCCGAGAGCAACATTTCCGGAGTGTGGAAAGGCATCAGCCTGCTCATTCCCTCCACCTTCGGAGTGCAAGGTTTCCTCGGAATTTCCTCGATGGGTGCGACACTTCAGGACGTCCACACGGAACACATCGCGCTATGGGTTCTCGCCGGCTGCTACTTCCTTAGCACCTGTCTTGTTTATCGATACCAAATCATCAGGGCACGCCGACACGCCATCGCCCACGTCAGGGATATTCAGGACAAGATAAGGAAAGAACGGCTGTTGCGCGAGAACGCAGAAGGGAAAGAATCAGAATAAACCAACAAAGAAAAAACATAAGAAAACAAATGAAAATTTCAGAAGAACGAGCCAGTATGCTCAACGGCGTGCTCCTCATGGCACTCTTTGCCTGCTCCGCTTTCTACATTGCTGATATGCAATGGGTGAAAGCACTATCATTCAGTCCGCTGGTTGTGGGAATCATACTCGGAATGATTTATGCCAACAGCCTGCGCAACCAACTTCCCGAAACATGGGTTCCGGGCATCGCTTTCACCGGCAAACGCATCCTTCGCTTTGGCATCATCCTCTATGGATTCAAACTCAGCTTTCAAGATGTCATTGCCGTTGGTCTGCCTGCCATCGTCATCGATGCCATTGTCGTAACCGCGACCATCCTTTTGGGCATCGTGCTCGGCAAACTGCTGAAGATGGATCGTTCCATTGCCCTGCTCACGGCAAGCGGTAGTGCGATTTGCGGAGCGGCGGCGGTGATGGGTGTCGATGGAGCCATCAAGCCCAAGCCTTACAAAACGGCAGTGGCAGTGGCTACGGTAGTTATCTTCGGCACACTCTCCATGTTCCTTTATCCCATCCTTTTCCGCGCCGGCATCTTCGATCTCCCCCTCTCACAGATGGGCATCTTTGCCGGCAGCACCATCCATGAGGTGGCACACGTGGTAGGAGCGGGCAACGCCATGGGCGGAGCCGTGAGCGACAATGCCATCATCGTGAAGATGATTCGAGTGATGATGCTCGTCCCGGTGCTCCTCGTCATTGCATTCTTCGTGGCAAAGGACGTGGCAGACCGTCCGGAAGGCGGGAAAAGCAACATCACCGTTCCATGGTTTGCCATTCTCTTCCTTGTCGTCATCGGGTTCAATTCGCTCAATCTGCTGCCCGAAAGCGTGGTTTCCTTCATCAACACCCTCGACACCTTCCTGCTCACCATGGCAATGACGGCACTCGGAGCAGAGACCAGCATCGACAAATTCAAGAAAGCCGGCTTCAAACCCTTCCTCCTTGCCTTCCTCCTTTGGCTGTGGCTCATTGGCGGCGGCTACTGCATGGCGAAATATCTCGTCCCCATCATGATGTAAAGCGCGAAGCTCGCGAAGTTCAAGAAGCAATTGTAAAAATCCCCGCCCTAAAGCCATTCCATTGCCCACGGTGAGCTTTCCGCCCGGAAAAACTTGCCCACCTCAACGGAAGTTCGTAAATTTGCAGTGTTATAATACCGATTATTTATGAAGGAAAAAACAATGATTCAGGAAGAACAAATTCTCATTCGCATCACCGGACAAGACCGACCGGGACTCACAGCCTCCATCATGGCAATATTGGCACGCTACGATGCGCAAATACTTGATGTGGGACAGGCGGATATCCACTCCACACTCTCGCTCGGTATCCTCATCCGCACGACAGAGGAAAACTCCGGAAAGGTAATGAAAGAACTGCTCTTCAAAGCCACCGAACTGAATATCAACATAGGGTTTTCGCCCATTCCCGACGATGAATATGAGGAATGGGTGGAAAAACAAGGGAAAAATCGCTACATTCTCACCATCATAGGGCGCAAACTCACAGCCAAAAGCATTCAGGCGGCAACGGCGACTCTCGCCGAACAAGACATGAACATCGATTCCATACGCCGACTGACGGGACGTCCCAGCCTGCGCCGACAAAACGCAAACGTAAGGGCATGTGTGGAATTTTCCGTGCGCGGCACACCCACCGACTACGACCGGATGCAGGCACACCTCATGGAGATGAGCCACGAACAAGGCATCGACTTCTCCTTCCAAAAAGACAACATGTACCGCCGCATGCGCCGACTGATTTGCTTCGACATGGACTCCACACTCATACAGACCGAATGTATCGACGAACTGGCGAAATGCGCCGGGGTGGGGAAAGAAGTGGCAGAGATAACCGAACGCGCCATGCGAGGCGAGATAGATTTCCGCGAAAGCTTCAAACAACGCGTGGCACTGCTCAAGGGACTCGATGCCGGAGTGATGCAGGGCATTGCCGAACGCATGCCCATCACCGAAGGCGTGGACAGACTCATGCGCGTGTTGAAAAACTGTGGTTACAAAATTGCCATCCTCAGTGGCGGATTTACCTATTTCGGAGAATATCTGCAACATAAATACGGCATCGACTACGTCTATGCCAACGAGTTAGAGATAGATGCCGACAACAAACTCACGGGACGCTACCTCGGAGAAATAGTGGATGGCAGAAGAAAAGCAGAACTGCTGAAGCTCATCGCACAAGTGGAGAAAGTGAACCTCGCACAGACCATCGCCGTGGGCGACGGAGCAAACGACCTGCCGATGATTTCGGAAGCCGGACTCGGCATCGCCTTCCATGCCAAACCACGCGTGAGAGAAACAGCAGAACAAAACCTCAACACCATCGGACTCGACGGAGTGCTCTATTTCCTCGGATTCAAGGACAGCTACTTGGGCGATGAGGGGAAATTCTAAGAGGGAGAAACAACTTAAAAAACATAAAAATCATGACCCTGACCGAGATATTGGAACACCGAAGGGCAATCCGCCATTTCGATTCTGAAAAACCACTCGACACCGAGCGAGTGAAGGAATGTCTGAAAATGGCAACCCTCGCACCCACCAGTTCAAACATGCAACTCTGGGAGTGCTACCACGTTACCGACAAAACGCTGATGGCAAAACTGACACACGCCTGTTTGGGACAGCTCACCGCCAAATCGGCACAACAGATGGTAGTATTCGTAACACGACAAGACCGATACAAGGCTCACGCTAAGGCAGTGATGGAATTTGAGGCGGAAAACACCCGCCGCCACAGCCCGGAAGAGAAACAAGCAAAACGCGTGAAGAAATGGAATCTTTACTATGGCAAACTCATGCCCTTCGTCTATTCCCGATTCCTCGGTGTGTGGGGACTGCTGCGCAAACTCCTCGCACAACTCATCGGACTGTCCCGACCCATTGTCCGACAAGTTTCCGAAGCAGACATGCGAGTGGTGGTGCACAAGAGTTGCGCCTTGGCGGTGCAGACCTTCATGCTCGCCATGAGCGAGGCAGGCTACGACACCTGTCCGCTCGAAGGCTTCGACAGCCGTCTCGTGAAACGCGCCCTCGGACTGCCCTGCGATTGCGAAATCAACATGATTATCACCTGTGGCATCCGACTTCCCGATGGCGTCTGGGGCGACCGCTTCCGAGTGCCATTCTCCGAAACCTATCACTACAGAGGATAGCATTTCGCTCATGCGCGTGGGCAAATTATCACCTTGGAACACCAATAATTTACCCAATAAATTTCACCCTGTCGAGACAAAGCCCAACCTCTGCATTTCCAAAAGCTAACCTTTTGCCTTCCAAAAGCTAAGCTTTTGCATTGCAAAAGGTCATGTATTGCGTTGCAAAAGCTAAGCTTTTAAATCGCAAGCAGTATCGCTCTGATTATCAACAGGTTACAAACCGCATCTTGACCACTGGTTTTCCATGCGGTTTTGTAGATAACGGCAGGCGGAATCTTCTGCGCCACGAAGCCATTTGACACCACGCGAATACGAATTGACGACATAAGAAAACGCAGGTGCCGTTCAGCATTTGGAAAAAACACGTTAAATCGCACGACCGGATGCAACCTTGTGCGAACTTTATGGAATTATTTAGAACACCATTGCCTTAAAGCAACATTTTTTTTGATTATTTCTCACTCTCGATACACTCTATCCAAAATACTTTTCTTACCTTTGCACGGAACGAAACCGAACAATAAAACATGAAAAAAATATCCATCCTGCTCGCCATCCTGACAGCAATCGCGACATTCGCCGCCTGCAATGGCAACGACACCTATGCCGAACAGATTGAGCGTGAACGCAATTCCGTGAACGAGTACATCGTGAAACACGGAATCAAAGTCATATCCGAAGACCAATTTGAACGACAAAACTTCAGCACCGACATCACCAAAAACGAATTCGTAAGATTCAACAACACCGGAGTCTATATGCAAATACTCCATAAAGGAATAGGCGAGAAACTCAGGAAAGGCGAAACTGCCACCGTGCTCTGCCGCTTCGACGAGTTCAACGTCATGGAAGACTCGCTGCAACTCACCAACCGCTCACTCCATTGGAGCGGAATAGTGGACAAGATGTCAGTAACCAACACCAGCGGCACTTTCACCGCCTCGTTCGACAAAAGCTCCAGCCTGATGTTCCGAACCTACAAAAGCGCATCGGTGCCCCCCGGATGGCTTGCACCACTCGCCTACATCAAAATAGGACGAATAAAAAGCGCCACCGACTCACTGGCTCACGTGCGCATCATCGTACCCTCGACGCAAGGACACCAAAACGCAAGCCAAAACGTGTACGCTTGCTTCTACGACATCACCTACGGACGAGGATTGTAAACATAAAAAACGCATAACAAAAAGAACATGACACTCATAAAGTCTATCTCAGGAATCCGCGGAACAATAGGCGGACAAACAGGCGACACACTGAACCCGCTCGACATCGTGAAATTCACCTCGGCTTACGCCACATTCATGGCAAAAAAGAACCTCGGAAAGAAACTAAAAATCATCGTCGGACGAGACGCACGCATATCCGGAGAAATGGTGAAGAACGTCGTGTGCGGCACCCTCATGGGAATAGGAGCCGACGTAGTGAACATCGGACTTGCCACCACACCCACAACAGAACTTGCAGTGCGCATGGCAGAAGCCGACGGAGGCATCATCATCACCGCATCGCACAACCCACGCCAATGGAACGCATTGAAACTGCTCAACAACGAAGGAGAGTTTCTCACCGCAGAAGAAGGAGCAGCCGTGCTCGACATCGCCGAACGAGAAGACTTCAACTATGCCGACGTGGACGCATTGGGCACCTACACGGAAGAACACTCCTACAACCAAAAGCACGTGGAAGCCGTAACCACACTCCGACTTGCCGACCTCGATGCCATCCGAAAACGAAAATTCCGCGTCTGCGCAGACACCATCAACTCGGTGGGAGGCATCATCCTCCCCCTGCTCTTCGATGAGTTGGGCGTGGATTACACCTTGCTCAACGGAGAACCAACAGGCGATTTCGCCCACAACCCGGAACCCATCGAGAAAAACCTCGAAGGCATCATGAACGAAATGAAACACGGCGGCTACGACCTTGGCATCGTCGTCGATCCGGACGTCGATCGCTTGGCATTCATCCGTGAAGACGGCATCATGTTTGGCGAAGAATACACCCTCGTCAGCGTGGCGGATTACATCCTCGACCACGTGAAAGGAAACACCGTCAGCAACCTCTCATCCACACGCGCCCTGCGAGACATTACCGAACGACATGGCGGAAAATACTATGCCGCCGCCGTGGGCGAAGTAAACGTTACCACAAAAATGAAAGCCGTGAACGCCGTCATCGGCGGAGAAGGCAATGGGGGAGTAATCTATCCCGAAAGCCACTACGGACGCGACGCACTCGTGGGCATCGTACTCTTCCTCAGCTCATTGGCACAAAAAGGACTCACCGCAAGCGAACTGCGCCAAACCTATCCCGAATATTTCATCGCAAAAAACCGCATCGACCTCACCCCCGAAACAGATGTCAATGCCATCCTCGAAAAGGTAAAAGAACTCTATGGCAGAGAAAACAACGTACAGATAACCGACATCGACGGCGTGAAACTCGATTTCCCCTCATCGTGGGTACACCTCCGCAAATCGAACACCGAACCCATCATCCGCGTTTACAGCGAGGCAGGCAGCATGGCAGAAGCAGATGCCTTAGGCAAAAAACTCATGCAAGTGGTGTACGATATGCAATAAACCATTGGGAAGTGCGGACAAACACCATGTCGGTCCGCACACGGCGGTGCAATTCCATTCCACCGCCGACATTCATCCGTTGCAACCCATCACCCGAACAGCCCAAAGCCATAAACTTTTCGTTGAAATGGTGGCAATGGTATATAAAAAAATGTGTAAATTTGCGACATGGATTATAAAAACATCATTTTCGATATGGGCAACGTGCTCGTGAAACTCGACGAGGAAGCCACAATGAAACAATTTGCGGCACTTGGATTGGGACACGACAAAGCACAGACCGAACACGACGAAGTGGCAGACCTGATAAGAGGAATGGGGATAGGGACAGTGTCCAACGAAACATTCTTCGATGCCGTGCGGCGCATTACACACCGCGACCTCTCCGACCACGAGATAACCAAAGCCGTGAATGCAATGCTGCTCTATGTTCCCGAAGAGAAAAAACGCAAACTATTGGAAATCAGGAAACAAGGCTATCACACCTACCTGTTGAGCAACACCATCGACCTGCATTGGCAATATTGTAAGCAACAACTCTTTCCCATGGGCAAACATACCGTGGACGACTATTTCGAACGAATGTTCCTCTCACAAGTGATGCACAAAAAGAAACCCGATGACGAAATCTTCCAAACCGTCATAGCCGAAACGGGCATCAACCCTGAAGAAACACTATTCATTGACGACCTAAAGGAAAACTGCCAAGCGGCAAAGCGACAGGGATTGCACACCTTTCAAAACAAAGAGTTCAACGACTGGCTACAACTATTTTAAAAAACGCAAAAACAAACACCAAAAACTAAGATGGGAAAGGAACAACCCGACCACCCCTAAAGAAAATTCAGCAAAATAACCGCTCCACGACAGAAAAACAATAAAAAATTCGTTGAACCATCAAAAAATAATTATCTTTGTGGAACAACATGACATAATGATTCACAAAAAAATAAGAACATGACCGAAAACTACTTTGCGCCATCAGAACTCATCATCAATGAGGACGGCAGCATATTCCATTTACACCTGAAACCAAAAAACCTCGCCGACAAAGTTATCCTCGTTGGCGACCCGGGACGCGTGGCACTCGTGGCATCACATTTCGACGATGCCGAATGTGAAGTAAGCAACAGAGAGTTTCGCACAGTAACGGGAACCTACAAAGGAAAACGCATCACCGTGCTCAGCACCGGAATAGGATGCGACAACATCGACATTGTCGTGAACGAACTCGACGCGTTGGCAAACATCGACTTTGAAACACGCAGAGAGAAAACCGAAAAACGACAACTCACCCTCGTGCGCATCGGAACCTGTGGCGGACTACAACCCCACACGCCCATCGGCACTTTCGTGGCATCGGAAAAAAGCATCGGTTTCGATGGCTTGCTCAACTTCTACGAAGGAAGAGAAAAGCTCGACGGAGAATTTGAAGCAGAGTTCAAAAAACAAGTAAAATGGATGCAGCAATTAGGAAACCCATACGTTGCCAACGCCGACCCGGAACTATTGAACAGAATAGCGCAAGACGACATGGTAAGAGGCGTAACCATTGCCTGCGGAGGCTTCTTCGGACCACAAGGAAGAAGATTGCGATTGCCACTCGCCGACCCGGACTTGAACAGGAAAATAGAGGACTTTGAATACAAAGGACACAAAATAACCAACTTCGAGATGGAATCATCCGCACTCGCCGGATTGGCATACCTCATGGGACACAAAGCCCTGACTTGCTGCATGGTAATAGCCAACAGAAGACAGAAAGAAGCAAACGCGGGATACAAAAACACCATTGACGGACTCATCAAAGAAGTGCTGGAAAGAATCTAACAGAAGTGGACAAACCTTCACACCGCGATAACGCAAAAAGATAGAGCCCTCCCGTTTTTTAATTATGAATAAAACGCAATCGCTTCATGACAATTCCTACCTCACCAAACGGAGAGGGGACGGGAGTGGCACTATCTGCGCAATGGCAACACCACCGGGAGGAGCACTCGGCGTTATTCGAGTGTCCGGACCGAAAGCCATCGACATCGTAAACAGCATCTTTTCAAAAAACATACTGAACGCACCCGCAAACTCATTACACCACGGAGAAATAACCAACGCGAAAGGGGAAACCATCGACGAGACCGTAGTGGCAGTTTGGCGAGCACCACATTCCTACACCGGAGAAGACACCACAGAAATATCGTGCCACGGCTCCACCTACATTCTCAACAAAGTGCTCCAACGACTCATAGAAAAAGGATGCCGACAAGCCGAACCCGGAGAATACACACAAAGAGCTTATCTCAACGGAAAACTCGACCTGTCGCAGGCAGAAGCCGTAGCCGAACTCATCGCATCGGCTAATAAAGCCTCCCACAAAATGGCAATGTCGCAACTCAAGGGACACTTCTCGGGAGAACTCGCAAAACTACGCGAACAACTGCTTAAGATGACCTCACTCATCGAACTGGAACTCGACTTCGCCGACCATGAAGAATTGGAGTTTGCCGACCGATCCGAACTCAAAGCATTGGCAACAGAAATAGATGAAAAAGTAATCGGACTCGCACAATCATTCAAAATGGGACAAGCCCTGAAAAGAGGCATACCGGTGGCTATTGTGGGAAAAACAAATGTGGGAAAATCGACACTACTCAACCGACTCATACGCGACAACCGTGCCATCGTAAGCAATATTCACGGAACGACGCGCGACGTGATAGAAGACACCATGTCCATCAACGGCATTGAATTTCTCTTCATCGACACCGCCGGCATCCGAAAAACCAACGACAAAATAGAACAACTGGGCATAGAACGCACCTATCGGCAAATCGACAAAGCACAAATCGTACTGTGGGTTATTGACGAAGAACCCACAAACGAAGAGACCACGGAGATGGAACAACGATGTCGCGAAAAACAACTCATCATCGTACGGAATAAACAAGAGGCAATACTGAGCGGGAACCGACACCCTCACAACAACAACGATAAGAACGTCATTTCCATATCAGCAAAACAAAACTTGGGAATCGACAAACTCGAACAAATCATCTATCACGCAGCCGAATTGCCCGAACTCACCGAAAACTCGGTCATCGTAACGAGCGCACGCCACTACGAAGCCCTCACAAAAGCACATCAGGCATTGCTCGCCGTAGCACAATCCATCAACCTCGGACTCAGTGGCGACCTTGTGGCAGAAGACTTGAAACTCGTTATCGAGGAACTCGGCACCATCACCGGCACGCAAATCAGCAGCACCGAAACCCTCCATAACATCTTTAAACATTTCTGCATCGGCAAATGAGTTTAAATGTTGCAAATACGACAGCAAAACTGCTACCATTATTATTTTCTTAATCAGTATTATGGTAAATAAGGTATCTGATTTTGTCTGAACGCAGACCGCAGAACTGATTAATATGGATTTATTGGAACTGAAAAAAACATTATTGTTCGCAAAAAGGATTATCCATTCCGCTTAAAAAAATCATCGATTTCATCGGGATATATCATTATTCTATCAAAATAAAATATCGATTTCATCGAAGTAAATTGAAGTTCTCTTAGTTATAAATTCATCTATCCATAGAAGTAAATCATCTTTTTTACTGAGGTAAATTGAAGTTCCCATCATTATAAATCCACCCATCCATCGGAAAAAATTGTTTACGGCATTGGGAAAAATTGTTGATTTCATCGGCGATTTTGTCGATGCGACTCTCTGCAAGAACATGGCTGAGATTGGAATTGACAGACAAAATTTAGGGCAATGTATTCTGTTGATAATCAGAAGATTATGAACAGACTTCCAAAAGCTTAGCTTTTAGGCTCCAATAGCTAAGCTTTTAGATTGCAATAGCTAAGCTTTTAGATTGCAATAGCTAAGCTTTTGTGTAACAACAGTTCGACTACAGAACTTCATGGCTAAAAATCAGGAAAAAAATGCCCGCGTGGCGTTATCTGTACGTGGGCTGTGTGGGCTTGATTGTCGGTAGTTTCTCGGTTTGTATTTGAACTTCCGGAAGTTGGCGGAACATATTGCAGAACTTTAATCAGCTACATATAGTTAGCTGTAAATAAGGTGGTTGTATCATCTTAGTTCATCTTTATATGCAAGGATGGCTTTCAGTGCTATTTGTCCGGCTTCATCAATGGAGCAATGAAGCTTTCCGCCTGCGGCATCCGCGTGCCCCCCACCATTGAAGAACCTCGTTGCCATGGGCTGACAATGAAAGCCGTTGGCGGAGCGCAGACTGACGAGCACGGTGTTGGGTTTATCGGTGTCTTCGCGAAGGGAGATGCTTAGTTTTAATCCCTTGATTTGCAATGGTATGTTCACTAATCCCTCGAGGTCGCCTTTAATGAATTTAAAGCGTTTCATCTCCTCTTTTGTTACGACGAAGTAGGAGGCGTGGAGCTGTTCCACCACCTCGAGCTTGTTGAGGATGAGGTGTCCGCGCAGTTTCATGGCGTGTGAGGAATAATTGTGGTAAACTCGGTTGTAGATTTTGTCCTTATCCACCTTTTTTTCGAGCAGTTGCGTGATGATGAAATAGATTTCCGGGCGTGTGGAGTTATAGGCAAATCCTCCCGTGTCGGTCATCATGCCACAATAAATGCAGCGCGCGCAATCTCTTGTCATGCCCTCATAGCCACCGAGTTGCCATATCAGCGAGAAGACAATCTCTGAGGTACTCGAGAGTTCGGGGTGTGAAATGGTGAGCCGGTTGTTGGTGTCGGGTTCGAGGTGGTGGTCTATGAGCAATCGTTTTGCCTTGCTTTCGTCGAGCAGCGGCTGCATGTCCTCCACTCGCATGGATTGGTTGAAGTCGAGACAGCAAACGAGGTCGGCGTTTTCGAAGGCTTTTCTCACGTCGTCGGCTCGTTTGTCGTATCGCAACACTTCGTTTGAGCCCGGCAGCCATTGCAGAAAGTCGGGGAAGGCATCCGGCACGCAGACGGAAACGTCGTCTTTCCCAATTTGTTTCAGATAGGATTTCCACGCCAGCGAAGAGCCCATTGCATCGCCGTCGGGTGATTTGTGGGCGCAGATGACGATGTGGTGCGCTTCGTCGATGAGCGTGCGCAGTTGTCCCAAACGTTCGTTGTCTAAGATATTGATGTTCATTCGCTTTGATTTGATGTAAGAGTGAGGCTTGGTGTGCCGGTGGTCGTGTCAGAACAGGCGGTTGGGATAGATTCCGTCGGCTACGAGTCGGCTGATGCGCGCCACCACTCCATCGCGGTCTTCGGGATAGGTAACGCCAAACCACGTGCTTGTGGTGTCGAGTACTTTCACGGTTGCCGTTCCGTCGTTGATGAGTTTGTTCACCATCATGGGGATGAAGTATTCCGATTTTTTATTTTCCATGTTCTTCGGATCGGAAAGGAAGACCTTGAAATAGTCCTCGCTGTATTGCAGATAGTCGGGTGTGAAGCCCCAAACGTTCATGGACGTGGGCGTGTTGTCGTCCACCGTAATCCATTTTTCGTTGTCATCGAGATACTGCACTTTGCCTTCGTGTCGTTCTATCTTCGTGCGTTCCACCACGGTGGTGAGGTTGCCGGCGGCATCGGTGGAACAGAGTCCGCGCGACACGGTACCGTTCTCGCTCAGGGTGTTGCCCACGCGGAAGCCCACCATGGCATAGCGGTTCTTCGCTCCTTGTGGGAGATCGGAAAGATATTTGCCTATGACTTTGAAACAGTCGCGGTTGTAGAAGTCGTCGCAGTTGATGACGCAGAAGGGTTCATTGATGACGTTCTTCGCCATGAGTACGGCGTGGTTGGTTCCCCATGGTTTCTCTCTGCCTTCGGGCACGGTGAAGCCTTCGGGGAGGGTGTCGATGCCTTGGAAAACCAGTTCTGCCGGGATGTGCCCCTCGTATTTTGAGAGCACCTGGCGGCGGAATTGCTGTTCAAAGTCTTTTCTGATGACGAAGACGATTTTACCAAAGCCTGCTTGTATGGCATCGTAAATGGAATAGTCCATAATGGTCTCGCCATTGGGACCTAAGCCGTCGAGCTGTTTCAAGCCACCGTAGCGACTTCCCATCCCGGCGGCGAGCAATAACAAAGTTGGTTTCATGCGAGTGATGTTTTTTATTTCCTTTATGCGAAAACTCGGTTTTCGACTTGCAAAGGTAATAAAAAACAATGAAAAAACGGAGAAGACGAATGCTTTATTTCCATATGGCATTTGTCTTCTCCGTTGATTATGTCTTCGCGGATTTGTTCTATTCCGCCTTATCGTATTCCAAATGGAAGGTTGCCACCGCCTCCATGCCCTTCCACAGCATGTCGAGCGGAATGTTCTCGTTGGGCGAGTGGATGCTGTTTGATTCCAATCCGAAGCCCATCAGCACGGTCTTCACACCGAGTATCTGTTCGAAAGTGGCAATAATGGGGATGCTTCCGCCGCGTCGAACTGCCAAAGGGCGTTTGCCGAAGGCTTTCTCGAAACCCTTTTCGGCTGCTTTGTAGGCGGGGAGGTTGATGGGACAGACGTAGCCCTGCCCCCCATGGAGCGACCGGATGTTCACTTTCACGCTCCGCGGGGCTACTTTTTGGAAATATTCAACGACCATCTGCCCTATTTTCTCATGGTCTTGGTGAGGCACCAACCGACAAGAGAGTTTGGCATACGCTTTCGATGGAATGACGGTCTTGGAGCCTTCGCCCTGATAGCCGCCCCAAATGCCACAGACATCGAACGAGGGTCGGAAACCATTGCGTTCGATGGTGCTGTAACCTTTCTCACCGAAAAGTTCCTCCACATCGAGCGAACGTTTGTAAGCCTCGATATCGAAGGGTATTTGCTCCACCATCTTGCGCTCTTCCGCCGGTACATCCTCCACATCGTCATAGAAATGGGGAATGGTTATCTTGCCGTCGGCATTTGTAACGTCGGAAATCAGTTTGCAAAGCACATTGATGGGATTGGCTACCGCACCTCCGAAATGCCCGGAGTGCAGGTCGTGGTTCGGACCTGTTACCTCTATCTGCCAGTAGGCAAGCCCACGCAGCCCGGTGGTGAGTGAAGGGAGGTCTTTTGAGAGCATGCTGGTGTCCGACACCAAGATAACATCGCTCTTGAGCAAGTCCTTGTGGGTGGAACAGAATGTGCTCAAACTGGGTGAGCCTACTTCCTCCTCACCTTCGAGAATGAACTTCACGTTGTGTTTCAGCAGATTGTGCTTCACCACGTATTCAAAGGCTTTTGCCTGAATGAAGGATTGCCCCTTGTCATCGTCGGCACCGCGCGCCCAAATGTGTCCGTCGCGTATTTCCGGCTCAAAGGGTTCGCTCTTCCATAGTTCGAAAGGTTCTGCCGGCATTACGTCATAATGACCGTATATCAAAACCGTCTTGGCTTTTGGGTCGATGATTTTTTCGCCATACACCACCGGATTGCCCTCTGTGGGCATCACTTCCACCTTATCGGCTCCGGCGGCGAGCAACAGTTCTTTCCATCTTTCCGCACAGCGTATCATGTCCTTGCCGTGCTTCTCGGGCTGCGCACTCACACTGGGAATGCGTATCAGGCTGAACAACTCTTCGAGCATGCGCTCTTGGTTTTCTTGGATATATTCTTTTATCATATTCTTGGTATTAAGTGAATTATTTTCCAAAGGGAGCAGATACCGAATAGGGTTTCATGCCACTGCCACAGCCTCTTCATGGGTGCTTCGGGGGGCATCCGCTTCTTGTTGCAAACTTACGTAATTTTTACGGATTACGCAAGGAAAAGGAGGAACGGGGATTATAAAAAACATTAAAACACAGTCCTGTCAGATTTTCGTGGCGTGTGATGTCACGGTGGAAGAGGGGGTAAAAACATTAAAACCCGGTCGGGAATGTGCCTTCTGTCCTTACCCGGCTACCACATCAAGGGTCATCATTAGTGCAAAGCCCACGGCAAAGCCGATGGTGGACAAGTTGGAGTGCTCTCCTTCGGAGGCTTCGGGTATGAGTTCTTCCACTACCACATAGAACATGGCACCCGCCGCAAAGCTCAGGAGATAAGGTAAGGCAGGTTCTATGATGCCGGCAAGCAGGATGACGAGTACGGCGCCGATGGGTTCCACCACGCCACTGAGCGATCCGATGACGAACGATTTGAGTTTGGAATTGCCGGCTTCGCGCATTGGCATGGAGATGATAGCTCCCTCCGGAATGTTCTGTATGGCTATGCCCACAGCCATTGCCAAGGCGCCCGCCATGGTAATGTCGGTGCTTGCCTGCATCGCACCTGCCAGCACCACGCCCACAGCCATTCCTTCCGGAAGATTGTGGATGGTAACGGCGAAGGTGAGCATTGCCGTCCGGCTCAAGTGCGACTTGGGTCCTTCCGGTGTATTGCTGCCAAGATGGAGGTGAGGTGTGATGAAGTCGATGAAGAGCAGGAAAGCTATACCGATGAGAAATCCCGTTACGGCGGGGATGATGCGTGCTTTTCCTGCATCGTCCCACATTTCCATTGAGGGAATGATGAGCGACCAGATGGAGGCTGCCACCATGACGCCTGAGGCAAATCCCAGCAATGCTTTCTGCAAACTTGCGGACATTTCTTTGCGCATGAAGAAAACGAAAGCCGAGCCCAGCACTGTTCCGAAGAGAGGGATGAGGAGTCCGAGGATGATATCTTGCATGTTGTTGTCTTTTTGTTTTTTTATCGCAAAACCTTCATTGTGCCGGTTTTGTGGTGTTCAGGGTAATTTTCTCGCCACAAAGTTACGTATATTTTTTCAAAAACAATACCGTCATGGAAAGTCTTTTGCTTCTGTCGGGAAAGCGGTGGAGCAATCAGCTCGTTTCCTCCTCATACCATTTCTTTGTCCTCAGATAGTTGTCGGCAAAGGTTCGCGCCTGATGGGGGCTTGTTTCTTTCAATCGTCTCGCGGGAATGCCGCCCCATATCTCGTTGGCGGGAATCTTTGTCCCTGCAAGCACCACCGCTCCGGCAGCCACCACCGAGTTTTCGCCCACTTCTGCCCCATCAAGTACCGTGGCATTCATGCCGATGAGCGCGCCACACCGTACCGTGCAGGCATGAACCACGGCACCATGTCCCACGCTGACACCGTCTTCCAGCACCACCGGCATGCCAGCCGACTGGTGTACGCAAGCTAAATCCTGTATATTCACCTCGTTGCCGATGCGCACTTCCGCCACGTCGGCGCGGATAACGGCTCCGAACCACACCGAGCAGTCGTTGCCCATGATGATGTCGCCTGCCAAAGTGGCGTTCTCGGCGATGTAACATCGTTTTCCCCATGTGGGAGACTTTCCTTTTACGGTTTTTATTGTTGCCATGATGAATAACGTTTTTTCTTGAATTTTCAAGCAAAGTTACGAAAAAACCGGGAGTTTTCGCGATGTTTTTCGTAAATTTGTTGCCGGATAAACCGAAAGCGGAGTTATATCCACCTAATTAATAAAGGAACATTTACACACTTATTGATTTATGGAAACAAACAGAATGAAACTCATCCTCTCGTCTCTGCTTTTGCTCTTCGCATCACTCTCGGCACAGGGGCAAAACGAGCAAAAGCAAACCGAAATCTTATTGGAGACCGACAGTGGCAACATTCGCATCCGGCTCTACGACGAAACGCCCTTGCACCGCGACAACTTCATCCGACAGGTGGAGAGTGGTGCTTACGATGGGGTGCTCTTTCATCGTGTCATCAGCGACTTCATGGTTCAGACCGGCGACCTTGGCTCTAAGACCGCGCTGCCGGGACAGCCGTTGGGCGACACGCCGGAGGCTTACTCTGTACCGGCGGAATTTCGTTATCCGCGACTCATCCATAAACGAGGGGCAGTGGCAGCGGCGCGCGAATCGGACGAGGTGAACCCGGAGCGGGCTTCCTCTTCCACGCAGTTCTACATTGTTTGGGGAAGAAAATTCACCGACGACGGGCTCGACAAGGTGCAGGAGCGACTCAATCGTGCCACCGACAGCACCGTACAGATGTCGCCTGCCACGCGCGATATTTATAAGAACATCGGCGGAACGCCCCATCTTGATGGTTCCTACACCGTTTTTGGCGAGGTGGTGGAGGGTTTGGACGTAGTGGAACGCATCCAGCGTGCCGAAACGGATGCCAACGACCGCCCCATCGCCGACATACACATTCGCAAAGCGATGCTCGTCAGGCAATAGCCGCGAACAAAAGCACGTGAGAGAAAATCAATAAATCCGCACCTTATCGCCCACTCGCACGCCATCTTCAGCGAGTTGGCGATTTTTCTTTACCAGACTCTTCAGTCTTATGCCATACTTCTGTGCTATGTCGTACAAGCTCTCCGAGTTGCCCACGATGTGCTGCCGCTTCTTGAACTCCTTCGGAGCGCGTTTGCGTTTCTTTCCGAGCCATACAATTTCGCCTTCTCTGAGCGTGTCCTTATATTTCCGCTCGTTGTATCGTGCCAGTTTCCTACCGCTGATGCCGGTCTCTCTGCCTATGCTCTTGAATGTGTCGCCACGTCTCACCACGAGATAGCAGTTGCTGTTATAGGCGCGGAGCGAGTGCATGGCCGAGGCATTGCCGGCCGTCGGTGGTTGGCGCGAAGCTCCCGGCGAAGGCTTTTCGCTATCTTTCCCGGCGATGAACACATTATCCGGGAAAGCGTTGTACGACGTTGCGTTGTCATATCTGTAAAGCTGATAAAGCTCGATGATGGAAATCAGGCTGTTGGCATAATTGGGATTGGTGGCATAGCCCGCTCGTTTCAATCCGTATGCCCATGCGCGATAATCCGTGCGCGGGAGCAGGAACAAACTGTTGTAACGTTGTCTGCCGGTGAGAAACTTCGAGTGGTCTTCATAGCTTTCGAGTGCCGAGTTGTATGCTCTGAAGCACTCTCCGTCAAGATCATCGTTGTGCGAGACGGTGCGCCCCGTCCAGTCATGGCACTTGATGCCGAAATGGTTGTTTGCTTCCGTGGCGAGTCTGCTCCGCCCTGCCCCGCTCTCCAGCACTCCCTGCGCCAAGGTGATGCTTGCCGGTATGCCATAACGCAACATCTCCCGGATGGCGATGTCCTTATATTTGATAAAATAGGATTGATAGGCTTGATTCCATTTGATTTTCGGCGTACCAAATGCAGAACCAAGAAAGAACAATAAACCAAAAACCAACAGAACGTATCGTTTCATGAGGCTGATGATAATGCTTGCGTTATTTTCGCAAAGTTAAATAATTTAACGACCAATTCAAAATATTTACTCTTAAAAAACGCAAAAACACGAAATATAAGGAACAGGGGGCGATAGTGTCCGAAATGGTTTTGTGTCCCACGCAAGGTTTCATCAAATCATGAGACTTGATGTATTTTGTTTCAATGGCGAATGACACATGCCTCCTCATCCTCCAAATCGTAATTCGGGCAATGGCAAAAAGGCTCTTGACAGCGAACATTCTACCCATCCGGCACCACGAAATTATATTACAAAAACCGCATCCGGGACGCGTTTCGTAATCTATTGATAATCAGAATAATATGAATTGCTATTTAAAAGCTTAGCTTTTGCACGCCAATTCATGACCTTTTGCATTGCAAAAGCTTACCTTTTGGAACACGAAAGCTAAGCTTTGGATAAACGAATGAAGAATATTCAGGACATTATTAAAAAGGGGCACATCCCAAAAGATGTGCCCCCATGATTTAAAAAACAATTTTATTTAATGTCTCTGATACCTTTTATTTCAGCACAATCTTCTTGCTGACCGTGCCTTGTGGCGTTACTACGCGCAGAATATAGACACCGGCTGTTGCAGGCAGTTGGAGAGAAGAGCCAACGGCTGTCGCAGAGAAGACCTTGGCTCCGGAAATGCCGTAGAGTTCCACGCGACGGATGTTTCCGGCGTTGCCAAAGCGCAGTTCGTTGCCATTGATGGTAAACTCTGCCGATTGTGTCGTGGTTTGCGCATCGTCGATGCCTGCCGTAATGCCCAAGTAAATAACCTTCGTGTTTTCGCCACTCACGGTGATTTCTTCGCCACTCTTTTTGCCTTGCGGACGATATTCCATATAGAGGAGGTAAGCTCCGTTGGCGAGTGTGGCGGAAGGCTTATAATCGAAGACAAAGTCTTTTGTCTCGCCTGCTGCCATGCTGACAGACTGCATGTTGGCAAGTTGGCCTGCTCGGTAGGAAGCCGGGCGGAAACGGATGTATAACATTCCCTTAGTGGCTTCGCTTGCTTTCAGCGTAAACTTGATGTTCTTCACGTTTGTTCCTTGTTTCCACTCTATACTCGGAACCTCGAATGCTGTTGCGGTGAGTGGCAGGGCATTGTTTGCCTTCACTTCAATGATGCAATCCTCAAAAGTGCCTTCCATCGGGTATTCCGTGTCCTTATATACGAAATAGGGCAACAACTTGTATTTACCCGGATTCAAATCCGTACGGACATAATATTTCGGATCTTGACGTTCCTGTTGTTTGAATGTTTGTGCATCGAGACGGATGAAGTCGCGAGTTTCCTCCTCGTTCTCTACATTCTGCACCTTGAGCAAGAGGTTCACCGTTCCTTCCAATCCATAGTTGCGAACAGGGTGTGTGAAGAGCACTTTGTCGCCCTGCACAATTTCGTTCTCGTTTGCACCGCTGCTGAGCCATGCAAAGTTCCCCAATTGGCGGATAACCGGTATTTGGGCCGCTTTCTTGACTTCAAGGATAGTTTCGCCCACGAGGTCTTCCTTGAATGGATATTGTTCGAAGTCGGCACCTGCCGGAGCTTTTGGCTTTGCTTTATCGAAAGCGATTACTTTATACTTGCCTTCGGGCATGTCTGCCGGAAGATTGATGAGCAGGCTGAGTTCTTTTTCGCTACTGTCATAGACGTTATTGAGTTTCTCATCAGCCTCGTGCAGATAGTAAACCTTCGAGGGGTCGTCGATGGAAGTGAACTTCAGCCATACGCGTGTAACGTAATAATCGGTTGAATTGTTGCGGATGTGCACTTTGAAACAGCCACTTCCTCCGGCATAGAGAGTTCCATCGGGTGTTATCTTCTCAAGCAATGTCACGTCAGGTATCGGCTTGTGCTGGTCAACGGCGATGATTTTGCCGTCCTTCACCGTTGCGATGGCATAGTTGGGGAGGCTGTTCGGTGCAAGGACAATATTCCAATCCTCCGTTCCTTTGGCTTTCACCGCATAGATGATCTTATAGTCATTGCCGTCAGCCACACCGGGTACATTGACCGAGCAATCCTGCATCTTAGCCCAATCGCCATTGGTCAGCGGCTTCTTGTCGAGGTTCACGCCCTTTACGTTCAAGGGTTGCTCCTTGAGATTGGCAACAATCTTTCCATCTTTGTCGATGAGCACTGCGGCGATGACACCGTCGAAGTCGTCGCAATCGTGGTTGCTGATGATGGACATGCACTGTATGCCGGTGGAAAGGAGTGTTGCTGTGAAGCGCGTATCGCAATAGATATCCCATGAGCGTTTGCTACCTTCCACGGGTTTCTGTATGCCCGTGATGATTTCCTGTTGCAGATTGTAACCTCCGCCGTTGGCTCCGATGCCGAGGTCGTAGGGGTTC
This sequence comes from Prevotella brunnea, assembly GCF_008016795.1. Classification (GTDB taxonomy): domain Bacteria; phylum Bacteroidota; class Bacteroidia; order Bacteroidales; family Bacteroidaceae; genus Prevotella; species Prevotella brunnea. The sequence goes on from NZ_SDIK01000056.1 coordinate 37,872, forward strand.
AGCGCGTTCACGAGGAAGTAGCCGTTGCTCTTGCCATACCATCCCCAGTTGATGTGCACGTAGTCTTGGTCGTCGTAACCATCGCAAACGTAGGCGTGTCCGCCCTGTCCGTCCTCATTTGAGGCACTGTAGAACACGGGGCGTTTTGCGTTGAGTTCTGCCTTAATCATGTCCATCCACTCTTTGGTGCTGAAATATTCGCGTTTCTTGTAGGCAATGGCTTTGTCGTAGCCGAAGTAATTGACGAGCGCACCTGTAACAGCTTGCGAGAAAGCGCCACTGCCTGCCGGTGCGAACGACATGTGAACCGATACGGCAGCCTGATAACTGAGCGTTGCCACCTGTTTGTTCTGTTCAGCATTGGCATTGTCTTTTTCGAGCCATCCCGGCATGTTGTTCCAATCGTAGGTGGTTGTGCCGAAGTTGGCGGTGAGGTCTTGTCCGATATTACTCTTATAAGTTAGTTCGCCGGTGCCTTGTGCGGGCCAACGATGGTAGCGCATGATTTGTGCCATTGCCGTTGCCACGCAACCCACGAAATAATGCTTTGTCTTCGCTTCGGCGGTGTAGGTGGGCATCATGCCGTTGAATGGCGCGTCCTGTCCCCATTGAATACCGTCTTTGTCGAGCAGCGGTGCTACCACCACTTTTCCCTTAGAGGGCACTGCATCGCCAACGTGCGGTGCCTTGCGTGCGGAAGCGTTCTCCACCACGCGAGCAAACATTTGCAACATGGCTGCCACGTTGTCGGGTGCGTTTTCCATGTCGAAAGAGCCTGAGTCGGAATAGCCGAGGATTGCTCCCACGGCATCGTTGCCGGAGACGATCACGAATCCGCGATTGCCATCGGCGTTATATACATAGAAAGGTTCGTAATCTCTGTCAGTGCTCTTGCTCAATCGCAGTTTGGCAGGAATGGCGGCATAGCGTGCCTTTGCTCCACGGTGTAGCTGCCCCGCCATGAATTTCCGGGCGATTTGCTGTGCCTGCGCTTTCGTTACTTTCTCTGCGAACGATGGCAAAGCAAGCAACGTAAACAACAGTAAAAGTTGTAATGTTTTTCTCATTTGTTGATTTCTATTAAAGTTTAACTGAATATTCTGTTTTTCATATCCTGAATGAGGAGGGTTCGCCAACCTCCAATCTTTTACCTAAATAAAAAACTAAGTGCACAAATTTAGAGTAATTATTCAAGACTAAGGGACTTATCTTTTGTTATTTCACAACTTATAACACAACTTAACATTATAAAGTGTTCTGTAACCAACCGGCGGAATGTCGATGCTGTGGAAATTCGCGTCCGAAGTTGCTTCTTCCGCTTCGGAAAGTTAAGAAATATATTGATTGAAGGGGAGCGTTTCTCGTTGTTTTTGTTTATCTTTGCAATCGTTCCATACAAAAATAAAAAAAGCGAAGAAATGACATTATATCCGAAACTCATCACCGACGCTTTGTCGAAGGTGATTTATCCCGGTACGAAGAAGAATCTCGTGGAGAGCGAGATGGTGGCTGACGACATCCGAATAGACGGCATGAAGGTGAGTTTTACGCTCATTTTCCCCCGCCAGACCGACCCTTTCATGAAATCTACGTTGAAAGCGGCTGAAGCCCAGATACATTATTCCATAGACAAAGCGATGGAGGTGGAAATAAAAACTGAGTTCAAGTCGGCTCCGCGCCCGGAAGTGGGCAAGCTGCTGCCCAACGTGAAGAACATCATCGCCGTAAGTTCGGGAAAGGGCGGTGTGGGGAAAAGCACCGTTTCAGCCAATCTCGCCATCGCCTTGGCACGATTGGGCTATAAGGTGGGACTGCTCGACACCGACATCTTCGGACCAAGCATGCCCAAGATGTTCGGCGTGGAGAACGAACACCCTTATGCAGTGGAGAAGGACGGCAGACAACTCATCGAACCGATAGAGAAATATGGGGTGAAACTGCTCTCCGTGGGCTTCTTCGTACATCCCGACACGGCAACGCTCTGGCGTGGCAGCATGGCATCGAACGCCCTGAAACAACTCATCGCCGATGGCGACTGGGGCGATTTGGATTACTTCATTCTCGACACACCGCCCGGAACAAGCGATATTCACCTGACGTTGTTGCAGACACTTGCCATCACCGGGGCTGTCATCGTCTCAACACCGCAAAACGTGGCATTGGCAGACGCGCGCAAAGGCATAGACATGTATCGCAACGAAAAAGTGAACGTGCCCATTCTCGGATTGGTGGAGAACATGGCATGGTTTACACCTGCCGAATTGCCCGACAACAAATATTACATCTTTGGCAAAGAGGGTGCGAAACAATTGGCAAAGGAGACAGGTTGCCCGCTGTTGGCACAAATTCCCATCGTGCAAAGCATCTGCGAGAATGGCGACAAGGGGGAACCTTCTGCCATACGGACAGACACACTGACGGGACAGGCATTCATCAATCTGGCGCAAGCCGTTGTAACGGTGGTCAATCGGCGCAACAAGGCGCAAGCCCCCACAAAGATTATCAACGTTACAAGAAAATAAAAAAGGCAACAGAATTGCCGTGGCAGGGCTGTACGCTCCTCCCTCCCCCACACCTTATATATATAGGCGGTACGCAAATCTCCCCTCATTCGCCAACCGGTCATTTGCCATCGGCGGACATGCGTGTTGCGAACCATTGAACCACACGGCGACAGACGCGTTTCCGAACATTTTTGGATAGGGCTGAACCACGATAGGGAATGTGGTTCCGACCGGTTTTTCAACAGCTCATCCGGAAATCGAAACATGACGAAAAAATTTTACATTCTGAAGGATTGTCCCGACACTCGCAACACACTGAAAGACAACAGATTAAAAAACAGCTTTTAAAAGCTTACCTTTTGCAGTGCAAAAGCTTACCTTTTGATTGCCGAAAGCTCATCTTTTACACGGCAAAAGATGAGCTTTCGGGAACTGATACTGAATATTTTTTCACAATTATTTGTTCGATTTGCGGAATTTCATTATATTTGCAAACAATTAAAAACATAACCTATGTCTTCGAGAGCCTAACCAAACAAAACCGCTTGAAAAGACACTTAATACATTATACAACATGAGAAGAGATCTTGAGATTTTTGATCTTATCGAGAAAGAGCACCAGCGCCAGCTGAAAGGAATGGAGCTGATTGCATCGGAGAATTTCGTAAGTGAAGAGGTAATGCAGGCAATGGGTTCCTACCTTACCAACAAGTATGCCGAAGGCTACCCCGGTAAAAGATATTACGGTGGCTGTCAGGTAGTTGACGTAGTGGAAACGGTTGCCATCGAGCGCATCAAGAAAATCTTTGGCGCAGAATATGCCAACGTTCAGCCCCACTCCGGAGCACAAGCCAACCAGGCAGTGTTCCTCGCTTGCCTGAAGCCCGGAGACACTTTCATGGGTATGGACCTCGACCACGGAGGGCACCTCTCTCATGGAAGCCCCGTGAACACATCGGGAATCCTCTACCGCCCCATCGGCTACAAGCTCAACCGCGAGACGGGACGCGTGGACTATGAGAACCTTGAGCAACTCGCACGCGAAAACAAACCAAAACTCATCGTGGCAGGCGCATCGGCATACAGCCGCGAATGGGACTACGCACGCATACGCAAAGTTGCCGACGAGGTAGGCGCCATCTTCATGGTGGACATGGCTCACCCTGCCGGACTAATCGCTGCCGGACTGCTTGAGAACCCGGTGAAATACGCACACATCGTTACCACAACCACACACAAAACACTGCGCGGTCCGCGCGGAGGTGTCATCCTCATGGGCAAGGACTTCGACAACCCATGGGGCATCAGACTCAAGAACGGCAACCTCAAGAAAATGTCAGCCGTGCTCAACTCAGCCGTCTTCCCGGGCAACCAAGGAGGACCACTCGAGCACGTCATCGCTGCCAAGGCAGTGGCTTTTGGCGAAAACCTCGAACCAAGTTGGAAAGAATACGCCACACAGGTGAAGAAAAACGCTTCCACACTGGCACAGGCATTAATCGATCGTGGCTTCGACATCGTCAGTGGCGGTACGGACAACCACTCCATGCTCGTGGATTTGCGCAGCAAATTCCCCGACCTCACAGGTAAGGTGGCTGAGAACGCACTCGTGGCAGCCGACATCACCGTGAACAAAAACATGGTTCCGTTCGACAGCCGTTCCGCATTCCAAACCAGCGGCATCCGCTTGGGTACGGCGGCAATGACCACACGTGGCGCGAAAGAAGACATGATGCACCTCATCGCCGAACTGATTGACACCGTGCTCACGGCTCCGGAAGACGACAAGGTCATCACCAGCGTGCGCGAGAAAGTAAACGCTACCATGAAGGATTATCCTTTGTTCGCTTACTAATCGACAAGCAAAGAAAAAAAGAAGATTTTTGAAATTATATTTTATGTTCGGATGTCCGCTCTCTTCGGGGAACGGACATCCTCTTTTTCACCCCCTCTCACTCACATTCCTCATCCGAAAAAAGGAAAAATATTAAGAAAAATGAAATAATTTATATTTTTTAGAGAAAAAACAAACACTTTTCACAAACTTTTTGTATCTTTGTCGCATGCGACATACGCATGAGGTATATATTCTAACCGTAATTACTAACAAGTTAATACCTAAACTTATGAAAAAAATTCTACTCTTAGCCCTCGTGGCAATCAGCAGTCTTGCAGCATCAGCACAAGAAGTAACAATCATCACAGAACAACCGAAAGGAACCGTGAAAGTTTACGACAGAGACGGTTCGGCACTTTATTACTACAAAGGTGCAGACGGAAAAGGAAAGCTGGGAAAAGCGAAACAGGACACTCTGGGCACCATGACGATTGTCTATGCACCTGACAACAAAACCATCTACATCAAAGATCCCCTTTCCATCGAAGATATAGGCACATGGGTAAAAGGTACCATTGAAGGAAACAAAATCACTGTTCCGTGTGGTCAATACATTTATCAGAGTAACGAAGGATGGGGCGTACAAGTAGGCATGATGAAAATAAATTCCGAAGGATCGTCGTTTGAAATCAATAATGATATGCCAAACTTCACCTATACTGTTGCCGGCAATACAATCAGTTTGGATAATACAAAAGAAGACTTAACGAGCGTATTGAGCGGATGGTACTCCGATAATAAGGAATGGATAGTTTCGACAGATATAATGTCCAAATATACTTTCAATGCAGAAGCAACTGCCATTGACAAAGTTACGAACAAGGAAAACAACGGCGAAATCAACAATGAAATTTATTACGACCTCAACGGAAAGAAAGTCAATAAGGAAACAAGAGGCGTACTCATCAAGAAATCAATCTTCAAGAACGGCACTGTAGAGACATCGAAATACATTGCAAAATAAGTTTCAATTTTTTTTCATTTTTTCCGCGACGTTCCGACTTTGGGGCGTCGCGGTTTTTGGTTATTCACAAATGGGAAGCAAAGAGAGATTCACGCCGATACATCCGAGGAATTCCCACCAACAAGAACTTGCCCGGGACTTGCAACCACAAAGCAACACTCCTGCCATACCTGACAAGAAGAAGCCTCACAGCCACCTTGTCCGGTGATGGAATGTGGCAGATTTTCCTGCAATGGCTGCAAAGAAAAACCGCCGTATGCCGAAAGGCACGCATGGCGGTTGAGCAATCGGTGAACACAAAAGTGGGAGATAAACCCCTATGACCGGTGTTTACCTCCTACTCGATTCATATGAGCCAACGCGCAACGCCGACTCTGTCTTCCACTTATCAGACTTTGCTTAATAATCGCGGTTCTGTGGGTCGAACTCCGCCCATCCTTTCGTCCAGTCGGTAGCACCGAATGCCCCGATGAAGGGTACTTTCTCGAACCAATTGCCCGCGAAATCGAACACAGCCCCGGTGAGCAACGCACTGCCCGCTACCGGTGTGTAACCATTAGCTCCCACCAATGATTTCCACGAGTCCATCACGAGGTTGCCTTTCTGTGCCTTAAAGAAGGTGCTTGTGAAAGAAGGTTTGCCCGGATCGGTTGTATTGGTCTTGTAATCGTACAACTCATCCTTGTAAACTCCGTTGTAGTCGGATCCGATGATGTCCATTCCTGCGAACCAAATGTTCTCCAATTTCATTTTCCCGGCTTTGGCTGCACCCTGTGTATCGCCCTTCTGATTATCAAGAATCAATCCAATGGGGTAGCCCATGGCAACAGAGTTGTAGCAATTCATGCGCGAGTTGCGACGGATGTGCATTGCAGCCTGAAATTTACCGAGTGCCGCGCCATTGTTGGGGTTCATGCTTCCGCCTGTGATGTAGTCGGTGGTGTTCTTGAAGTTAGGGTCGAGCACCTTCGGACCTACGAAAGTGATGTTCGAGAAAGTAGCAGCCGTGAATGGACTGACATCTGAGCCACTTGCGTTGTTATCGCTTTCAAATCCGTTGCTCTTCGATGTGTCGGCAAGTTTCGAGTCGCGCACCACGAGTCCAAACTGCACGCTTCCGCGGTAGCCGTTGTCGGTATCAAAGTCGTCGTCCCATCCCTTGTAAGCGATGAGGTATTTAGCGTTCACCGTACCTCCGAACCACTCGTAAGAGTCGTCGTTGCTATATGAAACCTGGATGTGGTCGATTTTCGTTCCCGAGCCTACGGAACCGAATGTCAAGCCATTGATTTCTCTGTCTTTCTCAAAAGGATACCCGGCAAATTCGATGCGTACGTAACTGAGCACGCCCGAGTTGTCTGCATCGTCGTTTCCGCCGTGTTTGGTGCGTGGTCCGCCCTCTATCTGCTGTTCTCCTTGATTGGTTTTAGCCTTTCCACAGAGTATGACTCCACCCCAATCGCCCGGTTTGCGTTGTCCTTTTGGTTGTGCGGAGGTGAAGACGATGGGTTCGTTCTCCGTTCCCTGTGCGATGAGTTTGCCTCCACGTTCGGCGATGATTGACGCTTTGGTGGTTTTGTCGCCCTTGATGATGGTTCCCGGTTCAAGAGTGAGTTCTGCTCCGTTGGCAATGTATATCCAGCCTTTCAGCGTGTAGGTGCCTTTTTTCAGTGTCTGCTTGCCGGTGAAGACAAATTCCTGATTGCCGTTGCCTATTTCCTTTCCTTTTGGGTCTTCCATTCCATTGGTAAAGAGCAGGTGGTCGCATGATTTGATTGAGCCGTCCGTTCCCCAGACATATTTTTCTCCCGGTGTGGGATTAGGGTTGGGGTTGGGGTCATCACTGCTGCATGCTGCGAAACCCAATGTGAGGGTCAGCATTGCAGCGTAACCGAAAAACTTAAAATTCTTGTTCATAACTGTTTTGTTGATTTTGTTTCCCTTCTTTATTGCCGATGATGAGTCGGTTTTTCTGTTGGGAAGAAGTTAGAAATTATTTTTGTTGTTCTTGTGTTAAAACTTATAGATGGCAGAGAATCCGATGTTGTGTCCGGGTCGGTAAGACCGGGTTACTTCTTCCACCTTGCGATAGGTTCCGTCGGCGTAGGTAACGTCGGCAAACTGTTTGTAGTTCACCTTTTGTGCGAGCAGGTCGCGCAGGCTTAGTTTCAGTTCCCAGTGTTTTCCGAACTTCTTTGATGCCGTGAGGTCTATGACGTCGCGTGGCATTTCGTAGCTATCGGGTACGCGAGAGTTCACGTCGTTGCCCGAAGTTGTTCCTTCGCTGCGTCCCACTCCTATGATGCGTTTTCCTATTCTGTTGTAGAGCAGCGAAACGTTCCATCCATATTTCTCGTTGATGTAGAAGAAGCCTGAGTTGATGAGGTAAGGCGATTGTCCCTGCATGGGTCGGTTTGCTTCTTTTGCTCCTGCTTCGAAGTTCACTTTCGACTTGATGAGTGCGCCGTTGAACGACCAGCTGAAGTCGGGCAGTCCCATGAAGTCGAGTCTTTTTCTGATGTCGAGTTCCACTCCGTAGCTGTTTGCCGATTGTGCGTTCTTGTAGGAATAGATGAGGTCTGTTCCTCCCGACACGGTGTAGGTCCATTCTATTGGCGAATCGAAGTGTTTGTAGAAAGCTGCCAATGATATGATTTCGCTTTTTCCGGGATAGAACTCGTAGCGCAAGTCGATGTTGTCCACGTAGCAGTTTTTCAGTTTCGCGTTACCTTGTACGTTGGAGGCGAGGTCGAAGTCGTAGAATACGGATGATGACACTTCTCTGAATTCGGGTCGGTTGATGCTTCTTCCGTAGGATGCTCTCAACTGGTGTTGTTCGTTGAATTTATACGTGGCGTTGAGTGATGGGAAGAAGTCGTTGTTCTTGTAATATGTGCTTACATGGCTCACTTCTGTGTCTTTTGCGTTCGAGATGAGTTCCATGTTGTTGTGTTCAAATCGGACACCGGCGTAGATACCGAGTTTCCCAAAGGGGAGAGAGACCGACAGGTAGCCTGCGCCTAAAGTATTGTGTCCGATGTAGTCGTTGCGCATGTTCATCTGTTCGAGCAGATAGAGTTTGTCGCTGCCAAAGTTGTTGGGATTGCTGAGCAGTTCTGTCATGTCCATGTAGCGGAATCCCATTGGCATATTGTTGTCGGAAGCGTCCCAGTTGTAGATGAACTCGCGGGTATCGTAGTCGCGGGTTCGGTATTCCGCGTAGGCTCCCGCCTGCACTATGGGTTCAAAGTTGCCGAAGGCAAAGTGGTGTTTGTCGTTCACTCCTGCCGAGACGATGTGTTCGTTGAGTCTTGTCCATTCTCTCGATATGTCGTTTCCCGTGGTCAGTGCCATTCGTCCTGTTTCTATGGCGTCGTCGGTGAGGTAGCGACGGCGGTCGGGAATCATGCGATTGGCGTAGGCGTAGCCGACGTTCCAGTCCAATTCATCGTTTTTTATGGTGTGTTTCCCGGTGAATTGTGTGTTGTAGGTTGCACGACTTCTGTAATAGTATTCTGCCGAATGTTCTTGGTTTGATTGTGCGCTGATTCCTTCTCTCCACGTGTATCGACTGTTGCCTATTTGGTTAAAGATGTTCTTGAACTGAAACTTGTTCAATCCGTTGGCAGTGAGAAATGTGAGGTTGAGCATGGCTCCGAGTCGTACGTTGTGGTTGTACTGGTCGTCTAAGGAGTGGCGCAAGTAGTTCTGTTGGTCGTTTTGTGCATCGTAGATGCCGAAGAGGTTGTTTTCCATTCCTCTGTAAGCGCGCGTTTCGTTGCTGTAGTTCATCATTGCAATCAGTCCCATGCGGTGTTCGCCCAGGTTCCAGCGGTGGTTCCAGTTCAGTGCCATCTTCAGGTCGCCGAATGGTTGTCGGGTGTGTGTTGTCCAGTCGTTGTTCAGTTCGTTGCCCATCAGGTCGATGCGCTCGTTTCCAAAGTTGTTGAGGTGTGCCCGGAATCCTCCGCCGAGCATTCGTTTCCCACTGTCGAAGCCGAGGAAGTCGGTGCCCGACCCTTTGTAATACTTAAAGTCCTGAAAAGCCGACTGGGTGTTCCAGTTTCCGCCGAGAAGTGCGCTGAACGAGTTTTCTGTTGGGATTTCCTTCGTATTGACGATGATGAATCCTCCGCTGTAGTCGGCAGGATATTCCGGTGCCGGTGTTTTGACGATGGTGAGGTTGTCGATTTGCGAACTTGGGATGATGTCGAACGAGAAAGCCCTTGAGTCGGCTTCCGAGCTGGGCACTGCTCCACCATTTATCCACACGTTGTTGTAGCGTTGCGACAGTCCGCGCACCATGACGAATTTATCCTCTATGAGGCTCACGCCCGGTATGCGTCTTATCACCTCGCCGGCGTTGGAATCCTGAGTTCTACTTATTTCTTGTGCCGATATGTTGCTCACTATGACGGAGCTGTTTTTCACCACCTGAATCATCGCTTGTTCGGTGTTGCGCCTTGCAACTGCCGTAACCGATACTTCCTGTAGTTGTTTCTCGTCAGTCTCCAGAGCCACTTTCAACATCTTATCTGCTCCTGAAGCCTGCGTTTCAACTCCGTCAATTTTTTTTGTTTTGTATCCCACATACCTCACAATGAGGTTGTATTTTCCCGCTTTCAAGTCGGTGATGGTGAAGTTTCCGTCGATGTCGGTAACTGCCACCGGTTTGTCGCCCTCAATTTCTATGGTGGCGCCAATGATGGGAAGATTGGTCTTCGCCTCGTAAACATTTCCGATGATTTCCTGCGCTTGCAGCCGCAAAACTCCGATAAGGAGCAAGAGTGCCGCGAAAAATCCCCTTTTCATACAATTCATCTTTTTTGCTTTTCGTATTTTAATTTGTCGCTGCAAAAGTACGGACGTTGTGTTAAAGAAAAATTAACAAGATGTGAATAGGTTTTTACGTCTTTGTTACGAATTTGTTGCAAACGTTACAAAGTTGTGAAGCGTGGTGTTCGTTTGATTTTTGTAATAAAATGCAGAACTTCTCCGCAGTTCACGCGGAAGAAGAAGCATGATGAAAATATTTTACTTCCGAGGATTGATTACATGGTTTGTAACTTATTGATACACAGAACCATAAAAATTGGGATGCAAAAGCTTACCTTTTGTCTTGCAAAAGCTCACCTTTTGACAGCCGATAGCTTAGCTTTTAGAAGGCAATGGCTTAGCTTTTGCAAGTTGTTGCGGAAGTTTCTTTACAAACTTGCTCCTTGACAGGCAAAAAAACAAGAGGTTTGCCTCCATGACGGACAAGGATGGCGAAGGGGGAAATGAAAAAAATAATGCGGGAACGGCTGATTTTTACGGAAAATGTGATTATCTTTGTAAATTCAAAACATAACCACTACGCGGACATAATGGTCATGGGGAGGGAAAAATTCCATGACACACGAGCGTAAAAACAACAGAAAACAGAACCATGCAGATTATTTTGGCTTCGGCAAAGATTATGAACCCGGATAAAGAACGCTACGAGCAAGGGGCATTGCCACCCACCTCGGAACCGCCTTTCCTGCGTGCGGCGGAACGTTTCGCGCAAGAGATGGCAGGACGGTCGGTGGAAGAGCTGCAGGCAGAACTGAAGTGCAACCGCCAATTGGCAGCAGAGACGAAGTTGCGCTATCAGGAGTTCCCCAACCCGAATTGCAGGCTGCCCGCCGTGTTGGCTTACTTCGGGCAGGCGTACAAATGTCTGGACGCCGCATCGCTCAACGCCGACGACCTGCTTTTTGCCAACCGCCGACTGTGGATTCTCAGCTTTCTCTATGGCATGTTGCGCCCCCTGAACCACATTCACCCCTACCGCATGGAAGGAAAGGTAATGACGGGCGTGTCAGCCGGCAGAACCATGTTTGAATATTGGAAACCGGTGCTCACCGATTTCCTCATCGACAACGTGAAAGCCGATGATGGCATCTTGGTGCATCTTGCCACGGCGGAATATCAACAACTCTTCGATTGGAAACGCGTGCTGAGCGAGGTGTGTGTCGTTCAGCCACGCTTCTACGTGCAAAAAGGCGACGAACTGAAGAATATTACCGTCTATGCGAAGAGCTGTCGGGGAGCCATGACGCGCCACATCATCAGAAATCGCGCCACACTGCCGGAACAACTCACCGACTTTGAATACAACGGCTTCCGCATCGTGCCACGCAGCGTGGGCGAGACCCTGCCGAAAAGCGGACCGGTGGAATGGCTGTGGACGGCACAGGGATGAGCCACGCGAAACGTTACGCCTGCTTGCGCTTCGCCTCGAGAGCCTTGCGCCGAGTGTCGCGTATCTGCTGCAAACGCAGGGTGAGCGTGGTGCCCACCTCTTGATTCTTGGTAATTAACTTTTCCATTGCTTTTCCTTTTTTTTATTCTTCCAAACGTTCGCAAAGATAGCCCGGATTGGATTTGCCGACAAGCATTTCAGACGGTTTTCAGCCTTTCACCACTGTTTTTTTGATGTGCGTCAATACATTTGACCTACATCAAGAAAAACAGCATGACAGCCATGCGCAAACGCAAAATCATTGCCCGACTGCCTTTATTTCATTACCTTTGCACCGAGTTAATAAGTGAATAAAAAATAACCGCGTGTCAAAGGGACGCGCACAGAAAAGAAGAAAGGACAACAATCATGTTTACATTTGGAGTTTTAACCACATTGGCAGCCGTAGTTGCCGAAGTCATCATCATGTCAAAGAAGGACAATTTCGACAGATAAACATCCATATATATGGATTAATTAATGTGGGAGGACACGCAACCGGCGAGTCCTCCCATATTCTTTTTCCGCATCCACACAAAGAACACAGCGCACACAACCGGGAAAAGGGAAGAAAAAAGAAATTATTTAGTTTCCGTCTATATTGAGAAGAAAGACCGAAAAGAAACCAAAATAATTATGAAATGTGAAAGAAATATCGTAAATTTGCAGATGAAAAAACATTGTAAAGATTACAAATATCGAGACGCAACACGCTGAAGTTGCCTGAGGCAGATTTATCGCTCCGCCTCGCGCGCCCGACAATCACCCAACAATGAAGCCACGCTCCCCGCGAGAGAGGAGAAAGGCAAAAAACAAGAAACAACAAACTCATTCAAATACAAAAACATTATGAAGAAAAAATTTATTTGCACCGCTTGCGGATACATGTACGAAGGTGCCGAAGCACCCGCAGAATGTCCCGTTTGCCACGCTAAGGCAGACAAGTTCAAGGAGTTCAACCCATCTGCCCTGAAAGGAACAAAGACAGAAGCCAACCTCCAAGCAGCATTCGCCGGTGAGAGTCAGGCTCACACCAAATACCAATACTACGCTTCGAAAGCTCGCAAAGACGGCTACGTACAGATGTCGGACATCTTCATGGAGACCGCTCGCAACGAGAAAGAACACGCAAAACTCTGGTTCAAGTTCCTGCACGAGGGCGATATCCCCTCCACCGACCGCAACCTGAGCGACGCAGCAGCAGGCGAGAACTACGAATGGACCGATATGTATGAGCGCATGGCAAAAGAAGCCATGGAAGAAGGCTTCCCCGAAATCGCCGTGAAGTTCCGAAAGGTAGGCGACATAGAGAGAAAACATGAGGAACGCTACCGCAAACTGTTGAAAAACATCGCCGACAAAGCAGTATTCGCAAAGGACGGCTCCGCCGTATGGCAGTGCATCAACTGCGGACATATCGTAGTGGGCAAACAAGCACCGGAAGTATGCCCCGTTTGCGACCATCCACAGAGCTTCTTCCAAGTAGCTCCGGAAAACTTCTAATCCATCAGTGTTGAAACATGAACATCAATCTTGCCGCGTCCCGTCTGGACGCGGCTTTTTTCGCTCATCAGACAAACCAACACCGAACGGCAATGACCCGAAATCAAGTGCCGAAACGCAATGCCGCTTGTACCGGAAAACACAACGTCGAAACACGGAATTTAACCCGGTTCGCAAAGTCCGACAACCGAGAAAAAAAGATTACGCGAAATTTTCGTGCATTTCAAATATATTTTTCGTAACTTTGTTTCCCAAATAGGAAATCATAACATAAAAAGAAACATGCTTACATTAAAGCTCATCAGTGAGGAAACGGAACGTGTGATAAAAGGGCTTGAAAAAAAGCACTTTACCAACGCGCGCAAAACCATAGAAAAAGTATTGGAACTCGACAGACTTCGTCGCACCAACCAACAACAACTCGACAGCGGAAAACAACAACAAAACCAACTCTCAAGGCAGATTGGCGGATTGATGAAGGAAGGAAAGAAAAACGAAGCAGAAGAAATAAAAAACAAAGTGGCAGAACTGAAAGCCACTGACAAGACACTTCGCGAGGAAATGGAAAAGGCACAAAATGCCCTAAACGAAGTGCTGCTCACCATTCCGAACATCCCCAACGATGACGTACCGGAGGGAAAAGACGCTTCCGACAACGTGGTGGTGAAAGAAGGAGGCACAAAACCCATCTTCAACGAAAAGGCATTGTGCCACTGGGACTTGTGCAAGAAGTTCAATCTCGTGGACTTCGACCTCGGAGTGAAAATCACCGGAGCGGGATTCCCCATATATATAGGTAAGATGGCACGACTGCAACGTGCGCTGGAAGCATTCTTCCTCGATGAAGCACGCAAGAGCGGATACTTGGAAATACAACCCCCGCTACTCGTCAATCAGGCATCAGGACTCGGCACGGGACAATTGCCCGACAAAGAAGGACAGATGTATCACGCACAGACCGACGACCTCTACCTCATTCCCACCGCAGAAGTACCCGTTACCAACATCTTCCGCGACGAAATCCTCGAAGAAGAACAGCTTCCCGTGAAACGTTGCGCCTATTCGTCGTGCTTCCGACGCGAAGCAGGTAGCTACGGCAAAGACGTACGCGGACTGAACAGGCTGCATCAGTTCGATAAAGTGGAGATTGTACGCATCGACACACCACAACATTCCTACCAATCGCTCGCCGAAATGCTCGACCACGTGGAAAGACTGCTCCAAAAATTGGAACTCCCCTATCACATCCTGCGACTTTGCGGCGGCGACATGAGCTTCACTTCAGCCATCTGCTACGACTTCGAAGTATGGAGCGCGGCACAAGAACGCTGGCTGGAAGTAAGTTCCGTGTCCAACTTCGAAAACTATCAGGCCAACCGCCTGCACTGTCGTTACCGCCGCTCGGCAGACAAAAAGATAGAACTCTGTCACACCCTCAATGGTTCGGCATTGGCATTGCCCCGCATCGTGGCAGCCATCATTGAGAACAACCAGACAGCTGAAGGCATTCGAGTGCCGAAAGTACTCGTACCCTACTGCGGATTCGAGTTGCTTGACGACAAGAACTGACCCTTCTGAGGACATTCCCTTTCCACAAAAACATCAACCCCACTCCACGATTAGCACCAAAAATGCCAACCGGGAGCGAAAAGGACAAAGAAAATATCATGAACAAGATTATCAGCAAAGAACAATTCTCAGAGAAGGTGTATTGCATCGTTGTGGAAGCACCCCTCATTGCACGAAGTTGCAAACCGGGAAACTTCATCATCGTTCGCGTGGACAAGAACAGCGAGCGAGTGCCTTACACCATTGCCAAATCCGACCCTGACAAAGGAACACTCACCATGGTCATTCAGGAAGTGGGACTCTCCTCCACCAAGTTGTGTAAATTAGCACCCGGCGATGAAGTACTCGACATCGTAGGTCCGTTGGGCAACGCCTCGCACATCGAAAACTACGGCACCGTGGTCTGTGCAGGCGGAGGTATCGGCATCGCAGCTATCCTGCCCATCCTCACGGCACTGAAAAAAGCCGGCAACCGCGTCATATCCGTACTCGCCGGACGCACCAAAGAACTGGTAATCATGGTGGACGACGTGGCAAAATATTCCGATGAAGTCATCATCATGACAGATGATGGCTCTTATGGGAAGAAAGGTGTCGTAACCGTAGGTGTGGAAGAAGTCATACAACGCGAGCATGTGGACAAGGTGCTTGCCATCGGTCCACCCATGATGATGAAGTTCACATCGCTGCTCGCCAAGAAATACGGCATCCCCAACGATGTATCGCTCAACACCATCATGGTGGACGGAACGGGAATGTGCGGCGCTTGCCGACTGACGATTGGCGGAAAGACGAAATTCGTCTGCATAGATGGTCCGGAATTCAACGGCGACCTCGTGGATTGGGACGAGATGTTCAAACGAATGGGAACGTTCAAGGGAGTGGAACGCGAAGAGATGGAACGCAAATCCGCTGTCATCGAACACACGGAAAAGAAAGACGAGAACGCAGCACCTGCCGGGACGGACAACTTGCACCCTGCGGAAGAAACGAAAGTGCCACTCGCCGAACTTACCAACCGCGATGCTGAATGGCGAAAGGAGCTGCGCAAGAGTATGAAACCCAAGGAGCGAACAGCAATAGAGCGTGTGCGAATGCCGGAGCTTGACCCAATCTATCGCGCCACGACACGCACCGAGGAGGTGAACAAAGGACTGACAACGGAAATGGCAATGCGCGAGGCGCAACGTTGTTTGGATTGTGCCAAGCCCACCTGCATGGAAGGTTGCCCGGTGAGCATCAACATCCCAAGTTTCATCAAGAACATTGAGCGCGGACAGTTCCTCAATGCCGCCCGTGTGCTGAAAGATACTTCCGCTTTGCCGGCAGTCTGCGGTCGCGTCTGTCCGCAGGAGAAACAGTGCGAGAGCCGTTGCATCCACCTGAAGATGAACGAGCCTGCCGTTGCCATAGGTTATTTGGAACGTTTCGCTGCCGACTACGAACGCGAGAGTGGAAACATCACCCTGCCCGATCTTGAACCATCGAATGGCATCAAAGTGGCAGTCATCGGGTCAGGACCCGCCGGACTGAGTTTTGCCGGCGACATGGTGAAAAGAGGTTTCCAAGTATATGTCTTCGAGGCACTCCACGAGGTGGGAGGCGTATTGAAATACGGCATACCGGAGTTCCGACTGCCCAACAAAATCGTAGAAGTGGAGGTGGAGAACCTCAGAAAACTCGGCGTACACTTCCAAACCGACACCATCATTGGAAAAACCATCAGCGTGGAGGAATTGGAACGAAACGGATTCAAAGGCATTTTCGTGGGGTCGGGAGCCGGACTTCCCAACTTCATGGGCATACCCGGTGAGAACAGCATCAACATTCTTTCGAGCAACGAATATCTCACACGTGTCAATCTCATGGATGCTGCCAACCCCGATACCGACACTCCCATCATCATTGGCAAGAAAGTGCTCGTCGTGGGAGGTGGCAACACCGCCATGGACTCCTGTCGCACGGCAAAACGGCTGGGTGCCGACGTTACGCTGGTTTATCGCCGTTCCATCGAAGAAATGCCAGCAAGAGCCGAAGAGGTGAAGCACGCTCAGGAGGAAGGCATCAACTTCCTCACGCTCCACAACCCAAAGGAGTATCTCGCCGATGAGAATGGGCGCGTCAGCGGTGCAATCCTCGACGTAATGCAGCTTGGCGAACCCGACGAGAGTGGTCGGCGCCGTCCGGAAACCACGGGCAAGACAATTACCATCGACTGCGATCAGGTGGTGGTGGCAGTGGGTGTATCGCCCAATCCGCTGGTTCCGAAATCCATCAAGGGCTTGGAATTGGGCAGAAAGAACACCATCGTCGTGAACGAGAGCATGCAGAGTTCGCAAGCCGACATCTATGCCGGTGGAGACATCGTGCGTGGCGGTGCCACCGTCATCCTTGCCATGGGCGATGGCAGACGCGCAGCGAAGAACATGGCGGAAAGCCTTCTGCAAAAAGGAAAATAGGCAAAAGCCGATTGGCAAACATACGATGGCAGGCGATTCTCCCTGCCATCATTCCTCAAAAGAAACGAGCAGGCGCATTGCGTCCGCTCGTTTCTTCGTTATATACTGCTGCTTCCATGAATATTCTTTTATCTCAAATCGCTCATTAGGATTTTTCGGTGTTCCATGGCAGTGAGAAAATCTTTATCTTTTCCCGATGGCACTCTAACCGCCATGAAATAACATTACAAAAACAACGTTCTCGACACACTTCGTAATCCGCTGATAATCAGTAGGATATTAATTGCTTTTTAAAAGCTTAGCTTTTGCACCATAATACATGACCTTTTGCATTGCAAAAGCTTAGCTTTCGGCGTGCAAAAGCTAAGTTTTGGATTGACGAATGAAGAATTTTCAGGACATTATTGAACTTTCTCCATGCCGCCGGGGAAGAATTTTCGTGTTTTCAACGCCCAAAAACCAAAGAATATGCCTGTCGGTTGTCTTGCCCCGACAGGCGCAGATGTCGATACATGAGTTTATGGAAGATGACTTGTGGTGAGAAAAATTGCTCACTAAGCCCAGCTTCCGCGCCAAGTGGGTGGATAAAAGATGAGCAGGAAACCGAAGATTTCCAATCGTCCGATAATCATCAGCACGGAGAGAATCCATTTCCCGGCATCGGGAAGCAACGCCCACGTGTAAGCCGGACCAAACTTGCCCAAGCCCGGACCGGTGTTGCCCATGGCGGAAACAACAGTTCCCGTTGCCTCGGTGAAGCCTACGCCCAACAACATCAGCAGCAGGCAACCCACAAAAATCAACACAAAGTAAGTGGCAAAGAAGGCAAGAACCGTGGTAACGACCTTGTTGTCGAACATTTTGCCGGCACGCACGGGCAAAACGGCATGCGGATGGAGGATTTGTCGGAACTGATTTTTGATGCAGATGGCAATAATTGCCAGGCGAAGGCTCTTGATTCCGCCACTTGTCGAACCCGTACAACCTCCCGAGAGCATGGCGAAGAGGATGAGCATCCACGTGAACGGCGGCCAAAGGTTGTAGTCATCGGTGGCAAAACCACAGGAGGTGTGCAAGGAAGACATTTGGAAAAATGCCTTTCTGAACGCTTCCTCCACTCCATAACCATTCTGCCAAATCAGCGTAAGGGTGATGATGATGGTGAGAACTCCCACGGAAGCCAAGAACCAACGCAGTTCGACACTGTGCCAAACCTGTCGGAAATGCCCCTTGACGGCTATGAAATAGAGTGAGAAGTTCACTGACGAGAAAAGCATGAACAGCGAAATGACATATTCCATAAATGGCGAATTCCAGTAAGCCACGCTCGCTTGTTTGGTGGAAAACCCACCCGTGGAAGTGGTGGTAAAGGCATGGCAGAGAGCATCGAAGACACCCATGCCGCCCGCGATGAGCAATACCGTCTCAAGGGCCGTGATGATGCAATAAATAGTCCAAATATAACGTGCCATGATGCGCGTCTTGGGATGTATCTTGTCATGCGTAACGCCCGTGGCTTCGGATGAAAAGAGCATCTGTCCGCTGGTGCCGAAGCCCGGCAGGAGGATAATGGTGAAGCAGACAATGCCCAGTCCGCCAATCCATTGCGTCAGACTGCGCCAAAAGAGTATGCCGTGGGGCATCTGCTCGATGTTGTTAAGAATGGTCGCTCCGGTGGTGGTGAATCCGGATATGGTCTCGAAGAAAGCATCTGCCACCGAGGGAATGTACCCACCCACGACATAAGGCATCATGCCAAAGAGTGTGTAGAAGACCCATGAGAATGCAACCACGATGTAACCCTCCGTCCGACTTGCCGTGTCGCTGCTGTTCCTACCGTAAATCAGCAGCGTAACACTGACCAACGCACAAGCCGACAAGGAAATGAGAAACGCTTTCCAGTCTTCCTCGCCATACCATAGCGACACGCCACAACAAGCTAAAAGCAACAACGGCTCAAAGAGCAACAGCTGTCCCACCATGTGGGCAATGAGCTTATGGCTCGCCTTATTGTCCGATTCCTTCGGGCGCGCCGTGAAAATGTTGAAATTCATAATCCGTATTCTCTATATTCAATCATCCTGCGGAATGAAGCGAACTCTTGTCGCAACCTGCTTCGGTTTGCATCTCGGGAGCACCGCCCACCCATATCCCGACATCATCCGACACCATCCGTGCAATTACTTCAATGACGAATGTAGTCTTGATCGGGAGGCGGGGAGAATTGCCGTTGCGCAACATCCGCCCTGCCCTTTCAGCCGGCAAAGGTACGCAAAATATATGATATGCAAGCGCAGGAAAGCAAAGAAAGTTAGAAGAGGAATCCCGATGGGAAAAATATTGAATGAAGAACGCTTCGCAACGACACTTCCACCCCCTTTGCCACACAAGATTCAGCGTTGAAAAACAAAAGCTAAGCTTTTGCTATTTAAAAGGTAAGCTTTTGCAACTCAAAAGGTAAGCTTTTGCAACTCAAAAGGTGAGCTTTTGCAGACAGGAGCGTAAGCTTTTGAAACACAACAACTTAGAAAGCAGGAAACACAAGGGAAAAAGACAGCCGGATTCTGCACTGCACGAGCCCCAGCGGCATGACTTTCCGCGCACGTCGGGAAGCAACAAGGAAGGGCAGTGTTGTCCCTTCCACCCACGCTCCGCAAGCCACGCCGGGGCTTGCGTGTGGAAAACAATCCATGAAGAGAATGGAAGCGATGATGTTAAAAATTGGAAAGATAAAGATTTTATCCCCTTCCCTTGTATATTTCTGAATTTATATTCTTATCTTTGCACCAATAAATTAGAGAATAACATACCCGTCGGACAGCCCGATGGGAACGACAAAAAATCTGATGATACGGATGAAACAGTTTAAAATCGTGGACATCGCAATGGGATGGCTCGCCTTTCTGATTGCGGCATTCACCTATTGCTCCACCATCGAACCGACAGCCAGTTTTTGGGACTGTCCCGAATTCATTACAACAGCTTACAGATTGGAAGTGGGACATCCCCCCGGGGCACCTTTCTTCGCCCTTACCGCCAATCTTTTCTCACAATTCGTCAGCGACCCCTCGCAAGTGGCACGCATGGTAAACACCATGAGCGCACTGCTCTCTGCCACCTGCATCCTGTTCCTGTTTTGGACCATCTCGCACCTCGCACGCAAACTCATCGTGCGCGATGGTGAGGAAATCTCCTTGCCAAAACTTATCGCCATCGAAGGCTCGGCACTGGTGGGCGCACTGATTTACACCTTCAGCGATACGTTCTGGTTCTCAGCCGTCGAAGGCGAAGTTTACGCCTACTCATCGGCATTCACGGCAGTGGTGTTTTGGCTCATCCTGAAATGGGAGGACAACGCCAACCAACCGCACGCCGACCGCTGGCTCGTGCTCATCGCCTACATGACCGGACTTTCCATCGGCGTGCACCTGCTCAACCTGCTCTGCATTCCTGCCATCGTTTTAGTCTATTATTATAAAAAGGTACCCGATGCCACACTGAAAGGCTCTCTGCTGGCATTGGGAGGCTCCGTCCTGCTCGTGGCAGCCGTGCTCTACGGCGTCGTCCCGGGCATCATCACCGTGGGCGGATGGTTCGAACTGCTCTTCACCAACACACTCGGCATGCCATTCAACACGGGAACAATCCTCTATATCTTCCTGCTGCTCGGCTCATTCATTTGGGCAATCTGCGAAACCTGTAAATGCAAGAATACGCCACGTGAGAACATCGCCTTCCTCATTGCCTTCGCGCTCATCGGTATCCCATTCGTGGGCTTCGGCTGGAGAGCATTCTTCACGGGCATCATCATCCTTTCCATCCTCTTCTTCGTACTGAAAAGAAAAAAAGACGGAAAGGCATGGGTCAGCTCGCGCACAAAGAACACCGCACTGCTCTGCATGCTCATGCTCATCATAGGCTATTCGTCCTACGCACTCATCGTCATCCGATCCACTGCCAACCCACCGATGGACCAAAACTCACCGGAGGACATCTTCACCTTAGGCAACTACCTCAGTCGCGACCAATATGGCGACCGACCGCTGCTCTACGGACAAGCCTACACCAGCCAACCGGCAGTGGAAGACGACGGAATGCACTACAAATTCAATGAGGGTGCACCCGTCTATCAACGCAAGGAAAAGGCTTCAGCCAATGAAAAAGACTCCTACTTCATCGTACGCCACAAGTCCACGCAGGTGTTCCAACAAAATATGCTATTCCCACGGTTGTGGGATGAAAGTCATGCCGCACAATACGAACAATGGATGGGCGGCATCGAGGGACACGACGTAGAGGGAGTGAAGATACCTACGCAATGGGAAAACCTGAAATTCTTTATCTCCTATCAGTGCAACTTCATGTATTGGAGATATTTCATGTGGAATTTTGCAGGCAGACAAAACGATATTCAGGGCAACGGCGAACCGGAACACGGCAACTGGATAACGGGAATAAGCTTCATCGACAACATGCTCTACGGCAATCAAGACCTCATGCCCGACGAACTGAAGGCAAACAAGGGACACAACGTATTCTACTGTCTGCCACTGCTGCTCGGCTTAATCGGACTTTTCTGGCAGGCTTATCGCGGACGCCGCGGCGTACAGCAATGCTGGGTGGTGCTCTTCCTCTTCTTTATGACAGGATTGGCCATCGTCTTCTATCTGAATCAGACACCGGGACAACCACGTGAGCGCGACTATGCCTACGCCGGATCGTTCTACGCCTTTGCCATTTGGTGCGGACTCGGCGTAACAGCCATCTACGACCGACTCAGGAAACTCAAGGTCGGAGGCGTGGCAGCTGCTGCCATTGCATCGCTTGCCTGCCTGATAGTACCCATACAAATGGCATCGCAGACATGGGACGACCACGACCGTTCCGGACGATACGCCGCTCGCGACTTCGGACAGAACTATCTGAACTCCCTGCAAAGGGAAGGTAGCCCCATTATCTTCACCAACGGCGACAACGACACATTCCCGCTGTGGTATAATCAGGACGTTGAGGGCGTCAGAACCGACGCAAGAGTCTGCAACCTCTCCTATTTGCAAACCGACTGGTACATCGACCAAATGCGCCGACCGGCCTACGACTCGCCGAGTGTCCCCATCAACTGGCAAAGAATCGACTATGTGAGCGGAACCAATGAGTATGTTCCCATCGACCCCTCGATTAAGGAGGAACTAAAGGCATTGTACAGGGACGACCCGCAGGCGGCACGCAGCGAATTTGGCAACGACCCATTCGAGCTGAAGAACATATTGAAATATTGGGTGCGCTCGAAAGATCCGCAACTCCACGTCATTCCCACCGATACCATCTACATGACCATCGACAAAGAGGCTGTGCGCAAGAGCGGAATGATGATACCAACCGACAGCATTCCCGACCGAATGGCAATCTCGCTTGCAGGAAAACAAGCCATTTACAAGAAAGATCTCATGATGCTTGAGATGATAGCGAACACCAATTGGACACGTCCGCTCTATGTAGCCATCACCGTGGGTTCGGAAAACTTCATGAACCTCGGCGACAACTTCATCCAAGAAGGATTGGTGAACCGCATCACACCGTTCTATACCAAAGGGGGCAGGAACAATTACGATACGGAAAAGTCATACGACATCATGATGAACCGATTTAAGTGGGGAGGAATGTCCACCAAAGGACTCTACATTGACGAGACCATCATGCGCATGTGCTACACCCATCGGCGTGAAATGGCACAGCTCGCCCTCAGACTACTCGAGGAGAAGAAGCCCCAGAAGGCACTGAAGGTGCTCGAAAAAGTAGAGAAAGAGCTGCCTTGTTACAACATCCCCGTTAGCTATCTCTCCGGCTCCGGCTACATGGCGCAAGCCTATGCCATGCTCGGACAGAAGGCAAAGGCAAGAAAGCTCTTCGACACGCTGTGGAAAAACTCATGGCAGTACATGCAATACTATCTCAGCTTGGATGAGCGTTACTTCAACATGAGTCAAAGCTCGTGCATGATGCACTTCCAAATCATGAAAGAAATGATGGATATTTGCAATGACACTGACCCGAATTGGGCGGCAAAGCACAAAAGACAATTTGCCATGCTGCTTCAAGCCTACCAAATGAAGGGCGGACAAATGAATTAAACTCATATGCTGATAGAGCAACCGGCAAGATGGATGAGATGGCTTTACCCCCACGCCTTGTGGAGGATGTCGCCCGATGAGCACGCCGTTTACCTGACATTCGACGACGGGCCCATACCGGAAGCCACTCCGTTCATCCTCGACACGCTCGACAAGTATGATGCCAAAGCCACTTTCTTCATGGTGGGCGACAATGTGCGCAAACATCCGGAAATCTTCGATGAGGTTGTGCGACGCGGACATCTCGTAGGGAATCACACCTATCATCATCTCGGGTCGTTCAGGCATTGGACTCTGACCTATGCCATGGACGTAATGAAGGCAAACCTCCTCATCAAGTCGCATTTCTTCCGTCCCCCTCACGGCTGGTTGCGCCATACGGTGTATTGGTGGGTGAAACAAAACTATCGGGTGGTGATGTGGGACCTCGTTACGCGCGATTACTCGAAATGGCTCACGGGCGAAGACGTGCTCCGGAACGTGAAGCAATATGCTCGAAACGGCTCCATCATCACGTTCCACGACTCGCTGAAAAGCATCGACAAACTCCATTACGCACTGCCCAAGGCTTTGGAATGGCTGAAGAATGAAGGGTATGAATTCAAAGTATTCAAAATTGGCGACTAAGATAAAAGCCGAGGCTAAACGTCTCGGCTTTTTCGCTTGTGGGGCGGCTCGTGCCGAAAAGGTGGACAAGGACACTGCACGGAGGGTCAGGACGTGGATAGAAAAGGGCGGAAATGCGGAAATGGGGTACATGGCAAACCACACCGACAAACGACTCGACCCAGGATTGCTCGTCCCCGGAACGAAAACCATCCTGTCGTTGGCGATGAACTACGCACCGGCAGAGCACATTCCCCCCGAAGGGTATCAAATTGCTGCCTATGCTTACGGCAGAGATTATCATGAGGTAATGAAAGAAAAACTGCGCGAGCTGTTGCAACGACTCAACGAGGCAGATGCACTCCCACCCCTACCCGCAGATGGCAATGCGGAAATACGCACATTCGTGGACACGGCACCGGTGCTCGAACGCTATTGGGCGTGGCGATGCGGACTGGGATGGGTGGGGAAAAACCATCAGCTCATCATTCCCCATGCCGGGTCGATGTTCTTTCTCGGCGAAATTTTCCTGCCTTTCGAACTGGATGCCTACGATGAACCCATGCGAAACCACTGCGGAAACTGCCAACGGTGCATCGACGCTTGTCCCACGGCAGCACTCGGCGAGGACAAGGAGTTCGATTCCGCCAAATGTCTGTCCTACCAACTCATAGAAAATCGTGGCGAACTATCCGACGAAGCAAAACGCACCATGGGCAATTGCATCTATGGTTGCGACCGGTGTCAGCAGGCTTGCCCATGGAATCGGTTTGCCATACCTTCGGACAATCCCGATTTCATGCCGCGACGAGAACTCTTGAGCATGACGAAAGAGGAATGGAACAACCTCACCATAGAGGAATATCGCCGCCTGTTCAAAGGTTCGGCGGTGAAACGCGCCAAATATGAAGGTCTGAAACGCAACATTGAGGCGGCAGGGACACCACCCACCGGGGACAAGGGCTAAGTCCGCACGCGAGAAGTCTTTTCCGTCCATGGGGAGGAAAAAAGTTCGATAATGTCCTAAATTTTCTTCATTCCTCCATCCAAAGCTTAGCTTTTGCACGCCGAAAGCTTAGCGTTTGCAATGCAAAAGGTCATGTATTGCAGTGCAAAAGCTAAGCTTTTAAACAGCAATTAATATTCTCCTGATTATCAGTGGATTACGAAGTGTGTCGAGAACGTGGTTTTTGTAATGTAATTTCATGGCGATTAGAACATAATTGGGAAAAGATAAAGAAATTCTCACTGCCATGCGCCACCGGGAAATCCCAATGACCGTGGGGAGAAAACAAGAGCTTCATGTTACAAAACTATGAAAAAAAACGGAAGAAAAGGAATTATTAACAAATTAATAGGTCATATTCGGCATAAATATCTACCTTTGCACACATCCTTACGCCGCAAAACTGAAAACAAGCGGCATGATGACAAACCAAGAGCATATATATAAAAGGTATAAGATTCTGACTACATGAGATGGAATAAATCGGACGCGGCATCCTGTTATGTTTTGTTTCTCCTCGCGGTGCTGCCAACATTGTTCCTGAGAGACTTCACCCCCGCCAACGAATTGCGCTATCTGAGCATCGCCGAAGAAGCCCTGCGCAACCATACGTTCTTTACTTTCACCAACCACGGCGTAGCGTATGCCGACAAGCCACCACTCTATTTTTGGTGGGTCATGCTCGGGAAATGGATGTTTGGAACTCACCGAATGTGGTTTCTCTCGCTCGCTTCGCTCGTTCCCGCCCTCATCACCGTGAGAACCATGGATAAATGGGTGGAAGGAGAAATGCCCGACACCAACCGAACCATCGCCCGCATGATGCTGCTCACGGGCGGACTCTTCGCCGGTCTTGCCGTAACGCTGCGCATGGACATGCTCTTATGTATGTTCATCGTCCTCGCCCTGCGCGAGTTCCATCGCATGACTCGCCCGCAGGAGAACCGCAATCGCTCCGCGCTCCTGCTGGGTCTCTACACCTTCCTCGCCGTGTTTAGCAAAGGCATGGTGGGTCTGCTCGTCCCACTCTGCTCCTCCGTGGTTTACCTGCTGTGGAACGGCGAAATCAAAACACTCTTCCGCTATTGGGGATGGCGAACCTGGGTGCTTCCATTGTTGGGTGCCACGCTCTGGCTCGGCGCCGTCTATGCGGAAGGCGGTACGGAATATCTCCATAACCTTGTCTTTCATCAGACGTTCGACCGTGCGGTCAATTCCTTCCATCACAAGGCACCATTCTATTATTATGCCATCGCCGTGTGGTATTCCATCGCACCATGGTCGCTCGTAGTCATTTCCATCATCGGCATGGCTGCCGTTCGCCGCCTGCCACTGTTCAATCTTCAACGCCTCTTCGCCGCCACCGCCGCTTCCACTTTCGTCATGCTCTCCTGCATCAGCTCCAAACTACAGGTTTATCTGTTGCCTGCCTTTCCTTTCATCATCTATCTTGCTGCCTTCCATCTGCAGACGATGGCAAGAGAGCGATGGCTGAAAATCATACTCTCCGTCACGGCAGGCATCTTCGTCTGCGCCCTGCCGACAGTCATCATCGTTGCCAACATCGGAGAAACGGCTTACCTCGCCCACCGGCTGCTCTTCGCCGCTGCAACGGTCATGACACTCGCCGGATTGCTCGCGCTGTGGCGCGTTTTCCGAAAGCAAAGCGAAGTCAAAGACGTTGTCGGCACGCTCTTCCACGGACTCTTGGCAACCCTCTTCATTGGCGGATGCGCACTGCCGGCAATCAACCCATGGATAGGCTATGGAGCATTGTGCCAAAAAACGAAAGAGATTGCCAACGAGAAACACACGCGGAAAATCAGCGCGTTGGAGTTGCGCCGACCGGAGAACATGGATGCCTTGATGGGACTGCCGGTGAATGAACTGAAAGAGAAAGATTTGGGACTGCTGCGCACCTCGCATCGCACGGTGGTGATGCTGCGCCGAAAGTATCTGAAATACTTTCCCGACAAAAAAGCATGCATTGTGGGACCCAATGCCGTCATTTACATTGATTGACGATGCCCCACTCAAGAATACAATCCATTTGATAAAAAACAACACCAAAGAGATGAATACAAATCTGACATCGGAATACGAGCTGACCATCCTCGTGCCCGTGTTCAACGAAGAGAGCAACATAGAGAACTTGGAACGACGACTTGTCGCTTTCCTGCCACAATCGCTGCGCAAAGCCTGCGTCATGTTCATCGACGACGGCTCAAAGGACGACAGTCTGCCACGCATCAAGGCGGTGTGCGAGCGAAACAGTCACTTCTTCTTCCTCGCCTTGACGAAGAACAGCGGACTGAGTGCCGCCTTGAAAGCCGGAATCGACAACTGCCAATCGGCATACGTGGGATACATGGATGCCGACCTGCAAACGGCTCCGGAAGATTTTAACGTGCTCCTCCCCTTCATTGATGAGTTCGAACTCGTTACCGGCATACGTGCCAACCGCAAAGATACGTTCTTCAAGAAGTTTCAATCGCGCATTGCCAACGGTTTCCGCAACATGATGACCCACGATGGCGTACGGGACACAGGCTGTCCGCTGAAAGTGATGCACACCGACTATGCACGCCGCGTTCCTTTCTTCACGGGAATGCACCGCTTCCTGCCCGCACTCATTCTCCTGCAGAACGGAAGAGTGAAGCAAATGCCCGTGCGCCACTTCCCCCGCGTCAATGGGAAGTCGAAATATCACCTGCAAAACCGCCTCGTTCAACCGTTCTTCGACTGCTTTGCTTATCGCTGGATGAAAACGCGCTATATCAACTACAAGGTAGCAGAAAACAATTACATGAAACCAAACCGCGAAAATGGCTGACGGCATCCTCACACTCGCCATCGGCTTCTTGGCACAAACATTCTTCTCGGCACGCATCCTCGTACAGTGGATTCTATCGGAAAGGGCGCGCCACGTGCTCTCGCCCACCATCTTCTGGGTGCTGAGCCTCATGGGAGCCTATCTGCTCTGCATCTACGGATGGTTGCGCAACGACTTCGCCATCATTCTCGGACAGTTCATTTCCTATTATATCTATCTCTGGAACTTAAACCTCAAAGGAGTATGGAAACATCTACCCGGCATCGCCCGACTGGTCTTAACGGTTACGCCGTTGGTGGCAACAGGCTTTGTGGCAGAGAACGCCGGCGAGTTCGTGACACGCTTCCTAAACAATGGGGAAGTGAAACCGTGGCTGCTCGTTTTCGGTTCCGCGGGACAGGTGCTCTTTACACTGCGTTTCGTTTATCAGTGGATTTATTCCCACAACAAGAACGAATCGCGTCTCCCTGCAGGTTTTTGGGTCATTAGTCTCATCGGTTCAACGCTCATTCTCACCTATGGCATCATTCGATCCGATGCCGTGCTCATCGTCGGACAGCTTTTCGGCATCATCGCTTACACGCGCAATCTCTTCCTCATAGCCAACGAGAAGAGAGTGCGAGTTAATCACCCGTCATCCCAATCCCGATAACGAGCTTCACCCATTTCCATGAATACATAAAGGTTTGACAACCATTTCGCATCGATTCGCAACACATGACCAACCGGTGGAAAGCTCTGTCCCAACTGTTTGCAAATGGCGGGATATGCATTGTTAATTCGTGGGGAATGATGTGGGACAATGCGTGGAGAAATGGTAAAGATGTGTAGGAAGAGATTATGCTTGAACGAGTTTTTCAAGATGAGGAATAATGACCTTCGAGCGGTAAAGACGGATAAGATCGTGTGCATGGAGATCGTGAAGCATCCTTGAGGTGTTGAGACGGCTCTCGTTGATGGCGTTTGCAAGTTGCTGCATGGTGATGCAGAGTTCTTTCCTTCCTGCCGGTCTGTCACTTCGGTCGCTCACGAAGCGTGTGAATTTGTCGCGTGGCTGTTCTCCGGTTCTTCTCCATGGCATTCCTCCGGCTCGTTGTGTCCGAGTACACAGCAGATTGTAGTAGTTGAGCCGGAAAATAAAATGTTCGTCAAGCAGTTTCAGGAGTTCGCTTTTCTCAATGGAAAGCAGTCCGCAAGTTGTCTTTGTACGGAAACTCTTGGAATAATGTCGGCGCAGTCCAAACAATCGTTCGGGCTGTAGCACTGCCGGAGCCTTCATCTCCTCGGTCATCGTATAACTGTTGTCGTCCGCCCTCGTTTCCATGTTCAGTATTCCGTCCATGAGGAAATAAAGCTGTTCGCAGGGTTGGTTCTCGCTGACGACTGTTTTGCCTGCCCTCAGTTTTATGAACTCAAACTTCGTAGCTTCCACAATGTGCGTGAGATCATCCATGCCTATTCCGAGGAAGAGTGGCAATTCGAGCAGTTTGTCGTAGATTTGCAGCATGGCTATTCTTCCACGATTTTCTTTTCCAACTCCGGACTGTACCACACCTTTAGGTTTCCTTTCTTGTCGGTGTAGATGAAATATGCCATGAGTTCTTCGTGTTTCTCCAATACTTTTTTTGCTTTCTCCATTCCCATCACCATGAATGCCGTGGCGTATGCGTCAGCCGTGGCGCAATCCTTTGTCAGCACGGTTGCCGACAATAGCGAGTGCTGCACGGGGTATCCGCTCTTTGGGTCGATGGTGTGTGCGTATTTCTTTCCTCCTTTGTAGTAGAAGTTGCGATAGTTTCCGCTGGTTGCCATTGCCTTGTCGGTAACGTTGAGCACGGTCTGTATTTCCATGTTTGTGGCTGTGCTGTCATCGATGGGTCTGTTCACCCCGATTTTCCATGGCAGCCTGTTCTCACTGTTTCCACTGGTAACAATCTCGCCACCTATTTCTATCATGAAGTTGCTGATGTCGTTTTTTCTCAGCAATCGTGCCACGATGTCCGCCCCATAACCTTTGGCAATGGCGGAGCAGTCGAGCATGATGTTGGGTTGTTTTTTCCGGATTTGCTTTCCTTCGAGCCATACTTTTTGGTAGCCGATGTATTGTTTCAGGCTGTCTATCTTGCTTTGCGATGGGTTCACGCCTTGCTTAAAGCCGAAGCCCCAAAGGTTCACGAGTGGCATGACGGTGATGTCGAACGCTCCATCGGTTTCTTTTGCAATTTCCTCCGCTTTCCGAAACACCTCCACGAACATCTCGTCGGGGGTAACAGGCTGATTGTTGTTGATTTTCGATATGACCGATTGCGGGTTAAAGGTGGAGAGCGAGTTGTCCACCTTTTTCAGTTCTGCCTCTATTTCTTGCTGCAAGTCTTTGTCGCTTTGGTAGGTAATGTGGTAGATTGTTCCAAAGACAAATCCCTCATTGTGCTGGTAGGGCATCGCCCTTTGTTGTTTTACGATGAAGATGGTGGCAATGATGAGTGCCGTTAGGAAAGGCAGTTGCCAAAGAAGTTTTTTGTTTTTGTTCATGACCGAATTACAGAATAGCCGTAGGGACCGAAGTAGTTTCGTTTCCCTTTCCGGCTGTGTGATGATGTGTTAGAATTCGAGTAGGATGTGGAAGGTGGCTGCCAATCGGGTGGAACCATCTTTGCCGAAGCCGGGTACGTACCATGGTGCGCCCATCTCTCCTTGTTTATTGGTGATGCGTGTCCGATACCTCACCGACCATCCCATCCTGAGCGGTCCGGCAATGGCTGCGTCGAGTCTTCCCACTATTTCTGCCCAAAGCATGGAACAGCTTTCGTCGTTGGCGGCATATTCGGTGTGTCCTCCCCATACGGGGTCGGTAACGCCCGGACTGCTAATATCGTATTTGAAGGAAGTGTATGCCACGCGTGCTCCGACGAGCAGTCGGTAGGAATCGTGCTTGTTGCGCAGCACATTGTAGTCGCATCCCACTCTTGCGTAAGGTGCTGCTGTCTTGTAGCGTATGTTCGTGGCATCGCTCAGTTTGTCGGCTTGTCCGTATCCCACTTCTATGGTGGGGAAGTAGCAATCCTTGAGGTTCAGTATCAGGCATGCCTCATATTGTCCGTAGTCGGCAATGAGGCGTTGTCCCATGCCGATGAGGTCGGTTCCCACGGCAAATCCCCGGAAGAGCGGTATGGAGTCGGGAGTCGTTTTTGCCACCACTTTTCGTTTTGTTCCGCCCTTTTGTGCTTGTGCCGGGAGAGGCAGCAGTGCGAGCAGACTACCGAGTGCTATTAAAATAGATGTAAAAATGCTCTTTCGTTTCATTGTTGTCTATGTTGGGGTCGCGGATGACGATGGAGTCGATGCGATGGCGTGTGTGTTTCATCTCCGTAACGGTGTGGAAGAAGGTTGGCGGACAGTCTATTCCCTCGAATTGCTTTTGATTGGTTTTGCTCATGGTTATGGTGTCGCGCCTCTCTGTTCCCGTTGTGTCGGTGTATAGGAAGAGCAGTTGGTCGGCATCGTTGTTGTAGCTTACGGGCAGAAAGAAGTGGTCTGCTCCGATGAGCCGGTTGAGCATCACGGCATCGCCGCTGTCGGGTCTGAGTGTGATGATGGTGAGTGTGTCCCTGAGTGTGTCGCCTTTCATGGCGTATCGTGCGTAAACGTTGTTGCTCAGCGGACAATCCACTTCCGAGCAGGCAGCGAGTAGCAAAGTTGTTGCCATCAGTGCGAGCAAGGCGTGTCGAGTGTTTCCTCCGGATGGTCTCATTTCGCGTTATCTTTCTCGATGTTGATTTCTTCTTCCACCTGATATTCGTTTCTTCCCGCGCTGTTGCGACTGATGAGGTCGCCAAGGAAGCCTGCAAGGAAGAGTTGCGTTCCCAAGAGCATGGCGGTGAGTGCGATGAAGAACGAGGCGTGGTCGGCAAGCAAGTCGCCATAGATGCCTGTTGCGAGATTGATGATTTTCTCCACGGCGAGCCACACGAGCGCAAGGAAGCCGATGAAGAAGACTGCGCTGCCAAGGAGTCCGAAGACGTGCATGGGTTTCTTTCCAAAGTTAGTCAGAAACCAGAGTGTGATGAGGTCGAGATAACCATTGAAGAAGCGGTTGATGCCAAACTTTGTCTTCCCGTATTTCCGTGCCTGATGGTGCACCACCTTTTCGCCTATTTTTGCGAATCCCGCCTCTTTGGCAAGGTAAGGGATGTAGCGGTGCATCTCGCCATATACCTCGATGTTCTTCACCACTTCTTTTCTGTACGCTTTCAGTCCGCAGTTGAAGTCGTGCAGGTTCTTCACGCCGCTGATGGCGCGTGCGGTGGCGTTAAAGAGTTTCGTGGGTATGGTTTTCGAGAGTGGGTCGTAGCGTTTCTTCTTGTATCCGCTCACGAGGTCGTAGCCGTCCTCCTTTATCATGCGGAACAGTCCCGGTATCTCGTCGGGCGAGTCCTGCAGGTCGGCATCCATGGTGATGACCACATCGCCTTTTGCTGCCTTGAAGCCACTGTAGAGTGCCGGCGACTTGCCGTAGTTTCTTCGGAACTTGATGGCTCCCACGTGCTCATCTTCTGCTGCAATTTGGCGTATCACCTCCCAGCTGTTGTCGGTGGAGCCGTCGTTCACGAATATGATTTCGTAGCTGAGGTGATTGGCTCTCATCACCCTGCCAATCCACTTATGCAGTTCCGGCAGACTCTCGTCTTCGTTGTAGAGTGGTACGATCACAGATATATCCATAGTTTTTCAATTGTATAGTTTTCTTGGTTTCACTTTGCGTGCAAAGATGGCGGCGACAATGAGGCTGATGACCACTCCCGACAGCAGTTCCCACACAACGCCGTTCACCACCAGCGAGTAAGGTTCCAAGGCTTCGGGCAGTGCTTTGAGGAAGGTGTCGCTCCTGATGTTCATTTCTTTCAGCGTTGCCTCGAACTCCGGTGTGGAGCAGAAGGCGGTTACCATGCGCAACATTCGTCCCCGGTCGAGGAATGTCATGTATGCCCATTGTGCTAGACTGAAGAGCCATGTGGCGTTGAAGAACATTCGCATGGAGTAGAAAAATCCGTCGCGGTAGCTGATGATTCCGTCGCGTGCCACATCGCGGAACAGCTTCAGTCGGTAGCCGGCGAAGAAAGGTGTAACGAGGATGAGCACCGAGCTGAAATCGCCCAGCATGGGGAGCCACGTTTGCGCGAGGAAACAAGCGAAACTTGCTGCCCAAACAATGGCGAGATAGATGCCGTCGTACCACGCGAAAGCACGCAGTTGTCGTAATTCCATGTAATTCATGCTGCAAAAGTACTCAAATAAAATAATATAAATAGGTAAAAGGGGCGCATTTTAATACTTTTTTGTTAAAAACGAAAAAAAACGATACAATACTTGTTCTATATCAATTCTTTTTGTTATCTTTGCACTCGCTTTCCCGAAACGGAAAGTACCGACATGGGCAAGTCTCTTACGGCCAGCTCCCTTTGAATCCCCCAGGATGGGAACATAGCAAGGGCAGAAGGTTGTAGCGGCGCGATAAGAATCGCTTGCCCACCCGCCTCTTTAGCTCAGTTGGCCAGAGCACGTGATTTGTAATCTCGGGGTCGTTGGTTCGAATCCGACAAGAGGCTCTCAACATATAAATTCCACTTTAATCTAAATGAAAAAGGACTGCCCTTGTGGGTCGTCCTTTTTCGCTTTTTTGGCTTTTCCCCAAGTTGCGAAGCCGGCTTACAGCAATTTTGGAGCTTCGCCCCATGCTTTTCCGGTTTGGGTTTGTCGGCAGGGCGGACAAGAATTTTGCGTTGTTGCAGAGTGTGGTGCAAAGCAAAAATATTGACATCTGTAACCTCTTGATTTTCAGAAACATAACAATGGCTTTTCAAAAGCTTACCTTTTGCTCTCCAAAAGCTTACCTTTTATCGTCCAAAAGCTTAGCTTTTGAAACGCAAAAGGTGAGCTTTTGAAATTGAAAGCTGAAAATCTGTGCAGGCAAGGGGGCTTATCCATGCAAAAAGGGGAAAGCCGGACGGAAAGAACGGTGGATTAATGATGGGAAGACGGCTGACCAAAAAGAGGGAAAGGAAGCAGGCACTGACTTAAAAAAAAAGTCGTGGCAACTGCCTACCGGGACACGCGGCTGCGCTGTGGCGCGAGCCTTTCGGATTGAGGAATGAAGATTGTATCGAGCCATTCGATATGGGGAGCGAAGAAACGCACCATATATCCCACGTAGAACATAGAGAAGAGGGTGCCGAAGCCAACGAGCTTCCAGTCCCAATGTCCCATGAAGACGTACATGAAGAGGACGCCAAGACCGACCAGACCGGTATCGGAACATATCTTCACCTTGCCGAAATCCTGATGAAGAAACTTGGCAATGGCAAGTGGAAAGCCTTCGCCGGCAAGCATGAGCGAATCGCAACGCACCTCGCAGGCTATGCCGAAAGCCAGCAATGCGCCACCAATGAGCAGTTCGGCGAAGCGAAGGGAATAGCCGGTGAGGGGGTTGATGTCGAAGGGAACTTGCAGAAAACCGGTCAGCCACATGGTGAGGTCGGTGTAAAACCCAAAGAGCAGGCTGACGAGGATTTGCGTGAATTGCAGTTTGTCGAATTCCTTTCGCAAGAGCACAATCTGCGACAGGATGAAGAAGACGTGCATGATGATGGTGAGCTGTCCCATGGTGAGCGGCATTCCCGGCACCAGCGACAGCACGTAAGGCGGGGCGGAGATGGGCGATGAACCTAAGTTTGCCCTGATGGATAAGGAGGTTCCGAATGCTATGATAAAGAGGATGAAGACGAAACTGACGTAACGTCGTGTCCATTCCAGATTGCTTCTTTTTGCTCTTGCCATGTCTGTTGTTTGAAATCGGGCACAAAGTTAGGACTTTTTTGGCTGAAAGCGCAAGGGAAAGGTTTTATTTTTGTTAAACTCCAATCTGCCATCACAGTCATGTTTTCATCCTTTCATTGTGAAATTGCAGTCTGATGATAGATTTGGACTGAAGGAGGCAGGCGCGCACCGGTGGGAGTTTGCGGAGAAATCGCTCCCCCGCTCTTCAGCCATTTGAAAATTCCTCATGAGCAAGGTTCATCTCGTTCATGAGGGTTTCAAAGTTGTCGGAGTTGAGTGCTGCCGCACGGAATATCATCTCTAAGTTGTCGGTTTTCGGAACGAAAGGTTCCGTGTGGAGCAATGCCGTCATTCCGCCAATCATCAGGCGATAGATGGAGGCTTGTCGGAAGTGTCGCGCCCCCGCGGGTCCGGCAGTCAGCCCGGTGGCATAGGCGTGCATCTGCACACGCACCATGGAACGAATGGCGAGAGCCACCGGAACTTTGGCTTCGTCGGTATCGAAAGGTGCGCAGCCGGCAAAGAAGTCGGCGACGGATTGTCCGTGTCCGCCCAGCATTGCCGCGAGTTGGCGGCGATATTCCTCCACCACCGTGTCGTAAACCGGCTTTGAACCGCAGGCATAGCGCAAGAGAATCTTCGGCGACGTGCTGTCGGAGAAGTGGCGACGGCGCATGTCTTCGGCCACGGTCTCTGCATCGCTGAAGTTGAGCCGTGCAAGGATGGGGAACAAGACGGAAAGGAAAACCGCCGACAGCTCTTCGTAGTTGTCGGCAGCAATCTGTTTGTATGCAGTCGGCTGAATGTCTTTTCGCTCCGGAAACCGGGCATCAATCTGTCCCGAGAAGTAGGCATTGAAGAATCCTCTCGTCAATGCTGCCGCCACTCTCCGGCTGCTGATGTGTGTCGTTCTCATTTCGTGTGTCAATGTTGGTTTGTGGTTTCACCTGTGTCCGCCGAAGTTGCCGTTTTTCTTGGGCTGCGTCCGGTTGGGTTGCGGTGTCGCAACGCGTGTCGTCGATGTGCCGGTCGAGTTGCTTACGCTCTGTGTTTTCTGCGTGGTGATGGTGCGGTCGCGCCCCGCTCCGAAGCTGCGTCGATTGGTGGTTGTGTTGATGGGGCGCGTTGTGCCGGACTTCGGTTGCGGAGTTACCGCCGGACGGTTCACGTTACCATTGCGCGAGCCTCCGAACCTACCGTTGGCATTGCCCGGTTGCACGTTGGGACGTGGTCCGACGGGCGTCGTGTTGGTGTTGTTGTTTCGGTTTCGGTTGCCGAAGGAGAAACCCTTGTTCGTGTTGCTGTTTCGGTTTTGGTTGCCAAACTTTGCTCCGTTGTTGTTGAACGAGTCTCGCTTTTGGTTTCCAAAGGTGGCTCTGCCCGCGTTGTTGCCGTTCTTCGGGGTCTTCGCCACGCCGTTGTAGCCATTGTTTCCTCTGTATCCGCTGCGGTTGGTTACGATGGGACGCCCCGTTCGTTCACCGAACCTGCCGGCATAGTAGCTCTTCCTTAGTCGGTTGCGTCCGCCTCGATAACTGGAATAATAGGTCGGGCGTGCACGATAGTAATAGCGCGGATTGCCATAATGACGATATACGCCGAAAGAATAGGCATTGTTGTACCAATAGACGGGGCGATAGAAATAGTCGAGGCTCACGAAGTAGTTGTATTGGCTGGCGTTGAGCACGTAGAAGATGTCGGTGTTGCGACGTGTCCAATAGTTTCCGTAGATGGAACGTTCGCCACGCATGGAGAGCAGGTAATCGAGATTTATCTCATAGATGGCATTGAACTGCGCATCGGACAAGCCCAACTCATACGCCATCTTGTCCGACAGGAACCATGCCTGGCGACGTGCATCGTCGTAGCTCATTCCGCTTCGGCTGTAAGCCACGCTATAACCGTCGTCGTAGGAAGTGCCATAGGTCGAACCGGAGGTGTAAACCGGTGCGGAGGCTCCTCCTTCGAGATACATTGTTCCGCATGACGCGAGTGATAAGGTAGTGATGATTGCCGTGGTGATAAGTAGATTTTGACGTTTCATGACTGTATGTGTTTAGAGGGTTCAACTTCCGTTTTCTGATTGTATATCGCAAAGATAGCGGGAATTTACCATCCGCGCAAGGGAGTAAGCCTAATCGTGAGGGGGATTTCCCTAAAATCACGGGAAAAGGCAGTCGGGGGCACACTCATTCCAGTCGCAAGGTAGCATCGTTGGTCAGCAGTGCCGTAACCAACGTGATGTATTCGGGAAGCCTGTCCTTACCTCCCCATTTCAAATCGATGCCGAGCAGCTGACTCGTAGTTTTGCCCAGGTTGAAGCCCACCGCCTCCAACGATACGCGAACATCGTGAGGATGGCGACAGGGCTTGGCGTCTTGCCGGGCGCAGGGTTGGCTTCCACACAGCAGACAGCGCGATCCGAGGAAGCAGAGGCTGCCCGGCGATAGTCGTTCGTACTTCCGAAGGTAAGCCGAAGCTTTGGTAAGGGCATACTTCATGGCGTCGTCGCACACCTGTTTCACGCCCTCCTGAGTGATGGTGGTGCGCAGAGTATCGGCCGTGAAAGTCATTTTGGAGCCAAGGATGTGGGCGTACTTGAATTGTCCCACGTATGCTTTCACATCGAACTCGCAGGGTGGGCACGTCCATTGTTTTCCGAAACGCGGGCATTGCTTACAAAGCGATAGAAACCGGTCAATCTCGCGATAGCCTTCGGCGTATTCTTCCACCGCAATTTCCGTAACAACATGCTCAAGAGTGAAGCCTTTTCCCCCGGCTTTGCCCGGTGTGGTGATGTTCCTGATGTTCATTTTCAATATTGTTGTTTGTTGTTCTTCCGTGACTGTATGCTTTCAGGCTTGCCACCGCGGGTCGAATGGGTCGGGATGGTTGGTCAAATCGCGCATCATTGCCAAGTCGGTGGATGAAAAGTCATAGCGTCTGAGCATGAACCAATCGTCGGAGAACTGTCGCATGATGTCCCCTTCCCGACTGATATTGCGCCATTTCCGGAAGAGTTCCAGTGCATCGGTGGGGTTTCCGCCTATCCATTCTGCATAACCGGCGTTGAGATAGTCGTCGGGGGTGGGACCATCGGCCATCAGTTCCGCGTAAAGCCGCTTCGCCTTATCAGGGCTTTTCGTGCAAAGCAATGCCCAAGCCAAATGTCGCTTCACCTTATTATTGTCCGGGTGCTTATAGTTCAGTTCATAGAGCCTACGCAACGCATCGTCATATCGCTGTGTCTTCAGCAGACAGAAACAGGAATTGATGGCAAAGCTCACGGCTTCGGGATATAAATCGGCAAGTCTTCCAAAGGCTTCCGCAGCCCTTTCGTACATCGCCAGTTCCATGTAGCAGTCGGCAAGGCACTTCAATGCCCAGCCTTCGTCCGACACTTGCTCGCGCGCTTTCATCAAGTAGCCCCCATCCTCTTTCCGCTTGTGAAGTTTCACCTGCACAAAAGCCTGCAAAACGTTGTATGTCAGCTTATCGGAGTGAAACGTAGAGAGTAGTTTTTCCACGTCTTCATATCGTTTTTTCATATAGAGCAGTTGTGCCATCGTGAGTTTTTGTTCCTCCCAATCCCTGCCTTCGAAGCTCAAGTTGTCGTAGATGAGCCATCGTCCCTTGGGCAAATCCGCGAAAGGGTCGGCAATATCGTGTTGCGATGCCTGTTTTATTTTGAAAAAACGATAGAGGTCTTGCAGATAGCCACCGAGAAGATGGTTTCCGTCTGCCGTTGTTTGCTCATCGGAGTTAAATCCCATCGCATCGGACGACAGCATGGCTTCCATCATGTCGGGCGAGGCTTTGTCGAGCATCATCGACAAGGAGAGCGCCAACGAGTATTTGTCCGACTCACAGAAGTTGCTCCGCTCGCGCACCAATCTCAGCAGTTGTTCGCCGTGGGGCTTCGCTTTCACGGTTTTCAGTGCGGGATGTTCTTCCGAGAAGGGGGTAAACCAGTTTGAGAGGTCGTTGAAAAAGGGATAATGTTTCAGCTGCCGAAATCCGCAGAAATAGATGTCGGCTCCTTTCTTCTGCATATCCATCATCCTTTGAATGTTTTCCTCGAGTATTTCCATCTTCTCCTCATCGGCGTTGGGATTCATGATGTTCTCCAAGGGGTCGGCTTCCGACTCCGAAAGGCCAAAGTTCTTCATGTCGATGGGAGCATTTTTAATCAGGTTGGGCATGATGTCGCGTTGTATTTTCTCTCCATCCCGCTCCGCTTCCCTACAGTTGAGCAACCGCAGTTGAAGGTCGGTCAGCTCGGCGATGAGGTCGGGTTGTGCCATGATGGGTTCCAAGGCTTTCTGTTTCTCATCGGCGTAGAACGGAAGGTCGTTGGCGACGAGTGTCCAGCCCACCAAAGCGCGTTTTCCTACCCCCTCGTCGTTCGCGTGGAGACAGGTATGGACGAGCGTTCGGTATTTGCCCATGTCGAAAAGGTTGAGGGATGAGAGTGTTACGGCTGCCACCATGACCTGCTGATCGAGCGCGTCTATGGTGGGAGTGGTGAGCAGGTCGGAATAGAAATCTTCGTCCGACTTGTTCCATTGTGGCGACACCAAAAGGGCGCAAAACAAGCGATTGAGAAACTGCTGATGCCGCGTGTGAAGTTCGTCTGCCTTCTGTTGTCTTACGGTGCCTGCTTCCAGCGACAGCATTGCCACGTCGGAGACGAATCCTTCGAGTATGGTTCTCAGGAAATCGGGGCTCATGTTGAGCCGATTGGCTGTGCGATGGGCTTCAATGAAGGTGGGAAGGTTGCCACATTGCCAACTGAGCAACAAGTCGGCTGCCACCTTGTACAGACGTTTCACGAGCGATTGATAGAATTGTTTGCGTTGTGGGTCGGCGAAGCCTCTCAGAAAGAAGTTGCCCATGAGCTGAAAATCGTGCAGAATGTCCTGAAACTCGTCATGACCGACGAGCGATGGTTTTGCGTCATAGATGCTCCTGACGAGCGCGAGGGCATTTCCCAAATTGCAATTGCGGAGCGATGCCCCGACTTCGGAAAGTTTTTTTTCTACGTTCACTGTGCTTGTTGTGTTAAGGGGTGGTGAGCCGGTTGCATGATCAATGTTGGAGTGTCGGACTTTTCAGGGTCGTTGTGCTTTCAGGATGTCTGCAGGACGTGGACTGACGATGCGTTTAAATGTTGTTTTCGGCAGAGCATCAACCACTTTTGCGTTTACTTTCATGTATTTCTCGATGAGTGCTCCATAGTATTTCACACCTTTTTTGTTTATCAGTTCCACAGCCTTGTCGTATGCTTGTTGAAAGGCTTCCTGTTTGGCGATATCCGATTCTCCCACGAGGGCTATGACGCCGGGCACGAAGGCTTCATCGGAAGAATCGTAGAGCAACCTGTCGCCTCGCAGTCGGGCTTGAGTGGATTGTGGTTCGGTGAGCCATGCGGCATCCAACAAGTTGTTTTCCAGCATTTTTTGCCTTGTTATGACGTTGTTGATTTGCACTTTGTACACGGCATACTTTGGTTTTCCGAGTTTGATTACTCTTGCGGTGAGGTAATCGGTGATGGAGAAACGCGTCATGGCGACATACTTATCGGCGAGGTCGGATGGTTTCTTCACTTCCGATTGCTTATTTGCCATGAGCTGCCACACGGCGTTGGTCTCCGTGAGGTAAATCAGCGGCACGTGCCGCCGGCGTTTCAGTCTTTCGCCGCGTATCAGGTCGGTAACGGAAGCTTGCACGCTGCCTCCTGCCATCGCCGTGTCGCAATCCATCTGTGAGGTAAAGGCGAGCAGCCGAACATCTACTTTAGTTGTATCGTATAACAAACTGTCTTTCAACAGATAAATGGGAAGACAATCCAACGTTGGCAATACTGCCACCTTGAATGCTTCCCGATAGGCTTGTTGCTGTCTGAGGTTGTGCTGTCGCCGGTCGATTGCCTTTTCTTTCTCCGACTTTCCGCATGCCGCGATGAGGAAGAGGAGTGCGACAGCCCAAAGATAGTATCGTTTCATATCCTGCAAAAGTAAACATAAATTTTGTAACAAGGAAAAATATTCTTACTTTTGTCGCATCATGGCAAAGGACAAGATTGCTTACGTCTGCGAGAACTGCGGACAGGAGAGTACGAAATGGATTGGAAAATGTCCGAGTTGCGGACAATGGAACACGTTTAGGGAGATACGCATTGCCGGCGATGCGGGGCGAAATGCCATCAACGGGTTGGGCAATGCTTTTGCGCCGAATGGCAAGACATGTGGAGCGCAAAAGCTTTCGAGCGTGTCTTACACTGCGGAGAAGCGCATCGACCTGACCGACCCTGAGCTGAACCGAGTCTTGGGGGGCGGTTTGGTGCCCGGAAGCATGGTGCTGCTTGGTGGCGAGCCGGGCATTGGCAAGAGTACGCTCACGCTGCAAACCGTGTTGCGCACCAATCGCCGCGTGCTCTATGTCAGTGGCGAGGAGAGTCCGCAGCAAATCAAGATGCGTGCGGAGCGTATTGCCGGCAACATCCCCGACTCTGTGCTCATCCTGTCGGAGACTTCGCTCGAGAAAATCATCGACAGCATCAGACAAACGCAGCCGGAGCTGTTGGTCATCGATTCCATACAGACCATTGCCACGGAGACGGTGGCAAGCAGTGCGGGAAGCATCAGTCAGATACGCGAGTGTGCTGCCCTCTTGCTGCAGCTGGCAAAATCGGTCAATCTTCCCGTGTTGCTCATCGGACATATTAATAAGGAAGGGTCGATAGCCGGTCCGAAGGTGTTGGAGCACATCGTGGACACCGTCATACAGTTCGAGGGCGACCGACATCATCTCTATCGCATCCTGCGAAGCATCAAGAACCGATTTGGTTCCACTTCCGAACTGGGCATCTATGAGATGCGGCAGGACGGACTGCGACCGGTGGAAAATCCGTCGGAGCTGCTTCTCACCGAAGCGCGCCGCGACTTGTCGGGCATTGCCGTGTCAAGTGCCATCGAGGGGATGCGCCCCTTTCTTGTGGAGACGCAGGCTTTGGTTTCCACGGCTGCCTACGGCACGCCCCAACGCTCGGCAACGGGGTTCGACCAACGCCGTCTGAACATGTTGCTTGCCGTATTGGAAAAACGGGTGGGCTTCAAATTGGCTCAGAAAGACGTGTTTCTCAACATTGCCGGCGGACTGCGCATCACCGACACGGCAATGGACTTGAGCGTCATAGCCGCCGTGTTGTCCTCGAATGTCGATACACCCATCGATGCAAGTTGGTGCATGGCGGGCGAGGTGGGGCTGAGTGGCGAGGTGCGCCCCGTGAATCGCATGGAACAACGCATAGCCGAAGCCGGAAAATTGGGCTTCGGGCACATCATCATTCCCGCAAACAACGCCTCGGGACTTCCCTCCGACAAGACCATAGCTCTCCACCCCGTTGCGAAAGTGGAGGAAGCTCTGCGCCTGCTCTTTGGTTGAACATCGCAAAGCCATGCCGGCATGTCGGCATGGCTCTTTCGCGACTTACCTCATAAAATCTCGTGGCGGTCGATACGCCGAAACCTGCCAACGTCTGCGCACGCGCCATGTTGCCACGACAAGGCAAACGCGGGGCGTAAGTCAAGACGCGGGGAAGCAATTCGTCAGCAACCGCTGCCGTCCAAACCGCACGATGCGCCTTCCTCGGGCATGGGTTCCAATCCCACTTCGACAGATTGCAACGTTACGCTGCCGTCCTCCCGCACGTAACAGGGGATGCCCACGTCGCCCGCTTTCCTCGCTTCGGCGAAAGCCGGGTGAGCGTCGCGCAGTCGCAAAAACTCCTTTAGGTTTCTCACGTGTGCACCAATGTCCACAATCTCGAAATTCGCGTTGCCCTCCACTTGTTTCTCCACGTGGGAGCAGTGCGGACAAGTCGGCATGACATACATCTTTATCATTTTCTTTTCCTTTCTTTTTTTATTCTTCGGACAAGCGATGGTTCGGTTTTCGCCAAAGTCTTTCCTTTCCTCCCCTGCCCTTTTGTTTCCTAATTGAGCAATCCGCGCACAATGCCCGCCAACGTCTTGCCGTCCGCCATGGGGAGTTGTGCCTTCACCTCTTTTATGATAATTCCCATGTTTGCCTCGGGACGTGCCTCAATGACCGATTTTGCGCAAGCCGTGAGCTCCTCCTCCGTGGGCACGGCAGGCAGAAACCCGCTGATGATGTCGAGTTCCTTGCGTTCCTTCTCTGCCAGTTCCGGTCGGTTCGCCTTGTTGTATTGTGCAATGGCATCTTGGCGTTGCGCCACCATTTTCTTCAGAATGGCGAACTCCTTTTCTTCGTCCATCTCTTTTCCTGCCCCCTCTTTGGAAGTGTTATACTTGAGAAACTCCGTCTTGATTAGTCGGAGCACGTCTCTCTTGTCATTTTCATGAGCTTTCATCGCATTGCGAATCAACTCGTCAATCTGTGCGTGAATCATATCTTTTTTGTTATATATATATGGTTTATAATTTCCATTTGTCCCTTCCGTCCACTTTTCGGAAGCATCATGAAAGATATAGCAATATCTGTACCAATCATTCGCGTGGCGGAATTATGACAAAACCATCGAAAGCATCCACCGGTCGGCAACACGTATGCAGGCATTGAACAGGCGTTGCAAAACATTTCACAACCCTTTTTTCTTCCATTGCAACGCTTGGAAGAGAGTTTGCCAAACCATTTCGCGACACAATGACGAAGTGGAAACGAGAGGAAAAAATTTTACACATTAAAGGAAATTATGAGGATTGCAAGCCATTGAAACACAAGTGTTTAGAAACTATGTTCCAAAAGCTCACCTTTTGCAATGCGAAAGCTCACCTTTTGTTCTCCATTTGCTCACCTTTTACCACCCAAAAGCTCAGCCTTCAAGTTTCGGCAGGATATATTCTTTTACAAAATCCGTGTGCGCAGGCAGGTTTTCGCCCGTGGTTCAAAAGCGAGAAACACCCTTTTTTTGTGTTTTAGTGATGCCCGGCGATGAAACGCTTGTAACAAATACACACTTTTTTCATTTTTTTTCTGTTTTCTCTTTGTGGTTCAAAAAATATTCTTACCTTTGCAACGAATTTGGTTCGCGACAGCGATTAAAAGGGAATTGGGTGTGAATCCCAAACAGTCCGGCTGCTGTGAGTTGTCTTTGTGGGCACAAACCATAACCACTGAACAAGGTTCGGGAAGGGGTTTGTGAGCAGACAACAAAGTCAGAAGACCTGCCTTATTTCATTCCGCTTCACGAAAAGCCTCCGGGGTTAGGCTGAGAAGTTAGAAATCAACATACATCAATACCCATAACGAAAATGGCAGGTTGCCGTTGTTCGTTGATATTGCTTGTGTGGATTGTCCTTTCGCGACAAAGAACGCACCCAACGATC
Source organism: Prevotella brunnea (assembly GCF_008016795.1). GTDB lineage: Bacteria > Bacteroidota > Bacteroidia > Bacteroidales > Bacteroidaceae > Prevotella > Prevotella brunnea. The sequence continues at coordinate 81,814 of NZ_SDIK01000056.1, forward strand.
TTGGGAGGGGCAGCCGAACACAAGAATGAAAAAAACGAAGCATGAAGCCTATATATAATGGTATGAACCAAAGACCACATCTGTTTTTGCCAACGATGCTGCGCATCGGCGGATGGATTGTCCTCGCGACGAAAGCAACGGCAGAGAGCCGACTTGCCCCCTTCAGCAAACAAGAAGTGGGAAGCGGGAAATCATCGGCCGAAGATGGCGCGCTCACCACACGGCTGAAGAACAACACCGGGAAATTCGGATTCACAACCAACAACACGCACAACCAAGTGGCACTCGCCACCTTATATTATAGCAAGGATTCCAATACTTTTTCAACCACAAAAAAACTCGGAGAGGCGGACGTAACCAACAACGCCTTTGAAATTACCACTACTGAACCCCTCGCACTAGTTGAGGGAAACAACCTCTTCCGGTTGGCTTGCGACACAGAAGAGAACGTTGCCGACGGACAAAAAATCGACGCCACGCTGACGCTCGTTCAGCTCAGCGATGGCGTCCATGCCGCGGAAACGGAAGAAAACCCGGAGGGCTGCCGCACGATGAAGACCATCATCGTGGCAAGCGTAAACCTTGAGAACGGAAACACCATCGTGAAGAATGTTACCCAAGGCAGCAAGGTGAGCCTTTACACCACATCAGAAGTATTAGTAAATAAGTATATTGTAGATGTTAATCATGCTGTACAATTTCCGTGTACAGCGTAAGGTATTTTCATATCGAAGATTGATTCAGGAAAAAAGAATTATGAGTAAAAGTATTGTTGTGAAATAATACAAATCTTTAATTCCTCTTTTCAACAAAAGCCGGGCATCGCGATGACGCCCGGCTTTTTCCGTTTCATGTTCGCACAGGCAACGCTCCCTGCTTTGCGGACGATGTTTTCTCCACACGACACATTCCCAGCCCCGGCGCGTATAATAATCCCGCCTGTCTTGCAATAAATCGGGATGCCGCTCGTTATCAATGAGAATTATGCAGTGGACAGATCACATACGACGCATCAAGATCGGGCTGGTGGTGATGGCAATTGTCATCGCGGTGGCATCATTGGCGGCATCGAGTTTGCTCACGAAGGACTTGGCACAACAAGAGCGCAGCCGGATGGAGGTATGGGCGGAGGCAATGCGCGCGCTTAGTCAGGCAGACGAGAACACCGACTTGGCATTGGTGCTGAAGGTGCTCAATGAAAACAACACCATCCCGGTCATCGTCCTCGACAACCGCAATCGCGTAACCGACTTCAGGAATGTCCGCCTCAAGGCAGAGAGTAAGGCCGACAGCATGCGTCAGGTGTCCGCCCTGGCACAACAGTACATGGAGGCACGGCAATTCATAAAGATTCCATTGTCGGCGGGACGGCGCGACGTCATAGTAGTTTGCTATGACGAGTCGATGATATTGAAGCGTTTGGCGATTTATCCTTATGTGCAATTGGGCATGGTCGTCGTGTTTGTCGTCTTGGCCATTTTCGCCCTCCTGACCCTCAAGCGTTCCGAGCAGAACAAGATTTGGGTGGGATTGAGCAAGGAGACTGCCCACCAATTGGGCACCCCCATCTCGTCGTTGATGGCATGGACCACCATTTTGCGAGAGACCTATCCCCACGATGCACTTCTTCCGGAGATGGACAAGGACGTGAAGCGTTTGCAACTCATTGCCGACCGCTTTTCAAAAATCGGCTCCAAGCCCGAGCCCGTGCCCTCGTCGCTCAACAATGTGCTCGAACATGTGGTGGATTACATGGACAAGCGCACCTCGAAGCACGTCAGAATCGCTTTGGAAGTTCCCAATCATGAAATTATCGTCAAGATGAACGCCTCCCTCTTCGAGTGGGTGATTGAAAATCTCTGCAAGAATGCCGTCGATGCCATGAAAGGAGAAGCCGGCACCATCACCTTGCACGTTGAGGAAACCGCCGGCGAAGTCAGCGTGGAGGTCAGCGATACGGGCAAGGGAATCAGAAAGAAAGATGTAGGCAACGTCTTCCGACCGGGCTTTACCACAAAACATCGCGGATGGGGCTTGGGACTCAGTCTTGCCAAACGCATCGTAGAAGAATATCACCATGGGAAAATCTACGTGAAGTCGTCGGCTCCGGGGCGCGGAACCACTTTCCGGATAGAACTGAAAAAACGACAATAACCCTTTCCTCCATTGCTTTTCCCACCCCGATTTTGTTCCGTGGAAAACAGGGTTCTTCGGTCTTCGCTCCACCCCTCACAACCCGATAATGTCCGCATAATTTCCATTCCATCGGCACAAAGCTAACCTTTTGCTTTCCGAAAGCTAACCTTTTGCATTGCAAAAGCTCATGTATTGAAGTGCAAAAGCTAAGCTTTTAAATTACCATTCACATCGTCCTGATTATCAAGAGATTACGAATCGCTGTTTTTGTCATGTTTTTTCAATGGTCAGATGGCGTGTTCCGCATCAACAATTCGTTTGCCACCACCTGAATGAGCATGGGGCGACACGGGGAAACATGTCCGCTCGGTCGTGCAGGAAAACACGTCAAATCCCACGATTCGATGCAACTTTGCATGAGGTTTCACCAAATTTATTTGGGACACCACTGCGCACAATTGGCACGACATTGATGTTTTTTGCGATTTTCTATCTACAATTTTCTAAAAATCAGAAAAATATTCGTAACTTTGCAACCCGATTATGGACTTTGAAACCCTTAAAATCGATTTGAAAGGTCTGAACATTGGCTTGAACAGCTTTGAGTTCACCCTGGATAACGCTTACTTTAAGGAAGTTAAGGCTTCCGAGGTGAGTGAGGGTTCTGTGCGTGTTTCGCTCGATATTGTTCGTACCAAGGATGATTTCTTCACATTGGATTTTCGCGAAAAAGGTACGGTGATTGTTCCCTGCGACCTTTGTCTCGACCCGATGGAACAACCCATCGAGACCGAACAGCACCTCGAAGCCAAATTTGGAAACGTGAACTCAGAAGATGGCGACCGTGTTATTGTGGCCGAGAACGAAGGAATACTCGATGTAACATGGTACATCTACGAATTTATGGTACTCGCAATCCCTATCAAGCATGTGCATGCACCTGGAAAATGCAACCCTGCCATGATACGAACTCTGAACGAGCATTCTGCCGCCCGAAGCGGTGAGGGCACCGGGACAACCATTGATCCGCGCTGGGAAGCACTATTAAAGTTAAAAGAATAATTATTAAAAGATTTAAGCATTATGGCACATCCTAAAAGAAGACAGTCAAAGACCCGTACACTCAAGAGAAGAACTCACGACAAGGCAGTGGCTCCCACACTCGCCGTTTGCCCCAATTGTGGTGCGTACTACGTTTATCACACTGTTTGCCCCACCTGCGGTTACTATCGCGGCAAGGTGGCCATCGTAAAGGAAACAGCTGAATAACAGCGGATGGAGAAGATAAACGCAATCATCACCGGTATCGGCGGATACGTGCCCGATTATGTGCTCGACAACGAAGAACTGTCGCGCATGGTCGATACCAGCGATGAATGGATCATGGCCCGCGTGGGCATAAAAGAACGCCATATATTAACGGAAGAAGGCTTGGGAACAAGCTATATGGCACGCAAAGCAGCCAAAGAACTGTTGCAAAAAACCGGAGCAGACCCGGACAGCATCGATGCGCTTATCGTTACCACCACCACTCCCGACTATAAATTCCCCTCTACCTCATCCATCGTGATAGGCAAGTTGGGATTGCGCAACGCCTTCGGCTTTGACTTCTCGGCCGCCTGCTGTGGTTTCCTTTATTCCACAGACGTGGCAGCATCGATGATTCAGAGCGGACGCTATAAGCGAATTATCGTTATCGGAGCCGACAAGATGTCGTCGATGGTTGATTACACCGACCGCCAGACTTGTGTGCTCTTCGGCGACGGTGCGGGAGCGGTCCTGATGGAAGCGACCAACGAAGAGAATATAGGCATCAGAAACTCGTTTCTGCGCACCGACGGAAAGGGCTTGCCCTTCCTTCACATGAAAGCCGGCGGCTCAGTCTGTCCACCCTCGCGCTTCACCGTGGACCATCACTTGCACTATCTTTACCAAGAAGGCAGAACAGTCTTCCGCTACGCGGTAAAGAGCATGAGCGACGACGTGGCAGAAATCATGCGGAAGAACAATCTCTCCGCCGATGCCATCGATTGGGTGGTGCCCCACGAAGCCAACCTGCGCATCATCGAAGCTGTTGCCAAACGCGCCGAGTTGCCACTTGAGAAGGTGCTCATCAACATCGAACACTATGGCAACACCAGTGCAGCAACCATCCCCCTCGCACTTTGGGATTACGAATCGAAACTGCGGAAAGGCGACAACGTCATCTTCACAGCCTTCGGAGCAGGATTTGTTCACGGCGCATCCTATCTGAAATGGGCTTACGACGGAACTTCGGAGGTGGCAAAGAAATAAGCTCTGAACGATATAAAAAAAACGTCTCAACGCATCTTTCTTTTCCAATAAAAGACAAGGTGCGTTTTTCGATTAAAAACAATCTTCGATTATGCACAAAGCCGGATTTGTAAACATTGTGGGAAATCCAAATGTGGGAAAAAGCACGCTGATGAACCAACTTGTCGGCGAGAAAATCAGTATTGCCACCTTCAAGGCACAAACCACCCGCCACCGCATCATGGGCATCGTCAATACCGATGACGCACAAATCGTCTTCTCCGATACACCCGGAGTGTTGAAGCCCAACTACAAAATGCAGGAAATGATGTTGCATTTCTCCGAATCGGCACTGGCAGATGCCGACATACTGCTCTACGTAACAGATGTGATAGAAGACCCGGAGAAAAACAAGGAATTTCTCGCAAAAGTAGCACAGATGGACATCCCCATCATCTTGCTCATCAACAAAATCGACGAGAGCGAACAAAAAAAAGTAGTGGAATTAGTCGAGAAATGGCACACACTACTGCCCAAAGCAGAGATACTCCCCATATCGGCAAAAAACAAGTTTGGAACAGACTTGCTGATGAAGCGCATCTTGGAACTATTGCCCGAAAGCCCGGCATACTTCGACAAAGACCAATTGACCGACAAACCGGCAAAATTCTTCGTTACGGAAATCATCCGCGAGAAAATCCTTCGTTATTACGACAAGGAAGTGCCCTATTCCGTGGAAGTAGTGGTGGAACATTTCAAAGAAGAAACCAAGAAAATCCATATCAACGCCATCATCTACGTGGAGCGCGACAGTCAGAAAGGCATCATCATCGGCCATCAGGGACAAGCACTGAAGAAAGTCTCCACAGAGGCACGCAAAAGTCTGGAACACTTCTTCAACAAAAAAATATTCCTTGAAACCTTCGTGAAAGTGGATAAAGACTGGCGCAACTCACAGAAAGAACTGAACAACTTCGGATACAATCCCGAATAAACAATCACGGGAATCTCCCCCTGTTTTGCCCTGACTGCATGGTAGGGCACACTCTCGCACAATGCGAGGGCCGGGAACCGGTCATTCCAGGCAATTACGTTTGAAGGCACCCGACCACGCCTTCACAACCTTTCCGGGACTTTCGGGAAGGAAAATACAAACTTATGGCAAACTTAGTAGCAATCGTGGGACGCCCCAATGTGGGCAAATCCACACTTTTCAATCGCCTCACCCAAAGTCGGCGCGCCATCGTCAGCGATACAGCCGGCACCACACGCGACAGACAATACGGCAAATGCCAATGGAACGGACGAGAATTCTCAGTCGTCGATACCGGAGGATGGGTGGTAAACTCAGACGACATCTTCGAAGACGCAATACGAAAACAAGTGCTCATAGCAACAGAGGAAGCCGACTTCGTCCTCTTCATCGTCGATAACGAAACAGGCGTAACGGATTGGGATCAGGACGTGGCACAAATCCTCCGACGAGCCAAACTCCCCGTCATCCTCGTTGCCAACAAAGTGGATAACAGTGGCGAATATTATCAGGCGGCAGAATTCTACAGATTGGGACTGGGCGAACCGGTTTGCATCAGCGCACAGACCGGAAGCGGTACGGGCGAACTGCTCGACCTGCTCCTCGAAAGACTCAAAGACCTTCCGGAAGAAGACCTCGAAGACGAAATCCCACGCTTCGCCGTAGTGGGCAGACCCAACGCAGGCAAGTCGAGCATTATCAACGCCTTCATCGGAGAAGACCGCAACATCGTTACCGAAATAGCGGGCACCACACGCGACAGCATTTACACACGATACACAAAGTTCGGATTTGATTTCTACCTCGTCGATACCGCCGGCATCCGACGAAAAAACAAAGTAACGGAGGACTTGGAGTTCTATTCCGTCATGCGTTCCATCCGAAGCATCGAAAACTCAGATGTCTGCCTCCTCATGATCGATGCCACTCGCGGAATAGAGGCACAGGACATGAACATCTTTCAACTCATACAGCGTAACAACAAGAGTTTGGTGGTGGTGGTAAACAAGTGGGACTTGGTGGAAGACAAGAGCCAAAAGGTCATCAAGACGTTCGAGGACGCCATTCGCAGACGCATGGCACCCTTCGTGGATTTCCCCATCATCTTCACTTCTGCACTCACCAAACAGCGCATCTTCAAAGTCCTCGACGTGGCAAAGCAGGTGTATCTCAATCGGAAAATCCATGTCGGCACAACAAAGTTAAACGCCGTCATGCTCCCCATCATCGAGAACACGCCCCCACCATCGCTGAAAGGCAAGTACATCAAGATAAAGTATTGCTCACAGCTGCCCAACACGCAGATTCCGTCATTCGTGTTCTACGCCAACCTGCCACAATACGTCAAGGAACCTTATCGCCGCTTCTTGGAAAACAAGATTCGCGAGAACTGGAACCTCAACGGTTGCCCCATCAACGTGTTCATTCGTCAAAAGTAAGGAGAATGGATAGCAAAAACCTCAGACATCTTGCTTTCCCGCTCGTCCTTGCCACCACATTGTTGGCAACGGCGTGCGGGAAGTCGGGCAAGACTATCGACCACGGCATGATAGCTGCCCGGGCAGCCAAGGTGTATTACGAGAGCCTCATTGCAGGCAAGAGCGCGTTATTCATGGATGGCATCCTTCTGCCCGACACCATTCCCGGAAGCTATCGCGACCAGATGCTGATGAATTTCCGGCAGTTTTGCGACCGGATGGAGGAGCAACACCATGGCATCGACTCCATTTCCATCCACCATACCGAATTTAACGGCAGGGACAGCACGGCAAACGCCTATCTGCTGTTCCATTTCGGCGATGGCGGTCGCGAGCAGATTGTTGTTCCGATGGTGAAGAAAAAAGGACTGTGGTATATGCGATGAGTCGCAATCGACTCGCTACCGGTCGGCATCGGCCACTACCAAACACCGGTCGAGTGCTTTGGTGATGGCAGCCTTGTCAAGGTGTTGCCCGATAAAAACGAGTTTTTGCATTCTGTCGCCATAAGGTTCTTCCCAGTCCTTGCGCACACCCGGATTCTTTTTGAGAAACTCGCGCAGCTCGAACTCCGGCATGGTGGCATACCACTGTCCGGCGTTGCGCAGCGACACCTGTTTGCCTGCCTGCTCAAAGACATAACATATATCCTTCTCGTTCTCGAAATAGCACAAGCCCTTGCAGCGAATGATGTTCTTTTGCCATTTGCGCGCCACGAAATCATCGAAGAAATTGATGTCGAACGGACGGCGATTGTAATACACGAAGGTGTCGATGCCATATTCCAACGCCTCTCCACTCTCCTCGTTATGCAGTTCGTCGTGGTCGTGATGATGGTGGTGGTCGTGTTCCTCCTCCCCCTCTATGGCGGCTATCCATGAAGCTGAAGTGGCCACTTTGTCGAAGTCGAAGATGCCGGTGTGAAGAATGGCGGAAAGATCGATGTCGCCATAGTTACATTCCATGATTTCCGCCTTGGGCTGCAATGCTCTGACGATGGCTTTCACTCTGCCCAAATCCTCCGGACTCACGTCGGCAGCTTTATTGAGCAAAACGATGTTGCAAAATTCTATCTGCTGAATGAGCAAATTCTCCAAGTCGTCTTCCTCCAAATCTTTCTTCATCAGGTCGTTGCCTGCGGCGAACTCATCGAGCATTCTTCGCGCGTCCACCACCGTTACGATGGCATCGAGCTTCGCCCTCCCCTCTTTTGCCATGTCGGGATACATTTGGGGATAGACGCTGATGGTCTGCGCGATGGGTGCCGGTTCGCAAATGCCGCTTGCCTCGATGACGATGTAATCGAATTTCGCCAGCTTCACAATGTCGTTGAGCTGACTGACGAGGTCCATCTTCAGCGTACAGCAGATACAACCGTTCTGCAAAGCCACGAGCGAGTCGTCTTGTTGCCCCACCACACCACCTTTCTCTATAAGGTTGGCATCAATGTTCACCTCGCCGATGTCGTTCACGATGACGGCAAATTTCACTCCCTTCTCATTGGCAAGAATCCTGTTTACAAGTGTTGTCTTTCCGCTTCCCAAATAGCCCGTGAGCAGAAGCACGGGGATTTCATTATGATTCATAGCTTTCTTTCTGTTTTTTTTGATTTTAGAAAAGCAAGAATTGTGCCAAAAGAACACCGGCTGACAATATTTCCGGGAGGAGAAAGCAAAAAAAATATCTGTCGGGAGGGTTGCGTAAACGAAGGGAAATGCGTAACTTTGCAAGGCATAAAACAACATGAACCGAATGGAAACAACGCAAACGCAAAACAACGGCAATCAAAACGACAAGAATTTCTCCATCTGGAAATACATAAAAAGCTACTTCGACATGTCGCGCGACAAGGATCGCGAAGCTGACATCATCGGAAACATCACCGCCAGCATTTCTTTTCGCGGAGCGAACCTGTGGATTCTCATTTTCGCCATCTTCATTGCCTCGCTCGGACTGAACGTAAACTCCACGGCGGTCATCATCGGCGCAATGCTCATATCGCCTCTCATGGGTCCCATCCTCGGCATCGGTTTGGCGGTGGGCATCAACGACTTGCCACTGCTCAAGCGATCGGGCAAAAACCTCTTCATCGCCACCCTCATCGGCATCATCACCGCCACCGTTTACTTCCTCCTCACCCCATTCAAGGAAGTGCAATCGGAACTCCTCGCGCGCACGGCTCCCACCATCTACGACGTGCTCATTGCCCTCTTCGGTGGCGCGGCGGGCATCACCGTGCAATGTGCCAAGGACAAGGGCAACGTCATACCGGGTGTTGCCATCGCCACCGCCCTCATGCCACCCCTCTGCACCGCAGGATACGGCATCGCAACAGGCAACCTCGCCTTCTTCGCAGGTGCGTTCTTCCTGTATTTCATCAACACCGTCTTCATCACCGTTGCCACTTACATCGGTGTGCGATTGTTGCGCTTCCGAAGAAAGCAATACGTGGACGAAACTCGCCGCAAGTTTGTACATCGCGTCATTATCGCCATCGTGGTATTCACGATGATACCCGCCGGCATGATGACCCTGAACCTCCTGCGCGACAGCTTCTTCAAACGGCAATTGAATCGCTTTGTGAGCGAAAACCTCACATTCGGAGGAACACAAATTGTTGCCAACGACATGAGGAACGACAGCACTTTCCGAGTCGTGGCGGTGGGCAACGTCATCACCGACGAGCAAATTGCCGAGGCACAAAAAGAAATGGAACGATACGGCGGACTGAAAGGCATCCGCCTGGAAGTGATTCAGGGCATGCGACCCGACAGCTTGATGAAACTCGAGGCAAACATGGCAGGCACAGGCAGAAACAACAACGACAACGTGGGACTTCTGCAACAGCAATCGATGGAAATAGCCCAACTGAAAGAATCGCTCGAAGAATATCAACGCTACGAGAAAGCGGGCACACTGCTGCGCCCGGAAATCAAAACGCTCTACCCCGGAGTGCGCTCGCTGACACTCACGCCTGCCACCGAAGCAACCATCGACACCATGCCACCGAAGAAATATGTGTTGGCGGTGGTGAAACTCGACGCCAACCACTGGCAGAGCCAACGAGAACGACAAAGAATGACGCAATGGCTCAAGGCAAGAGTGAGCGCGGATAGTCTGGTAATGGTTACGAGAAGAGAGTAAAAAACGGTGGAAAAAATACGCGTCAGAGAGGCAGCCGACCGACTCGGAGTGTCGGAAGCAACAGTGCGCAACTGGACAAAGGCGGGATTGTTGCAATCGGCAGGACGGGGAAACATCTGCGCCACATCGCTGGACGAATGTCTGAAACAGCTCGACCACACAAAACGCCTCACGGCACGGGCAAACAAAAGCCGGAAAACAACAAGCGGAAACGCGCCGGCGACAACCAAGAAGAAAAAGGAGGAGAAGAGAAGAAAGGAAAAAACAAAAACGGCAGCCACATACGAGGCATCACTGAGCGAGGCTTGGCGCAACAAAGAGGGAATTTTCTACACGCCACAAAGCATCGTCGCCGACATGACACGCGACATCAGGGCCGATAAAAACACCACATTTCTCGACCCCTGCTGCGGCTGCGGCAACTTCATCATCGAAGCATTGGAACGCGGCATCGAACCGGAAAACGTCTATGGATTCGATACCGATGAACAGGCGGTGGCAATAGCAAAACAACGGGTTCGCGAAAAAACGGGAAAGGAACCAACCCACATCGTCTGCGCCGACTTCCTGAACATCGGAAAAACGCTCAACCGCCGATTCGACCTTATCTATACGAACCCGCCATGGGGGAAAAAACTCAACAAAAAGCAAAAAGACAACCTCGCCAAGTACTACGAATGTGGCAAAAGCACAGACACCTGCTCCATCTTCTTCTTCGCTTCCCTGAAACTGCTCGCACCCGATGGCGCGTTGGCGTTCCTCCTTCCGGAAGCGGTACTGAACATTGCCACCTTCGAATCGCTCAGAAAACGCGCCCTCGCCTGCGAACTGAAGGAAATAAAGGATTACGGCAAACCGTTCCAAGGCGTGTTGTCAAAGGCTTTCTCCATTGTACTGAAAAACAAAAAACCGGAAAAACACCATGAAGTGCGCTGCAGTGTGGAAACGGAACACTACAGGCGACAAACATCGTTCGAAGACAATCCGAAACACATCCTGAACGCATGGACAACCAAGGAGGAACAAGCCGTCGTCGGCAAACTGCTCGCCCTGCCCCACCGCTCGCTGAAAGGAAACGCCGAATGGGCTTTGGGCATCGTTACGGGCGACAACAACCGAATTTGCAGTCCCCACCCTGCCCAAGGTCTCGTACCCATCTACAGGGGACGGGACATATCGCCGGAAACATTGGCACCGCCAACGCTCTACATCGACAAATCGCTGAAAGACTGCCGGCAGGTGGGTCCCCGACCCTTATACGAAGCAAGCGAGAAACTCATCTATCGTTTCGTTTCCCGCAAGTTGGTGTTCCACTGCGACACACAACAGAACCTCGTGCTCAACAGTGCAAACATCCTCGTGCCGAAACCATCGTTAGGCATCAGTTGTCGGGCGTTGGCATCGCTCCTCAACAGCAGATTGATGAACCACCTCTTCGAACGCTTGTTCCACACCCATAAAATTCTCCGCTCCGATCTCGAGACACTCCCCATTTTCACCTCATGCCACGATGGCAACCACTTCGACGAACAACGCTTCCTCAACACACATCACATCATGAAAACACCCGCCGGCTACCGCTTGAACGAAAAATAACTCCCTCCATCCCGTCAATAACGTCCTGATTTTTTCCATCCCGCCGGCACAAAGCTCAACTTTCACTCTCCAAAAGCTTACCTTCTGCACGGCAAAAGGTCATGAATTGCAGGGCAAAAGCTAAGCTTTTAAATCACAATTAATATTATCCTGATTATCAACAGATTACAAATCACATCCCGAACACTGTTTTTGTCATCTTATTTCATGGCGGCGGCAAGGTTAAATGCCCGGCAGCTATCATGACCAAATCTGTGTCAAACCATCTAAACCCACATTTCGCTCCTTGGCAAAGGGTGTTTCAAAAGCGAATTAAAATCATACCGTTCCGCCAAATGTTCTTGAGAAATACGTTGTATCAATTATGCCAGTTGCTTCCTTGGGATAGGAAGGGGAAAAAACTATCTATCACCAAATTTATTTTCCTACGTATTATTCTTTCCGAACATTTATGCATAACCGACAATTCTTTAACAGTTCGTTTCTCTGTCAGATAGCTTTTCCATAATGAGATACCCTCAATGCGATAACCACCTTGAAATTGCTTCTTGCAATCACCGCAAAAATACATTTGCAGCCCCCGGCGATGACCATTCTTTTTAACATTTGAGCTGCCACAGAAGACACATGTTTTTTATTCATAGGTTTTCAAATGGTACAAAGGTAATAAATAAAGGACATCTGGAGCTTTTCAGCCTACCAAATGTCCATTACACCGAGATTTTATTAAATGTCTTCATTAGTATTGTTAGTAGTAGTTTAAGTATTGTTTATGAGATACAAATATACTATAATTCAAATACTAAACCGTTAATATTGCTCAATTATGCATCTAAAAGATAGAATCAGGCAGTTTTGGATAATCCTTGTATTGCCAACTATTTTGATAGAGAAGTACATCCCGAAGGTTTTTATGTCCAACTTTCAGGGTGTACTTCACTATCATCCCTCTACTTTCTTATAATCAAGAAGAGCAGAGGGATGTTCGTTTCTTAAACAAAAAAGATAAGATAAATTGAGCGTATCACGAGTACTGCCAATAACGTGTTGTATATGAATAGTGTCTTTATCTTTCCTTTCTTAAAATACGCATTTTCTATTATTAAGCATCCGCAGCATGCCAGTCCAATTATTCGTGCCGTTGTTGGTAGATTCGCGCCTATGGTGCCAGAGCTTACCATATCGGCTAATTGACTAAGGGCTAAAAGGACATCAAATGCCACCAACCATAAAATCCATTTTATTCTCATATTTTATAATCTTTAATACATACACCAAGCAATTTCGCCAGCCATAAGAAGCAAACCTGCACCACTAATGGCTCTTGCTACATTTTTACCTCCTACACGACCAATTATTCTTAATGCTTTTACAATCTGAGCTTTTGACATGGTACCCACTGAAAGTGCACCAACAAGAGCTATCCCGTCTGTAATACCAGCCACTTCTAAAAAGCAGTCTTTGAAAGTTCCTCCCCCCTGGTGTTAAATTCCTTTTGGTAATTTAAATTGTTAATTTCTGATGCTAAAAGTAGTGTGCCAACCAATGCTTTTTCATAGTCTTTGGGAGAAGTTATTTGGGTAACTTCTTTGATATTATTATAAGTTAGCCCTATTGCATCTGCAAACTTTTTCGCTGTTGGTAATAAAGATTTTACCAGGTTTTCTTCTGCAATAGAGCTTTGGACACTTGCCCTTGTTCCATTATTCTGTTTCTCAATGCAAAATTTTGTAATTAAATCCCTGTTTTTCAATACTGCATTTGTGTATTCATTCATTTGAATAATTTTCGCCTGCGGTTGATTGGTTAATTGAGTTTGTTCCTCATCATTACTACATGCGCTAAAACTTAGGCATAAAAGTGTTGTTGCACACAAAATAAATGTCTTTTCATAATTGTTATTTTTTTGTTAAAAGATTATATAATACAAATATATACTTTTTTTTAGGACAAGCTGTTTTATTTTAAATATTATTTGTTTTTTTTGCGTATATTAAATTTTGCGCATTAAGACCTCTGGAAAATTCCACATGCTCCTGCATAATCCAAAATCCCATTATAGATTATCAATGAGTTATACGTGAGTTCGGGATAAGAAAAGGTAGTGTCCTTAAAAGTGTGTAATTCATCTTTCCTTTCTCTGTACTTCCACTGTTATTTTATTTTATTCTTTTCTTTCCAGTTTTTGAATTGATATATTCTCCTTTCATATGTTGTCTTTGTTTCCTCCATCGCCACGGCTGCCAGGAGGAAGATGACGGACTTTTCTGATGGCATGGATGTTCTCATTTGGATGGTTCTCCTGTACTTCCTGTTGAGCCTTTCAATCCAGTTGGTCGTATATATGCACCTCTGCACTTGGGCCGGGAAGTCCATATACGTGAAATAGGCACTGTTGCGTTCGGTCTTGTACTTTCTTAGTGCAGGATATTTCCTTTCCCATTTCTCGACAAAGGTAATGAATTGTTCGTATCCCTGCAAGGAATTCATCTCGTTGTTCTCCAATTGGAACACCTCACTGAGCTGCTGC
>NZ_SDIK01000005.1 GCF_008016795.1 Prevotella brunnea
AAAAAGGGCTGATACCTCGTGAGAAGTGTCAGCCCTAATTCATAAAAAATGTGGGATGTTTAGCGGACAGTAATAATAAAATATGCCAAATCTCATGGTTGTATGCTTACAAAGAAAAGGTAACTTGCACACTTTTTAGAAATAGTAGCATGCCCGGATAGAGCGGAAGCCTCGAACCTCATTTGTCGAAAAATAGGAAAAATGATGTTTTGAAGGTTAATTGTTCATATTGAGTTGTATGAAACTTCCATCCATAGAGATTTCTTCTTCATCCAATAAGTTCCTAAGTGTGTCTTTTAAATAATCGGCATCAGTGTCTGCGGTTCTTATTGATTTCAGTTCAGTAATCAAATGTTTCTTTCCATCAGACAATAGGGTTAGGATTTGTTCTTTGGGGCTTATCCGCATGTCAGGATGTTTTTCGGTCTGATGTTCGAGACAAACATCGCATTGACAACAATCTTCTGATTTTATTTCCCCAAAATACTTCAGCAACTGTCGGCTTCTGCACACTTTTCCATTTTGCGCATAGCTGATTATAGCCATGATACGAGCGACAAATCGTTCCTTACTGTCTTCGTAAACATTCTTATTGAGGATGATATCTTTCCCATCTTCTCTGTCTTTTGTGTATCGTATCAGTGGAATGTCCTTTCTTGGAATGAAATCAATGATTCTTTTTTTTGCCAAATTCTGTAATGTCAGATACGTTTGGTTGTGATCTAAACCGGCTTCTTCCGCCACATGTCCCTCGTCAATGAAGGAATAGTCCGTGAACAGACCTCCATAATTTCTGAGTAAGGAAATGATAATCTTATTCTCATAACCTGAAAGCGAGTTGAGTTTGTAAAGATCCTCTCGTCCTAACAAGAAATGCACTCTGGCTTTGGTGTCAGGGTCAGGATCGTATTCTATGTATCCCGCTCTTCTGAGAAGATGTAGCGCGGAGTTGACGCGTATGGGGAAATGCTTGAATGCAACGCAGAATTTATCTATCGGGAATTCAAATGTCATGTTGTGTCCGCTGCCCACTCCTATCTGATAAAAATAGGCCAAATGTTCATATACCTGTCGTATATATTCCTTGGGTGGGAATGTGTCGTCTATTCTTTTTCTCAATATGTTTTCATCGTGAGCCGGCGTATAGAGCAGTATGGCGTATGATTTGTTTCCGTCCCTTCCCGCACGCCCTGCTTCTTGAAAATATTCTTCAATTGAATTTGGGAAATCAACATGAATGACAAGGCGGACATCGGGCTTGTCTATACCCATTCCGAAAGCATTGGTCGCCACCATCACCCTCACTTCGCTTTTTTGCCATTTGGTTTGCCGTTTGTCTTTTATCGTAGGTTCCAAGCCGGCATGATACCATGTTGCAGATATGTTGTTATTCAGAAGCAGAGTTGCTAATTCTTTTGTACGCTTTCGGCTTCTGCAATAAATGATGGCTGTGCCTTTTACCGATTGCAGTATGTGAAGCATCTCATTGAGCTTATCTTCGGTTTTTCGCAGAACGTAAGCAAGGTTCTTACGTTCGAAACTCATTTTGAAAACATTCTCTTCCCTAAATTCCAACTGTTGCTGGATGTCTTTTATAACCGCCGGAGTAGCGGTCGCGGTTAGGGCAAGTATGGGTGAGTTCGGAACAAGTCTTCTTATTTTCGCTATGTTGAGATAAGCCGGGCGAAAGTCATAGCCCCATTGACTGATGCAGTGGGCTTCATCCACTGTTATGAAACTTATCTTGATGTGCTTGAGCTTTGCCTGGAAAAGATCTGATGACAATCGTTCCGGAGAGATATATAAAAGTTTGATGCTTCCGAAAATACAGTTTTCGAGTGTGGTAACAATTTCATTGCGCGACATTCCGGAATGGATGGTGGCTGAGAGAACACCCTGTTTTTTGAGATGATCTACTTGATCCTTCATTAGCGAAATGAGTGGTGTTATGACGATGCAAACCCCTTTCTTCGCCAATGCTGGTATTTGGAACGTTAGCGATTTGCCGCCACCGGTGGGCATGAGACCAAGCGTATCTTTTCCCAGACCGATGCTTTCAATAACTTCTTTCTGAATGCCCCGGAAGTCAGGATATCCCCAGTATTTGTGGAGGATATCCTTATAAGTCAATTTCTCTTGTTTACTCACTGATTTCGGCTCAATCTTCTTCAGACGGTCTGATGCCTTCTATTTGCAGCTGTACCGCTCCCCGCTTGAAAATATTGTCTTCTATCGTATAAGCAATGTCGAAAGAACGTTTTGATTTTATGTAGCGCGCCGACTCACTCTGTCCGAACGCAATGCCGTTCATGACATTGTTTGATTTGGAATCGACAAGCTCCAATTTGATGTGTTCCTGTTCGCGACCCACAACCTTACTCGTTCCGAAATCAAACACGTTTTTTGTGCAGAAGAGTGGCTTGGGATTTCCGGGACCAAAGGGTGCGAAACGCTTCAAGTCATTATGAAGTTTCTTCGTGATGTCTTTGAAGTCGATTATTGCATCGATATCAAGAGTTGGTTCTGTTTGTTCGGGGAGAATATGCTCATCTACATATTTCTGTAGTCTGTCCCTGAAAGCCTTTACATCTTCCCAATTGAGTGTCAGTCCGGCGGCGTAGGTATGTCCGCCAAAATTGATTAATAAATCGCTGCAACTTTTTATGGCTGAATAAATATCAAATCCTGCTACACTGCGCGCCGAACCGGTTGCCAATACACCATCTTTTGTGAGTACGATAGTCGGGCGACAATATATTTCCGTTAGCCGGGAAGCAACAATACCTATCACACCTTTTTTCCAATTCTCATCGTACAGTACGATACTGTTTTGATGTTTTTGACTTTCCAGACGTTCCACGATTTGGTTTGCCTCATCAGTCATTTGGCGATCAACATCTTTTCGCTTTTCGTTGTATTCATTGATGTGTTTTGCTTCCAATAACGCACTGGGCAAGTCGCGTTCCACCAACAAATTCACACTTTCACATCCGTTTTCCATTCTTCCGCTTGCGTTAATTCGTGGACCTATCTTGAAAATGATGTCGCTCATGGAAAGTTCCCTTCCGCTCAGACCGCAAATGTCAATAATCGCTTTCAGACCGATACTCGGATTTTGGTTGAGTTGCTTCAATCCGTGAAAAGCCAAAATGCGGTTTTCTTCTACTACCGGTACCAAATCAGCTGCTATGCTAACCGCGCAAAAATCGAGTAAGGGGATGAGCCGTGAAAAAGGAATGTTGTTATTTTTAGCGAAAGCCTGCATGAATTTAAAACCAACTCCACACCCACACAATTCCTTAAATGGGTATGTGTCATCGGGACGTTTGGGATTTAAGATAGCGGTAGCAGGAGGTAGATCATCATCCGGCACATGATGGTCGCAAATAATGAAATCTATTCCCAATCCTTTGGCATACATAATCTCCTTGTTTGCCTTAATGCCACAATCAAGTATGATTATCAATCTTACATTTGTATCTTTGGCATAGTCTATTCCCTTTTTGCTTACGCCATATCCTTCTTCGTAACGGTCAGGGATATAGTAGTCTATATTTGAATAGAATTGTCTTAAAAATTTATACACCAATGCTACAGCCGTACAGCCGTCCACATCATAGTCGCCGTAAATCATGATACGTTCTTTCCTTCCCATGGCATCGTTCAGACGATCAACGGCTATATCCATGTCCTTCATAAGGAATGGATTGATAAGGTCGGATAATTGAGGACGAAAAAACCTCTTTGCCGCACTCTCGGTATTGATACCACGCTTGATTAACAGGGATGCCAATGTAGGACTCATGCTGAGTTTTTCTCCCAATTCTTTAGCTGCGTTTGTCTGTTCAGATGTAGATGGTGTGTAGTTCCATTTGAAATGCATTTTAATTGTTTTTTAATATGCGGTAAAGGTACAAAAAAAAAGCGTAAGTCTGTGTAGATTTACGCTTTTTTAATTTCTGCTTGATAATCCTCTTTTAAGTTAGGGTTATCAGAGAAGAATGAGTTTTTATGCTGTTAAAGCCCCATCTTCTTGCGGAGATTTTCGGGGATGGCATTCTTATTCACCATGAAGTCCATCGTGTTCGCAGCGATGAAATTCTTGGTCATGTACCATACGCCTTTGTATTCGCCTGTTTCGCCCCATGAATTCTTAACCATATAGTATTCTTTACCATTCTGGTCTTTCGCGATACCGAAAATCAACATACCATGGTCATCAGTAAGTTCCCAGTTGTCGAAACGCTCTTGACGCATTTCTTGCGTTGGGGTAACTTCTGGTACGTTCATGCCAAGCTCATCAATGATGTTGCGCTTCTTGGCTGCTGAAAGTCCCAACCATCTTGCCATATCGCTGCCTTTCATGGTTTCTACCTTCTTGCCATCAACCATATAAGCCAATCCATTGCGTGTGAAGCCCGGTTCGCTAACATCACCACCCCAAGCAATGCAATAGCCATTCATTACGGCATTGTCTATGATTTGCATCATTTCGTCCATTGGAACGTTATGAGACTGCGGATTGCGCCAGTTGTCCTGTACTTCTACTGCAAATGTAGAATAGAATGGGTGGTGTGTGTAAGATGTAACTGTTACATAGTCATCCCAATTCAGTCCAAGACTTGCAGCAAATGACATGGGAGTGTATTCCTTTCCTTCATATATGAACTTCTCCGGACATTTACCCAGATAAGAATCGAGGATAGCTTGAAGTCCCGGTTTCCACTGACCGGAGATCTTGCTTGCCTTGTTGGTAGCAACAGCGTTTACGTAAGGCTCCATTACCGAGAAGAATTCGTTAAAGTTGTAGAGGGAGTCGCCCGTAAGTGAGCCGGGGAAAGGCATGATGCCCTCGGGACAGATACCATAATTCTTCATGCAGTATAGTGGGTCATAGCAAGACCCCCCTTGTGCAAATTGGGCATCGCCGTGCATGCGTACAACGGTTATGGCACGATCCATGTAAGTCTTGTTGGCTACGAAACTTTCGCAAAGGTCGTATGTCTTACCGGTTTTCTTCAGAATTTCTGCTTCAAAATAAGATAAAGTTGAATAATCCCAGCATGTACCTGAACGATTTTGGTCTTTAATACTGGTGATTGGATTTTCTTTGATTACAGTGAAAACCGGTTTGTTGTTGTTTTTCTTTGCATCCTTTTTGGGTGCCGCGTTCACGCTTGTCGCAAAAATCGCGAGCAATGCGAATACAAAAATTTTTCTCATAATTCTTAAATTTACCGGAATGTCAATTTTAGGAATAGCTTATCCGGTTGGTTAAAAATGTTGTTTAATTGATTATTATTGATTTGTTGTTTAATTCCGTTTATGTTTCTATCGGAAATCAAGCGTTCATGAATGCCTCAATGTCCTTTGGATGATAAGGAATGAGTTCTTTTCCGATAAACCGGCAACCATCTTTTGTGATGAGTAAGTCGTCCTCTATGCGGATGCCACCGAAGTCTTTGTATGTTTCGAGTTTATCGAAGTTAAGGAATTCCGCACAATGTTTCTTTTCTCGCCATTCGTCTATCAATGCGGGGATGAAGTAAATACCGGGTTCATCAGTTACCACAAAACCTTCTTGCAACCTACGTCCCATTCGAAGTGCGTTAGTTCCGAATTGTTCCAAGTTGGGGCGCGTCTCTTCATCAAAGCCCACGTAAATCTGCCCGAGTGCTTCCATATCGTGTACGTCCATGCCCATCATGTGTCCAAGTCCATGTGGCAAGAACATAGCGTGTGCGCCTGCTGTCACGGCAGCATCAGTGTTTCCCTTGGCAAGTCCGAGTTCTTTCATGCGATCAAAAATGATGCGACATACGGCAAAGTGTACATCAGCGTACTTCATGCCGGGTTTTGCCAATTGTAATGCAGCATCGTGGCATTCCACAACCACATTATAAATATCTAATTGTCTTTGCGTAAACTTTCCATTAACAGGGAAAGTTCGTGTATTATCTGAACAATAATGGTTCAGAGTTTCACCTCCACAATCGCAAAGTACCAATCTTCCGGCTTGTAACTCTGCCATGGAAGGATTACCGTGCATGATTTCTCCGTGTTGGGAGAAGATGGTTGGGAATGAAACCATTGCGCCATAAGAATTGGCGACTCCATCCACATTGCCGGCTACAAACTTCTCGGTTAGTCCCGGTTTTGTTAGGCGCATTGCCGTAGTGTGCATCTTGTAGCCGATAACGGCTGCACGTTCCAATTCTTCTATCTCTTCAGCCGTTTTCGTCGAACGCATCTTTACAATTGCGTGAATCAGCTCCAAACTTGCGGCTTCTTTTTGTTTATTGGGATGGATTCCGAGCAAATCGGATATTTGTATCTTGATGTCTGAGCGATAGGGCGGAAGGAAATGAATTTTCCGTTGCGCTTTCTGTGCTTTATCGCAAATGCTTTTAAGTTCTGCCATAGGAGCGGAATTAGCAACCCCTACTTGCTCACCGAGTTCCCTTACGGTATCTACACCTCCAAACCACACGATGTCTTCAATGTCGATATCATCGCCGATGAGCATTTCCTTATTCTCATCAATGTCTATTACACCTACAAGCCCATCTCTTTGTTGTCCAAAATAATACAAGAAAGAGGAGTCCTGACGGAAAGGAGAGTAATTATTGGCAGGTGAATTAACTGCCGATTCGTTGTTCCCGAATAAAATAATCACGCCGCTTTTTACGAGCTTTTTCAGCTCGGCGCGACGGTTGATGTACGTTTTTTTGCTAAACATATAGGTTTTGGTTGATTGTTTAGTTGCAAAGATAATGAAATTTCCATCAAAATCATTAACTTTGCATTGTATTTTACAAGATTTTTATGGAAATAAATCAAAATACGGGTTTAGTCTTAGAGGGAGGCGGTATGCGCGGCGTATTTACTGCCGGCGTATTGGATGCTTTTATGAAATATGGATTGTATTTTGATTATGTTGTAGCAGTCTCTGCCGGAGCATGCAACGGTTTATCATACATCAGCAAGCAGCCTCGACGTGCACGTGTTTCTAACATTGAGATGTTGTCAAAATACAACTATATCGGTCTGCGGCATCTTGTAACACAAGGTTGTATTTTTGATCCCGACCTACTGTACCATCGGTTTCCTTTTGAATTGGTACCTTTTGATTACGATACCTTTTTCAAAAGAGTAAATAATGGTTGTGTTTTCGAAATGGTAACAACCAATTGCAATACCGGTAGGAGTGAATATTTGCAGGAATGCAGCGGAGATCGTCACAGGCTGAATGAACTGGCTCAAGCTTCCAGCAGTCTTCCGTACGTTAGCAAGATCGTGATGATAAATGGTGTTCCCATGTTGGATGGTGGTATTGTTGATTCCATTCCGTTGCAGCGTTCCATAGTTACCGGTCATCGTACCAATGTCGTAATTTGCACTCGGAACAAAGGTTGGCGCGATAATGGAAAAGACCTCAAACAGCCAAAGTTTATCTATAAGAATTATCCTCGCTTGCGAGTTGTTTTAAGCCATCGCTTGAAAACATACAATCGTCAGTTGGATATGATTGATGAGTATGAATCCAGAGGAGAAATATCAGTCATTCGTCCCGAGAAGCCCATTGTTGTAGGGCGAATGGAAAAAGACATAAGAAAGTTGGATGACCTATATACCGAAGGATTCCAATTAGGTGAGCGATTTATTATGGATAATGAAATTTAACCTTGAAATCAATGGTTAGGCTTCATTATTACAACACTTCGTTAATTCTCATGTAAGCGTTTGAAGATGAGATAGAGTTAATTAACAGAGTGTTGTCAGATATTAGAAAATCTCATTTTAACAAGTCGGGGCGCAATTTGCGCGTGCGTTCCATGGCTTGGTCAAGTTCCCATTGTCTTATTTTGGCTTCGTTGCCACTCAACAGAATTTCAGGTACATCCCAACCTTTATAGCTGCGAGGGCGTGTATAGATGGGAGCTGACAATAGATCGTCTTGAAAACAATCCGATAAGGCACTTTGTTCATCTCCTATCACGCCCGGTACTATTCTTACGACAGCATCGGCTATAATCGCCGCGGGCAACTCGCCTCCAGTAAGCACATAATCGCCCACGGAGATTTCTCTTGTTATCAAGTGGTCCCTAACCCTTTGGTCTATGCCTTTGTAATGTCCTGCCAATATTATGATGTTGCCACCAAGCGAAAGTTCGTTGGCTATTTTTTGTGTGAAAGACTCGCCATCGGGTGATGTAAAAATGACTTCATCGTAGCTCCTTTCTTCTTTCAGAGCACTGATGCAGCGATCTATTGGCTCTATCTGCATAACCATGCCTGCTTGCCCCCCAAAGGGATAATCATCAACGCGTCGCCACTTGTCAAGGGTGTAGTCGCGGAGATTGTGCAATCTGATTTCTGCCAATCCTTTTTTTTCGGCTCTTGCCAAAATGCTTTCATGAACAAAACCTTCCAGCATCTCCGGCAATACGGTAATGATGTCTATTCTCATATTTATCGACAAAGTTACCAATTATTTTACAATATTATTTACTCCTTGGGATTTTTTTGTAACTTTGCCACCGTTTTTCAATATAATTCTTAAAAACTCATGAGAAAAATCTTTTCCCTCGCCATCTTTATGGCTGCTTTTGTAAATGTGCAAGCTCAAGACATACAGTTGCATTATGATTTGGGGCACAATTTGTACGACAACTTGGACAATCGCCCATCAGTAACCACTACTTTGGAAATGTTCAAGCCCGACAAGTGGGGTTCAACCTATCTTTTCACAGATATAGACTATAAGAATGATGGCGCGACAGGAGTCTATTGGGAAATTTCCCGCGAATTCCATCTTACCAAAGACAAAAGATGGGCTGCTCATGTTGAATATAACGGGGGTGCGGCGACAGGAGAACTGCTTGATGGATATTATGGAAATCGCTTCCAACATGCATTTCTTGCGGGTGGAGCGTGGAATTGGGCTTCTCACGACTTTTCAAAAACGTTCAGTGTGCAGCTGATGTATAAATACTATTTTAAGAACGGACACACCGGAACACATCCATTCAACGGATTCCAATTGACTGAAGTTTGGGGACTTACTTTTGCGAAAGGCAGATGTTCATTCAGTGGCTTTTGCGATGTGTGGTATGATCCTAACGTAAACGGAAAACTCATTTTGCTTTCGGAGCCACAGTTTTGGTTTAACATGAATACATTAAAAGGATGGGACAAAATAAATCTTTCGCTTGGTTCTGAAGTTGAGATTAGCAATAACTTCGTGTGGGATAATAAGGGGCGGAACAATAGATTTTATGCCATTCCCACCATTGCCGCCAAATGGACATTTTAATTCGAAGCTGCCATTAAGCTGTCAAGCCACGTAGCTTCGGCAATCCACCCGAGACAAATCACATCGTGTTGTTATCTCTCTGAGTTTCGGGCGATTGCTGTTTCGTTTACGAGTGGAAAATTGCACTTGTCAGTACAGAGGATATGTCCAGCCAATAATAGTTGGACTATCGTTGTCCACCGATGCTTAATCGTGCCATCCATCGGATTATATTTGTAAAAACTTGCGCATCAAATTATAAGAGCTTAGCTTTTGACTTTTAAAAGCTAAGCTTTTGAACAGCAAAAGCTTAGCTATTGCATCGCAAAAGCTAAGCTTTTAAAATGCCATGTGTAAGTAATTGATAATCAGACTCTAATTTTTAGCCTTCACTGACCTGTAAATTTTGTGATTCATGCTGGAAAGATAGCTGCGTTGTCGTAGGCTAAGTGAGTGAAAAAACGAGGGTTTCTTTCTGCAATGTGCCGGCTATCACTATTTAACAAAGTCTTCCACAAATTTGTCTTCTGAGATAATCGGAATATTAAGTTGTTTTGCTTTTTGATTTTTTCCAGAAAGGCTGTCAATATCGTTATTGATAAGGAAATTGGTTGATTTGGAGATGCTGCCAACCACCTTGCCACCCTGACTTTCGATGTAGGCTTTAAGCTCATTTCTGTTCTTGTAATGATGAACATCGCCCGTTACCACGAAGGTTAGTCCTTCGCAACGCATGCCTTTAGGGATAGATTCGGATTGCGAAATAATGAGTTCCGGCAGCAAGTCATCGAGTATCATGCGATTGTTTTCATCTTTCATCCATTTGACGAAACTCGAACTTTTCTCAGGACCAATGCCGTCTATTATGGAAAAAACCATAGAATCGGTTGTCGCTCTCGCGGTTTGGATGAGTTCATTCAACGAATACTCGGAGAGCAAACGAGCGCAGACATCTTTTCCAACCAATGGGATGTTGAGCGCAAAAAGCAATTGTCGGGCTTCAACAGCTCGTGCTTTTTCAATGGCTCTTAATAAGTTAGAAACACTTTTGTTGCCAAATCCATCCATGAAACGCAGTTTGTTGGCATAATCATTTAAGTGGAACAGGTCGGCATATTCGGAAACCCATCCGAGGTTGATGAATTTTTGTAGGGTTTGTTCTGACAATCCATCAATGCTGATTCCTTCTTTCGAGACGAAGCGTGCAAATTTTTTCAACTGCTTCGCCGGACAATTCACGTTGGTGCAATGGAGTGTTTTCGTTCCGCTGTTTTCACTTTCTTTCACTTCTGTTTCTGCTTTACAAACAGGGCATGTGTCGGGAATAGTAAAAACTCCTTTTCTCTCCTTCACCTGAATGACTTTCGGGATAATCTTATTGGCTTTGATAACAGAGAGAAGCGACCCTTTACCGCCAATCCCCAGACGTTCGCATTCCGAGATGTTGCAGAGGCTTGCTCGTTTCACGGTTGTTCCTTCTAAATCCACCGGATTGAATACTGCGACAGGCGAGATGGTGGAGGCTGCGCATGACCATTCAATATGGTCGAGTTGCGTTTCCACACTTTCATCCTGCCACTTGAAAGCATACCCCGCGCGCGTGGCATGATGTCCGGTGATGCTTCCTCCGGCGGCATATTCCGTATCGTCAAACGAGACGACAAGTCCGTCGACAGGATAGGGATTGATGCGATGGGTTACAAGTTCCGTCCATTTGTTTACCACCTTATTAATATTGTCGGTAGAAGGGGCTTTTATCAGTTCGTGCTCAACAGTATTGAATTTATTTGCTTCCAAAAATTCCATGCGTTCTCCCCATGACCTTATATCTTTCTCACAATATACCAACGTGAAAGGTATCCATCTGATTTTTCGTTCCTTCACTTCGTTTATTTCTTTCAGGGTCAGAGATCCGGAAGCCAAGTTGCGCGGGTTGGCATATTCCTCATCTGCCTCCATGTTGAATTGTTCAAAATCGGCATAACTGATTACGGCCTCTCCTCGAATTACAACATGTCCTTTCTCCGCAATGGCAGGGTTTATACCCTTGATGGCAGGGGCAAGATGAGTAATGTTCGTACCAATATGCCCATTGCCGCGAGTTACGACTTTGGTGAGTTGTCCGTTGTCGTAGGTAACGACCAGTGTCAGCCCATCGAGTTTCCACGAAATCCATATCGGTTTTCCTTCAGCCCACTTCGCCAGTTCTTCCGTCTTCTTGGTTTTCGCCAGCGAGAGTGCCGCAAACTCATGTTGTTCTTTCGCTCCTGCTAAGTTGTCAGCACTCACGTTTGAGGTAGGAGAATCCGGTAAGACAATGCCGGTCTCCCTTTCCAATTCCTTGAGTTCATCGAAGGCTGCATCCCATTCATGGTCAGACATGATTTCACTCCGTCCGTTGTAATAGGCGTCAGACGCTTTGTTCAGCCTCGTTACGAGAGATTGCATTCGTAGTTCTTGTTCGCTTTGCATAATCATAGAAATTAATTGAAGTCGTTATGGGCAGAGGTATTTAATAAATGGTGTATGTTCCACCATCGCTATCACAATATTTCCGCAATAAATCTTGAATAAATTCTGCATTGTCCCTTACGGCTTTTTCATTTCCATCGTACCCATTGATGAGGACTACAAGGTGCGATGTGTCAATGGCTATCTTTGTGCGCTCGTTGTCGGAAGTGGGTGTGCCCACGCCTCCTGCCGCATCGCGATATACGGGCAAGCCATGAATGTTTATCATTCCTCTTCCTATTCCCTCGTAGGGTTCGCCCTCTTTTCCAATGCCCAACGTGAGCTTACTGCCTTCAAACTTATCGGCATCGAAACCGCCAATGCTGTAGCCGAATGCGATAGACGCAAGGTTAATGAGATCGACAAGTGTGTTGATTTGATAAAGTTCTTTTCCTTGAAGCATTCTTCGGATGAGCGATTCCGCAGCCGGACGATATCTCGAAGGATCTTTTCCGCACTCGCGATAAACTTTGCGTGTAGCTGCTATTCCCGATAATTCCTTTAAGCTTTCTGTGGTTAATCGCTCTTTGTATCGCGCGGCATAGGTATGAATCTCATCCCAAAGAGCAGGACAAAACTTTGAGTTTTTCACTTGCGCGTCCACACAAGCACCAATGAAGTTCGGACATACCTTTTCTATTTCTTTGCTTACTGTAACCTCCATATCTTTTCTATTAATAACTTGTCGGCTTCCGTCCAATTCAAGGAAGGAAATTCTTCTGTGGCCAGCCATTTTGCGTCCAAATGCGCAAGTAACTTGAAGTTGTTGTTGCGTGCAAGACATTCGTATGCTTTTAGATGGATGATAAAGTCGGGATATTCATGTTCTATTGTTCCAAGCTTTCTGCCCACGAATATGTCCCAATCCATTTCTTCGCGTATTTCCCTTCGCAAAGCCTCGTAGTCGTTTTCGTTATCTTCTACTTTTCCACCCGGAAACTCCCAATGTTCAGCTGTGTAATCGGGACCTTTACGGAGCCTTTGTGTGCATAAATACTTGTTACCATCACGCATGATGGCACAGACCACATTTATTCTTTTCTTTTTCATGATACTGTGATTTTGCTACAAATATACTATAAATTTATGAGAAATTCCAATCCTTATTCTATTTTTCCCATACTATTTATGTCTTACTCATAACTTTTGTGTACCTTTGTCGTCAAATTAAATTTAATAAAAATGTCAACACTATCAATTTCAATTATTGTTGCTTTTGTATTAGGGTACGCCCTGATTGCAATGGAAAGCCTGACAAAAATCAATAAGGCTGCTATTGCCTTACTAATGTTTGTATGCTGTTGGACACTTTACATGATTAATCCGGCATCTTTCATACAAATCATGCATCCCGACTTTAAGGGTGTAGGTCAAGAAGTTATTACGTTTGTCAATGAAGTCATTACACGTCATTTGGGTGATACGGCAACGACTTTGTTTTTCTTAATGGGAGCCATGACCATCGTTGAGATAGTGGATCAAAATGGCGGCTTCAATTGGGTGAAAAATGTCATGCAAACCAAGTCGAAACGCAGTTTGATGTGGCGCATAGCTTTTATGACCTTTATACTCTCTGCCATACTCGACAATCTTACGACGAGTATTGTAATGATTATGATTCTGCGGAAACTCATTCGCAACCATAACGATCGACTGATATATGCTTCTTTGGTTATCATCGCTGCCAATTCGGGAGGGGCTTTCTCACCGATAGGGGACGTTACAACCATTATGCTGTGGAATGCGGGAATGATTACCGCTGTGGGAGTTATTTCGGAAATCTTTATACCATCATTGGTGTCGATGGTTATTCCGGCTTTCATCCTTCAGTACATGTTGAAAGGCGACATGGAAAGCGATGTTGAAAAGATAGTGGAATCTGAAGTGTCTGATGAGGAATTTGGAAGCAAGCAGCGTAAGGTAATTTTTATTGTTGGTGTGGGAGGTCTTTGCTTTGTACCTATATTCAAGTCCATTACCCATCTGCCTCCGTTTGTGGGTATATTACTCGTCCTTAGCGTCTTATGGACGGTAACAGAGCTATTCTATCGTCATTTGCATCGAAAGAACGGAGGCAATCAAAATTTCGCTAAACGTGTTTCCAATATCATGCGCAGAATAGACATGTCCACCATCCTCTTTTTTCTTGGCATTTTGATGGCAGTCGCTTGTTTGCAGGAAATAGGATTGTTGACACAGATGGGTGGTTCCTTAAATGATATATTCAATGAGAACCACTATGCGGTAACAGGAATTATAGGTGTGCTTTCATCCATTGTGGACAACGTGCCATTAGTAGCCGGTTGTATGGGTATGTATCCCATTCAGGCTGCCGGGGATATGGCAGTAGATGGCATCTTTTGGCAGTTGCTGGCTTATTGTGCAGGTGTGGGAGGTTCCATGCTGATTATTGGCAGTGCTGCCGGAGTAGTCGTAATGGGTTTGGAAAAAATCACTTTCGGATGGTATATGAAGAAGATTACATGGATAGCTTTCGTGGGCTATATTGCGGGGATTCTCAGTTATTGGGTTATTCGCAATTTCCTTTTAACCACTCCGCTATAAGTTTGTCGCAGTATAGAGGTCGATAGATTTCTTTATTAATTCTATACCCAAAAGGCGCACTCCCATTGTCTTGGAAGTCTCCTCTTGGGTATTTTTTTTAACGAAGATATACGAGTAAGTTTTTTTTGATTAATTATGATACAGGAATATCAACTTAGGGTTACCCCACAAACAGCTTACAACGAACAAAACATTAAAGCGTTTCTTGCCCGGGATAAGGGATTGGATGCGAGAACCATCCATGCGGTTCGCACATTGAAAAAGTCAATAGACGCCCGACACAGGGATATATATATCAACTTGAAAGTGCGGGTTTATATAAACGAAGAACCTACCGATGATGTTTTCGTGAGAACTGAATATGCTGATGTAAGTTCCGCTCCTGCTGTAATAGTCGTAGGCGCGGGACCCGGTGGGTTTTTTGCCGCACTTCGTCTCATTGAATTAGGCTTGCGCCCCATCGTGCTTGAGCGAGGGAAATCTGTTCGAGAACGCAATAAGGATTTATCCTTGATTTCTAAAACTCAGAAAGTAAATCCCGAATCCAATTATTGTTTTGGAGAAGGAGGAGCCGGTGCAAACTCTGATGGAAAACTCTACACTCGAAGTAAGAAGCGAGGTTCGGTGGAGAAAATTCTGAATGTGTTCTGTCAGCATGGAGCCTCTCCTGCCATATTGTCGGATGCTCATCCTCATATTGGTACGGATAAACTCCCGAAAGTGATTGAGAATATGCGAAATACTATCCGATCGTGTGGGGGAGAAGTATATTTTCAAACAAAGATGACCTCCTTTATCATCGATTCCAACAAAGTTATTGGGGTTCGTGCCAAGACGGTTTTCGAGAGCGACATCCAAATTGAAAAAGTGTTTCATGGACCGGTCATACTTGCCACAGGTCATTCTGCTCGTGATGTGTATCGCTATTTAGCGGAAAGCAAAGTTGAGATGGAGCCTAAGGGAATAGCCGTGGGAGTGAGATTGGAACATCCATCGCAGCTTATTGACCAAATTCAGTATCATAATAAGACAGGTAGGGGAAAATATCTCCCCGCCGCTGAATATTCTTTTGTAACTCAGGCGCGCCAACGAGGTGTTTATTCGTTCTGTATGTGTCCCGGGGGCTTTGTTATTCCTTCCGCATCGGGACCACGGCAAATCGTTACCAACGGAATGAGCACTGCCAATAGAGGTTCCAAATGGTCAAATTCGGGAATGGTGGTACAAGTAAATCCTGATGACCTGCCGGGTAATGACTTACTTAGGATGCTTACTTTTCAAGAACGCATGGAACAAGACGCATGGCAACAGGGCAACATGCGGCAGACTGCTCCGGCACAACGCATGACTGACTTCGTAAACAAGCGCTTGTCCTATGATTTGCCCTCATCAAGCTATACGCCGGGGTTAATATCAAGCCCATTGCATTTTTGGATGCCACCTTTCGTTACCATTAGATTGCAGGAGGCGTTCCAAACCTTTGGAAAACAGGCTCATGGTTTTCTCACCAAGGAGGCTTTGATGATAGCTGTCGAAACGCGAACAAGTTCTCCGGTGCGTATTCTCAGAGAACCTGACACCCTGATGCATCTGCGATTGCGCGGACTTTTTCCCTGTGGCGAAGGAGCCGGGTATGCCGGAGGAATTGTCAGTGCGGGTATGGATGGAGAACGATGTGCTGAGATGGCGAAATTATATGTTGAAGCATCGCTGACTGACATCAAAAAACAGATAATGAAATAATACTCCCCCACTATATCATCTGTCTATGTAGGCTAATGTCTTGCACCATCAGGCACGAATAGATAGAGATTTTATCTTATTATTTCCTTATGAATTGTTTTATCTCGAGGCTCATAGCATTGGCATGCATGAGCCTCGAGATGGTAAAAGCATGAATGGATCAGTATTCTCCCCAAGCCTTGATATCGATGGTATCGAGGCTGTTGTTGCAAAATGCCGTGATGAACGCGCTGGCAAGACGGCTATTCGTAATCAATGGTATGTTCAGGTCGATGGTGGCACGCCTGATTTTATAGCCGTTGGTCAGTTCGCGAGGCGTGAGGTCTTTGGGAATGTTCACTACCATGTCTATCTTCTTCTCGTGCAAGAGGCTGAGTGCCTGTGGCTGCATACCCTCATCAGAGGGCCAATAAACCAATGTGTTATCCACGCCATTCTCCGTCAAGAACTTGGAGGTGCCTCCGGTTGCGTAGAGGTTATAACCATGGTTGCGCAACATTTTTGCCGCGTCGAGCATTTCGGCTTTTTGCTTTGCACCACCTGTGGAAAGAAGAATATTCTTCTTCGGAATGCGATGCCCCACCGAAAGCATGCTCTTCAGTAAGGCGGTTGAAGTGTCATCGCCAAGGCATCCCACCTCGCCGGTGGAACTCATATCAACGCCCAAGACTGGGTCTGCCTTTTGCAAACGATTGAAAGAAAACTGACTTGCCTTTATGCCCACATAGTCAAGATCGAAGAGGTTCTTACTTGGCTTTTCCACGGACACGCCTAACATTACCTTCGTGGCAAGGTCAATCAAGTTGAGTTTCAAAACCTTGCTTACGAATGGGAAGGAACGGCTCGCACGAAGGTTGCACTCAATGACCAAAATATCGTTCTCGCGTGCCATGAATTGTATGTTGAACGGACCATTAATATGCAATGCCTTTGCTATCTGCCGACTGATGCGTTTCACGCGGCGCACGGTTTCCACGTAGAGTTTCTGTGGGGGGAACTGTATGGTGGCATCACCGGAGTGAACTCCGGCAAACTCGATATGTTCGGAAATGGCATAAGCAAGTATCTCTCCGTCCCTTGCCACTGCATCCATCTCAATTTCCTTAGCATGCTCAATGAACTTGCTGACCACCACAGGATGATCCTCGCTAACATTGGCTGCCAACCGGAGGAACTTCGTCAGCTCATCCTTATTGGAGCATACGTTCATCGCTGCACCTGAGAGGACATAGGAGGGACGTACAAGAACAGGAAATCCTACCTTATCCACGAATTCGTTGATATCGTCCATGCTCGTGAGTGCACGCCATTCGGGTTGGTTAATGCCTCGTTCGGAGAGCAGCGAGGAAAACTTGGCGCGATCTTCAGCATTGTCGATGTCCTTTGCCTTTGTTCCAAGAATGGTAACGTTCTCGGCATCAAGATACATGGCAAGATTATTGGGAATCTGTCCGCCTGTAGAGACTATCACGCCGTGTGGACTTTCAAAATCGATGATGTCCATAACACGCTCGAAAGTAAGTTCATCGAAATAGAGGCGGTCGCACATGTCATAATCGGTGGATACAGTCTCCGGGTTGTAATTGATCATGATGGAACGATAGCCCTGCTTGCGAATGGTATTTAAGGCTTGGACGCCACACCAATCGAACTCCACGGAACTTCCAATGCGATAGGCTCCCGATCCAAGAACGATGACGCTGTTGCGGTCGTTCACAAATCTGATGTCGGATTTTATGCCCGAATAGGTAACATAAAGATAGTTGGTTTGGGCAGGATATTCAGCGGCGAGGGTATCGATTTGCTTTACCACGGGAAGAATACCATAACTCTTGCGTAGCTTGCGAACAACGAGCATCGCTTGATGCATGTTCTTACACTCTTCCTCCAACCCAACGGCGCGGGCGATTTGAAAGTCGGTGAACCCATATACCTTTGCTTCACGCAATTGTTCCTTGTCCAAAGTGTTGATATTGTGTGCTTTCAGTCCCTCATCAATATCAATGATGTGCTTGAGCTTGTTAAGGAACCAACAATCTATCTTTGTCAGGTCATGGATTTGGTTCACGGTATAACCTTTATGCATTGCCTTTGAGATGACAAAGACGCGTTTGTCTGTGGGTTCACGCAGAGCTTCGTCGATGTCCGGGATTTGCAGTTCCTTGTTCTCTACAAAACCATGCATACCCTGTCCTATCATTCGGAGACCTTTTTGTATGGCTTCTTCAAAGTTCCTACCAATTGCCATGACCTCGCCCACCGATTTCATGCTTGATCCTAATTCCTTGTCCACGCCACGGAACTTGCTCAAGTCCCAACGGGGTATCTTACATACAACGTAGTCGAGTGCAGGTTCGAAGAATGCCGATGTTGTTTTGGTAACGGAGTTCTTCAGTTCAAAGAGTCCGTATCCCATACCGAGCTTTGCAGCCACGAAAGCCAAGGGATAGCCTGTGGCCTTGCTTGCCAAGGCCGAGGAGCGCGAAAGGCGGGCATTTACCTCGATGACCCGGTAATCCTCGCTTTGTGGGTCGAAAGCATACTGCACATTGCACTCGCCCACGATACCTATATGGCGCACGATGCGAATGGCAAGCGCTCTAAGCTTATGATATTCGCTATTGGTAAGGGTTTGCGAGGGTGCTACCACAATCGACTCTCCTGTATGGATGCCAAGGGGATCGAAGTTCTCCATGTTACAGACCGTGATGCAGTTATCGTAACGGTCGCGCACCACTTCATATTCTATCTCTTTCCATCCCTTAAGACTTTTCTCCACCAAGACTTGTGGCGAGAAAGAGAAGGCTTTCTCGCAGATTTTGTCGAGTTCTTCCTCATTATCGGCAAAGCCACTTCCCAAGCCACCCAAGGCATAGGCAGCTCTGATGATGACGGGATAACCGAGCGTTTTTGCTGCTTCGCGCGCGCTTCGTATATCTTCGCAAGCCTCGCTCTTAATGGTCTTTACGTCTATCTCGTCCAGCCGTTCGACGAACAGTTCTCGGTCTTCTGTGTTCATGATGGCTTCAACGGGTGTTCCCAATACCTTTACATTGTATTTTCGCAACACTCCCGAACGGTCAAGCTCCACACCACAGTTAAGTGCCGTTTGCCCACCAAAAGAAAGAAGAATACCATCCGGCTTTTCCTTCTGAATGACACGCTCTACAAAGTAGGGCTGTATGGGTAGGAAATAAATTTGGTCGGCTACCCCTTCTGATGTCTGAACAGTTGCAATGTTTGGGTTGATAAGCACTGTGGAAATACCTTCCTCGCGCAATGCCTTTAATGCTTGAGAACCAGAGTAATCGAATTCTCCCGCTTCACCAATCTTTAATGCGCCTGAACCCAATATCAGGACTTTCTTTATTGATTCGTCTCTCATTATTTCAGTGCTCCTACAAATTTGTCGAAAATAAATTCAGTATCCATGGGTCCGGAACTTGCCTCCGGGTGGAATTGCGAACTGAACCAAGGATGAGTCTTATGCCTGATTCCTTCATTGCTGCCATCGTTCATATTCACAAAGAGTTCTTCCCAATCCTTATCAAGCGTCTTGGCGTCCAGGGCGTAACCATGGTTCTGAGAGGTTATATAGCACTTATTCGTACCCACCATGCGTACCGGCTGATTATGACCACGGTGTCCGTATTTCAGTTTATAGATGGTAGCTCCGGCAGCCTTTGCCATCAATTGATTACCCATACAGATGCCGCATATCGGCTTGGAACCGGCATTCATCTGCTTACGGATAATGGCAACGGCATCGGCGCACATATCAGGATCGCCGGGTCCGTTGGCAAGGAACAATCCATCATAGTCCATCCCTGTATAATCATAGTTCCATGGAACGCTAATTACTTCTACATTCCTGCTGACCAGTTCGCGAAGGATGTTTGCCTTTACTCCACAGTCCACGAGAATCACCTTCTTTCCGCCACCTTCATTATACTTTATGATTTCTTTCGTTGAGACAATATCTACGAAGTTCACTCCCTCATAATGAGCTTCGGGAATGTTGTCAGGCTCGTCGTCAAATATTATCTTGCCCATCATCACACCATGCTCGCGCAACACCTTCGTAAGCTCGCGAGTATCGATGCCGGTGATACCCGGGACATGTTCCCTCTTCAACCAGCTTGCCAAACTCTCCACGGCGTTCCAATGTGAATAAGCCTCACTATAGTCTGATACAATAAGGGCAGAAACATATATCTTGTTGCTCTCCATATAAGATGGAATTTTGTTTTGCTCTATTGTAAACGGTGGTACACCGTAATTACCAACTAAAGGAAAGGTCATTACAAGCATCTGACCGGCATACGAAGGGTCGGTCAGACTTTCGGGATAGCCCATCATAGCTGTGTTAAACACCACCTCGCCGGCTACTGGGGCATCATAACCAAATGACTTTCCATGAAATTCAGTACCGTCATTTAAGACTAAAGTTACATTTCTCATTATATTATATAATTGCTTGATTCCGAATTATTCTTTGCTATAGACATTTTCATAGTAATTTATGAAAGCCTGATTAACGTGCCGCATACCACCGGACGTGGGATAATCCCCTGTAAAATACCAATCTCCCTTATGATTGGGGATAGCTTCATGCAGTCCCTCGATGCTTTGATACACTAAATCCACAGGAGTTGTCATACCATCGGGACGCAACATTTCCACTATCTTTCTATTGATTTCATCTATAGAGAAAGGGGAATATACCTTACGAACGGCATTGTTGATAGTTTCGCCTTGCCCTTTGCTCACTTCTCGTTTACAATCCTCATAGACCTCATCCAACAGCCGACCTTGTTTACGTTCCTTTATCAGCTCCACTGTTGCCCGGAAAACACAAAACTCTTCCAATCGCGGCATATCAATACCATAATAATCAGGATAACGGATTTGCGGAGCACTGGAAACAATGACTATCTTCTTGGGATGCAATCGGTCGAGGATGCGCAATATACTCTCTTTCAACGTTGTTCCCCTTACGATGGAGTCGTCGATGATGACAAGATTATCTTCATAAGGAACGATACTCTCATAGCTGATGTCATACACATGGGATGCTAAATCTCTTCTCGAATTGCCCTCAGTAATAAAAGTACGTAACTTAATATCTTTCCATGCCACCTTCTCAGAACGAATCGACTGATTGAGTATGGTTGATAGTTCGTCTTCCGAGGGCTGATGTCCCAAAGCCTTGATACGTTCCACCTTTTGTTCGTTGAGCCAAAACTTAAGTCCCTGTAAAAGACCGTAGAATGCGACTTCTGCCGTATTTGGTATAAACGATAACACAGTGTGAGACGTGTCGTAATCAATGGATTGCAAGACATTTTGAGTGAGCTGCTCTCCCAACTTCTTTCGCTCTTTGTAGATGTCTCTATCCGACCCTCTTGAAAAATAAATACGTTCAAATGAACAGGCAGCATCACCTCTTTGCTCAATAATCTGTTGCAAACAACATTCCCCGCTTTTATTTACGATGAGAGCTTCACCGGGATGAAGCTCACGCACATCTTCACAAGACAAGTCGAAAGTGGTTTGAAGAACAGGACGCTCACTTGCTAAGGCAACTATCTCGTCATTCATATAATAAAATGCCGGGCGAATGCCCCAAGGATCCCTTATAGAAAACATCTCGCCCGAACCTGTAATGCCACAGATGACATATCCGCCATCGAAAGCGTGCATGGTGGTCTGAAGAACATTTTTCATATCAACATGGTCTTCGATGTATTTTGTTATATCCCGCTTTTCAAGTCCTTTCTTCTTCGCGGCAACAAAATTTCTTTCCACCTCTCTATCCAATCGATGCCCCATCAACTCCAATAAGATGTAAGTGTCGCTGTAAATGCGCGGACATTGTCCTTGCTCGGTCAGCTTCTCAAAAATCTCATCGATATTGGTCATGTTGAAGTTGCCACACAGGGCAAGATTTTTAGCCTTCCAATTGTTTCTTCTCAAAAAAGGATGCACGTAAGATAATCCGCTTTTGCCGGTTGTGGAGTAGCGAAGATGTCCCATATAAAGCTCTCCGGCAAAAGGAATTTCTTTTTCGGCAAGAGCAGAGTCAGCCATTTGGGCTTCAGAATAATGCTTATAAGAGTGATGAACATTGGCAAATATTTCTGTTACGGCATTCTTTCCTTCAGCTCTCTCACGAAACATATACTCATGTCCGGGATCGGAACAAAGTTTCACGGCCGCCATACCGGCACCTTCCTGTCCGCGATTGTGTTGTTTCTCCATCATCAGATAGAGCTTGTTCAAAGCATACCTCCATGTACCATATTTCTTCTGATAATAATCGAGAGGTTTCAGCAGCCTGATCATGGCCACGCCACAATCTTCATGTATCTCTTTCTCCATTAGGTTATGTTTATTTTTTCATAAAAAGATTACTCTACAGTTACCGATTTCGCAAGATTTCGGGGTTGATCAACATTCTTACCTTTGCAAACTGCTATATGATATGCCAACAATTGCAGGGGAATTGTAGCAAGTAGTGGTTCCAAACATTCCAAGGTGTCGGGAAGTTCTATAACAGAATCAGCTATCTTTGAGATGGTCGTGTCTCCTTTTGAAACCAAAGCGATGACTCTTCCCTGCCTTGCCTTAATCTCTTGTATGTTGCTTCTTACCTTTTCATACATCGCGTTGTGTGTGGCAATTGCAACAACCGGCATATCGGAATCTATCAACGCGATAGGACCGTGCTTCATTTCTGCTGCCGGATAGCCTTCTGCGTGGATATAGGATATTTCCTTTAACTTCAATGCTCCTTCCAAAGCGACCGGGAAACTAAATCCTCTGCCGAGATACAAGAAGTTGCGAGCGTATGTGAACGTCCGAGCCAAATCTGCCACGAGGTCGTTGGTCTTCAACACTTCCGTTATCTTATCCGGCATGGACGTCAATTCCTTTACCACCTCCACATATTTATTATGCGAAAGGGTGCCTTTGGCGTTTGCCAATGCCAATCCGAACATGGTCAAGACTGTAACCTGACCTGTAAAGGCTTTGGTGGAAGCAACTCCGATTTCTGGTCCTACATGGATATAAGTTCCGGTATGGGTCGCACGAGGAATGCTCGAACCTATTGCATTGCATATTCCATAAATAAAGGCTCCTCGCTCTTTAGCAAGTTCTACCGCCGCAAGCGTGTCGGCTGTTTCGCCGCTTTGCGACAAAGCTATCACCACGTCATCATGAGAGACCACCGGATTGCGATACCGAAATTCACTGGCATATTCCACATCAACCGGAACGCGGCAGAACGTCTCTATGATTTGCTTTCCAATTAATCCGGCGTGCCAACTTGTTCCACAAGCAACAATGATAATGCGCTTGGCGTTCACCAAGTTACTGCGGTAATCTATCAGCGCGCTTAGGGTTACATTGTCATGCTCTACGTTTATCCTTCCTCGCATACAGTTTCTCAAACAGTCAGGTTGCTCAAATATTTCCTTTAACATGAAATGAGGATAACCGCCTTTTTCTATTTGACCAAGATTCACATCAACCTTCTTAACCTCAAGCGAGAGTTTCTCATTATCTATATTGACAACCTTCAGTTCTTCTCCAAGTTTCATTACGACAATATTGCCATCATCGGGATAAACCACCTTGTCTGTATATTCCACTATCGGACTGGCATCCGAACCTAAGAAGAACTCTCCATCACCAATCCCCACCACCAGCGGACTTTGCTTGCGTGCGGCAATGAGGGTGTCGGGATGCCGTTTATCCAAAATGGCTATGGCATAGGCCCCTATCACCTGGTGCAAAGCTATTTGAACGGCGGAGAGAAGATCGGTTTTCTTTTGAGTTTGAATGTATTCCACTAATTGCACCAATACTTCCGTATCGGTATCAGAAAGGAATTTAACCCCATTCGCCTGTAATTTCTTCTTTATCTCGGCATAATTTTCAATGATGCCGTTATGGATGATGGCTAAATTTTTAGACTGTGAATAATGCGGATGCGCATTGGTGGAAGAAGGTTCGCCATGTGTTGCCCAGCGAGTGTGGGCAATACCAATGGTACCTTCTATGTTTTTTTCCGCACAATAAGCCTCCAAATTCGAGACTTTTCCTTTTGTTTTATATACACTCAGATTGTTATCACTACTCATCAGTGCTATTCCGGCACTATCATAGCCGCGATATTCCAATCTTTTCAATCCGTTTATTAATATTGGATAGGCTTGTCGCTTTGTTCCTATGTATCCTACTATACCACACATAAATAAAAAATCTTGAAATCTAAAATAAAAATTAATACTTGCTCTGAAACGAACTAATGAAAATCACCAAAAGCCATGAGAGAAAGTATAAAATAAAATTTTCATCTTAATTCCAAATTCAACGAGCATACTTTATCTGAGAATATTAACTATTAATGAAGCCAATGAAGTTAGAATCCCAACTACGGAGAACCATATTGTTGTTGAACTTCCGATTTCGGAGTTTTTTGCTTTTACACTGTTGGGGGCTACATATAAAATATCATTCTGTTGTAAATAAAAATAAGGCGAGTTAATGATATTCGCGTCATTCAGATTTAAACGAGTCTTGTGCTTCTCTCCATTGGCATCTTCGCGCAAAAGTATTACATTGTCACGTTTACCGTATATCGTCAAATCACCTGCTGCTGCCAAAGCCTCCATCACACTCATCTTCTCAGTATTTACCGGAATTACGCCCGGATGGTTCACTTCGCCGGTAACCGTAACTCTGTAACTACTCATACGGACAGCCACCAATGGATTTTCCGTGCGCGACATATAGGGTTGTATTTTGCTTTTCAACAAATCTTCACACTCGTTCTTTGTCAAGCCCGCCACATGAATTTTCCCTACCAATGGGAAATTGATATATCCATCATTATCTACAAGATATCCACTAATTCTGTGTTCATCTATAGTATATTGGTTAGGTTGTCTCAAATTAAATGGCTCTGAAGTAGCCGGATCAGTGGTCTGTACAAGGATATTTAATTCATCCTTCGGCATAATTCTCGCATCGTACAACCCTTTCGAAGCTGCCAAACTGATAGAGTCAATATTTTGCCAATAAACGATTTTTCTACTTGAACCACAACCTGCGACTATGGTGAGGAGAATGGCACATACAAAAAGGGGTAAAAGTAATTTCTTCATATATTTAAAAACATGTTAACAGAAACATTCTCATAAAGATGTTGCAAAAATACTACTATTTTTTGATAACAACAAAAGAATAAATCACTTTTCCGTTTCTATTGATGCCTTTTCCTAAAAACTTGATACAAATGGACGCAAAGAATACGAAGTTATCAAATGGGTAAGTTTAATTGCGCTTTACAACCTATCGCAAGAAAAGAGAAGCATTTAGTCAATTATTTTCAAGAAACAGCTATTTACTGTTAGCCATCCATGTAGATAAAAGGAGACGTTATGGTGTTTTGAGAGAAAAAATCAGGCGAAAGAATGTCAAACAGGTAAAATCTTTTTAGTATCTTTGCGCCAAAGATAATACTAACATGAAAAGAACAAATAAAGTTTTATTAATTTACACCGGTGGAACCATTGGTATGGGAAGCAATCCGATTACCGGTGCTTTAGAGCCTTTGGATTTTAACCATTTAGCTGATAACGTCCCCGAATTTAAGCAAATTACAACTGACATCGACACTTATCAATTCGTACCGCCCATCGATTCATCGAACATGTCGCCAAAACTTTGGGGCGATATTGTTACTATCATCGCCGACCGATATGATAGGTATGATGGGTTTGTCATTCTGCATGGCACGGACACCATGGCATACACTGCTTCGGCGTTATCGTTCATGTTTGAGAACCTTACAAAGCCCATTATTCTCACCGGTTCCCAACTGCCTATAGGGCAACTCAGAACAGACGGAAAAGAAAACCTAATGACAAGTATCGAACTGGCATCCACCTACAAAGATGATGGCACGGCAATGGTTCCCGAAGTATGCATCTACTTCAATGGGCATTTGCTACGAGGCAATCGCTCCACAAAGCAGAACGCGGACGAATTTAACGCATTCGATTCGTTCAATTATCCACATCTCTGCGAGGCCGGAGTAAACTTCACATTTCACGAACATAACATCCTTAAGCCCGATTTTAATAAACCAATGATTCCGCATATCGGTCTTGACAACAACGTCATTATCTTCTCTTTGTTTCCCGGTTTGGAGGAGCATTTGGTGGAACATGTACTCGACGCGCCTGAGTTGCGAGGCATCGTAATGCGTTCTTTCGGTAGTGGAAACGCCCCTCAAATGCCTTGGCTTATGAAACTTTTGAAAAAGGCTACCGAAAGAGGTATTGTGGTTGTCAATATCAGCCAATGTATCAGTGGTCAGGTAGAGATGAGCCGCTACGACGCGGGTTATCATCTGAAAGAAGCCGGAATTGTAACAGGATACGACAGCACGGTGGAAGCCGCTGTGGCAAAACTCATGCATCTGCAAGCCAGATACAAGGATTCTGACATTATTCGCCAATACATGAAAAAATCCTTGGCTGGAGAAATAACCATACCGAGAACTTAGAAATACGATTCCGAGAATCAAGCAAAGGGGTGAGCACTTAGTGTCTCATCCCTTTTAATATTTCGTCCATTTTCTTCTTTGTCTCAATCCGAGTGGGAACCAAAGGAAGACGCAACACATTTTCTATCATCCCCATATCGTTCAGCAAAGCCTTACATCCCGCAGGATTTCCATCAACAAAAAGGAGCTTATACAATTCGGTAAACTGATGGTGAATTTTGCGAGCTGACTCAAATTCTCCATTTAATTCCAATCGTATCATTCTTGAAAACTCTTTTGGCAGCGCGTTGCCAATAACGGAAATGACACCAACCGCGCCGCTGACAATCATAGGAAAGGTTAGAGCGTCATCGCCACTTATCACCTCGAAATTTGTCGGCTTAAGTTTCATTATCTCATCTATCTGCGCCAAATCGCCCGAAGCCTCCTTTATTCCCACTACATTGGGAAAATCCTTAGCAATACGCACTGTCGTTTCTGCTTTCATGTTCACGCCCGTGCGCCCCGGAACGTTATACAGGACTATCGGCAACGGCGATATCTCCGCTATGGCTTTGAAGTGCTGATATAGTCCTTCCTGACTGGGCTTGTTGTAATAGGGACAGATGCTCAAGATACCATCAATCCCTTGCCAGTCGCTTGTTTTAATTTCATCAACAACGGCAGCGGTATGGTTGCCACCACAATATTTAAGGATCGGAACTCTGCCTTTAACTACCGACTTAATGAAAGTGGTCAGCTCGTTTTTCTCCTTTGATGTTAGACATGGGGTTTCACCCGTAGTGGCTAAAATACATAAAAAATCT
This sequence comes from Prevotella brunnea, assembly GCF_008016795.1. GTDB lineage: Bacteria > Bacteroidota > Bacteroidia > Bacteroidales > Bacteroidaceae > Prevotella > Prevotella brunnea. The sequence continues at coordinate 27,500 of NZ_SDIK01000005.1, forward strand.
GCACCGTTCTCTATTTGATATTCTATTAATTTCTCAAGTGCTCCATAGTCAATGTCACCATTAATATTAAAAGGTGTTACAAGAGCGACTCCTAATCCGCGAAAAACATTTTGCATATTGATTATCTTTGTTTCATTGCAAAAGTAACACATTATTGTCAATCATCAAAGAAAATTCACTTTTTATATATTCTTAATTCCGCAACACTTTAATTTTGAACCCCTACTTATATTGTTAAAAACTTGAGCAACGATATATTGTTCATGATTTTACCATGTCGAAAAATCACATTTCTAAGTATTGCAAAATCAAACAAGTAAATTCTGCGACTAACATGACAAAAACCAATACTATCTTATTTTTTTATTCTATCTATCCCCAAAGCTTACCTTTTACCAAGCAAAAGCTTAGCTTTTGGAATGCAAAAGGTCATGAATTGAAGCGCAAAAGCTAAGCTTTTAAATCGAAATTAATATCGCCTTGATTATCAATACATTACGAAGCGTGTCCTGGATGCAGCTTTTGTAATATAATTTCGCGGTGATGGTCGGGGCAAATGCCCGGCATTAAGTGTCTGTTTTCCACTGGCTGAATACGAATTGAAGCCATGAGGAGATTGGTGCTGCACGGCATTGGAACAAAACACGTCAAGTCGTATGATTTGCTGCAACCTTGCGTGAGACTTACACGAAATCATTCAGGACACCATTAAGAAAAGAAAAAGATTTCTCACAGCCATACAACACCGGGGATTCCTAATGACCGGTGGAGTTGAATATATGTCAATACTGTAAATGTATGGTAGAAATGTTGGGATTATGTTGATTTGTGTGGGTAATGACTAACTCAATTCCCCAAATATTATTGCCTTTGAAGTCATGAATAAAGATATGCTTTTTTCAATAGGTTTCAGCATAGCCTCTTGTCGAAAAAAATATGGTAATAAATGATATTTGTAACGACTAAATATGCGTTGGGAAGGCTGCTATCTTCGCTTTTTGTCATTTCGTGAATACCGTTCCTTGACACGTTTAACAGTGTTGTTTCTTTTTTTTGAACCTTGTTTATCATCCAAAGGATTACTGCCAATAGCTTGTCGGTTATAATTTACTTTGGTGCGGAAAGGCTTGCCATCATAAAGTCTTGGGATTAAGTCGCTTCTTCCTATCCTTCGTAACTCTTTTTCAATATTATGCCTCTCGCTATTCTTATACCAAAAGAAGAACTGGCGTTGTGCAAGTTTTTCTCGAGGAGTTTTTGCTGAAAAAACCGGTTCAAGTGTATATGGATCAAAACCGGAATACCAAGTTTCAGTGGCAACGGTCATTGGAGTAGGGGTAAAATCTTGGACCTGTTCCAAATGAAAATCCAAATCTTTGGTCAGCACAGCGAGTTCTGCCATATCCTCCTCTTTGCAACCGGGATGAGAAGAGATGAAGTAGGGAATGATTTGTTGCTTCAGATGTGCAGCGCTGTTTATTTTGTCAAATATGCGCTTAAAGGCATAAAACTGTTGGAACGAGGGCTTTCTCATCAGTCGTAGTACATTGTTGGATGTGTGTTCCGGAGCTACTTTCAGGCGACCGCTAACATGGCGTGTTACCAATTCCTTGGCATATTCCTTTGCCGCTTGATTAACTTTTTCATCTTTGGATTTATGGAGAATTAAGTCGTATCGGACACCGGAACCTATAAAGCTCTTTTTTATTCCGGGCAACCGATCCACAGCCCTATATATGTCCAACAACTTGCTATGATCGGTATTTAGATTTGGGCACACTTCCGGGAAGATGCAACTTGGACGCTTGCAGCGGTCGCACGCTTTTTGGTTCATGCCCCCCATGCCATACATATTGGCGGACGGACCGCCCAAGTCTGACAGATAACCCTTAAAGTCGGGCATTTTGATGATTTGTCGTACCTCCTTCAATATGCTTTCTTTTGATCGGCAGGTAATAAACTTTCCTTGATGTGCAGATATGGTGCAGAATGCGCAACCTCCGAAACACCCCCGATGTATGTTTACGCTATGTTTTATCATTTCGTACGCCGGTATGATTTTCCCTTTGTATTTGGGGTGTGGCTCCCTTGTATAGGGTAAATCATAAGCAGCATCCACCTCATCTGTTGTCATGGTGGGGTAAGGAGGATTGACCACAACGTATTTTTTATCAACTGCTTGCAGGATTCGTTTTGCATATCTCTTGTTGGATTCCTCTTCGATATGCTTAAAATTTTCCGACTCAAATTTTTTGTTGTTCAGACATTCTTCGTGGGAATGGAGGATGATGTCTTCTTCTTTTATTCCTCCGGGAATATCTTCTTTTTTGCACAAGAATGCCGTTTGAGGGATTTCTTTAACTTCGTTTATATTATTACCAGCCCCAAGTTCCTTTGCTATTGCAAGAATCTGCTTTTCCCCCATACCATAGATTAGCATATCAGCATCAGCATCGCAAAGGATGCTTTTCCGGAGTTTGTCTTGCCAATAGTCGTAGTGAGTCAATCGACGCAAAGAGGCTTCTATCCCTCCCAATACGATAGGAACATCAGGATATAGCTGTCTTAATATCTTGCTATAGACAATGGTAGGGTATTCGGGTCGGAGGTCGTGTCGCCCGTCTGGTGAATATGCGTCTTCGGAACGGAGCCGTTTGTTCGCAGTATATTTATTTACCATTGAGTCCATTGCTCCCGGGGCAATTCCGAAAAAAAGTCTGGGACGCCCCAATTTCTTGAAATCACGGAAATCACCATGCCAATCGGGTTGTGGGACTATTGCAACTTTATAACCTGCCTTTTCGAGTGTTCGCCCAATGACGGCTGCGCCAAAAGCCGGATGGTCTATATACGCATCGCCGGAAAAGAGAATGATGTCAAGTTCGTTCCAATGTCTTAGTTCTACTTCTTTTTTTGTTGTCGGCAAGAAATCCGTCAGTTGAAAACGTGAATATGAAGCAGAAACCAATTTGTTGTTTTTAGTTCCCATCATTTCCGGTTTCTGCTTTTGGGTATTCGTTCTCCCTGATATTTTTTCAGGATTTATCTTTTCCTTTGATTTACGTGTTTTCAAATGATTATTGGATTTACTGCTAAGGATGAGATTATTCTTTCACTTCTTTATTTGTTAATTCCCATTCGTGGAACAGGGTAAGAAGGTTTTTTAATCCCAAAGCCTTCATGTTAGGATTGTAAATAACATCAAGACATAGGTCTAACAGGGAATTGTCTTTGGAGATATCCGACTCCAACAATCCTCTTGTTTTAAGCCTGAGTCTGTCAAGCATATCCTCATTGATAACTCCACTTGAATCTATAAGATTGGCAAAAAGAGAATAGTGTCTAATGGTTTCTAAATGTTTCTCATTAATGTCAATGTGCCTCGTTCCTGAAGCGTTTGTTTGTATTTTATACATAAAACATCTATTGTTATGGTTTTACTCTCTTAATTCATTAAAAAGGTGATAATCCCCTTCATAATTCTTAATCGCTGATTCTTGTCTTTGATACATTCAAATGGGAATGACATCGCGAACAAGTTGTAATCAGTTCCTTTATAGGCCACGGCAGCTCCGGTGTTATCGGAATATTTCATGGCGCAGAAAGCTGGGCTTATGGGCAAAATGATGTCGGGTGAATAGGCACCATAATGATTCTCATTCAGAAATCTGTAAATATCGAAATTGGTGTTAAGTCCTACAACTTGTGAGCTGCTCCCATTTCTATTCACACCTCCAAACTGAATTTTGAGATAGCGTGCCAGCCATTTCCTTTCTGAATCGCTATAAGCGTCGGAAGCAAAATAGGCACCATTAATAAATATTTTTCCTTTATTCTTCAAATAATCAGATAATTTCTTTTGCATTTGAGGTTTAATCGCCTTATAGTAGAACAAGCTATGTCCATCGTCTTTTTCCAATCCCAAAGCTAAATCCGCCAAAGCATATTTATTAATATCTATCCATCCATTTTCTACAGCTTCAGAGGAACAACTTACAATATTGTATTGATTTAATGCTGCAATGGCATCAGCATGGGTTGTTATGTGATTGAAATTATTACCCGTCAATAATTTCCCTGCCAACTCATCTCCGCTGAAACCAAGTGCATCTGTTCCTTCTTTGCCGAATTGTGATTTATCAAAGTTGCTTTGTTTGCCACACCAACCCATCGTGGGACCATAGCTTATGCCGGGATCAGAATCCATGTCAAATCCTTGTTCAGTTTCCGTATCAATAATTGCAGGTGATGACAAACGGTGAAAGCCATTGATAATGAGTATGGTTTGTTTCTCGTTCCCGGCATTGTATGCCGATAAAACTTCTGTTGGAAAACTTTCGCCACCCTGATTGCATGCCGTTATTCGAAAATGATATAAAACTCCCGGCTCCAATTTCAGTTTATATGAATTTTTCTTTATATTTGTTCCATTGTCAAAACCACTCGTTCCTGTGGCTATATAAACATTGTAAGATGTGGATTTCGCCGATGGCTCTGTGATATCGCTAACAGCTTTCCAACTCAGTTTTACTTTATTTTTTGATGTAAATTCTATTTTAAAATTGTTCGGTGTAAGCGGCTGCACCGTATAATGCGTACCATGTAATTGAGAGGTGTATCTTAGAATTGTTTTATAGATGGAACGAGCGAGGGTGAATTTGAAATTCGGATCTTGTCCCATTCGCATATCATTAAAATTTTGATGGGACATTGTTTCAAGTATAGCGGATGGGACTTCCGGCAATCTGGTTTCACTATAATTTTGATCGATTACATTACGAATATTCCAAGCCTTATAGAACGTTTTTTCAATGTCTGTTTTTATGTTGGCGACAAGTTGTTCGGCAAATATCTTCGAAGCGTTCCGCGAAAGACCTGTCCCAAGTCTTGGGTTTCCGCTCTTTGTGGTACATATTCCAAGCGTTCCTACCGTAGTTCCATCCTTCTTAACCCCTGCATCGCTATGAATAGCCAGCGATAATTCTATGGGAACTCTTAATCCATACTTATTTGGAACATAGTCAGAGCCTCCCGCCAACCAATTAATATATAATGAACGGCTGTTGATATCGTCATTATAATCGTTAGCACCATTGCTTTTGCTCACAATATTGCGTGGTGCACCTGCCCATTGCGTGAAATATCTTGCTCCTTCCAAAGCTTTTGGAACGCCACTGGTGGTTCCTCCTCGAAGTATGTTCCCCATTCCTCCACCTATGCGTACAGCATCAGTAGTAACTATTCCGTTTCTTTTACTATGATTGGAAATGATGACGCGGTTGTAGATATTATTTCCTTTGTCAAAATCGAATGTACCAAGGTACACCCATGTGCCTCCACCCATTTTTTGATTTACCTTAATTTTGGTTTCTTGTCCTTTATGGCAGACAATATATTCGGCATCATCAACACTATGTTTTAAAGTTCTATAACTGACATAAACTGCATATTTCCCATCCGCAGGGATAAATGGCTGATAGAACGCATAGCTTAATTTGTTCTTGCGCCTTGTTGTTTTGATTTGACGTATAGTACCTGCAATGAAGGGATTTTCTCCATCAAAGTAATTCCCTCCATGAGCTGCAAATCCTAATTCAGTGGAGCCTTCCCACTTGTGTTTTTCATTCACCTCAAAATAGTAAGGTTTTCCACTGTCATTATCAACAATTATTTCATGCTTTTGCCAATCTCGCTCACGAGGCGATATCACAACGGCACCGGCATTTTCAAGCATTGGCATGAGATATGGAATAACAATGGACTGGGTGAATAAATCCTCAGTGGTGCAGAATAAATTTGGACGTTGCCATTTCCATATTTGTTTTTGAGAGTCATAATATCTTCCGTGTGAGGCCCACACGGAGATGTGTCGCCCATTTAATCCTTCGGAGATTCTATTTGGCTTTGAAACATTCTCCACCCACGGCTTACCTTTATATTCAAATTTTCCCCATGAAATTTGGTTGCTTTGCGCAACACAAGGCAAAATAGACAGTATGACGAAGAAAGAAAATAAGAATAGTCTTTTCATTATCAGATATCTCCAATAGTAAAGTTCTCTGGTATCTTGCCGTGAAAGTCCTTAAAGTATAATTTTATTTCCCTCATGTCTTTTTTTATGTCTCCTGATGGAATTATCGACTTTGTGCAATTAATCATCTTCTTTTTGTAATCCACCCCAAATAAGAGAATAGGTATTTCAGCTTTTTGGGCTATGTAATAAAAACCTTTCTTCCATTCTGGATTCAAGGATCTTGTTCCCTCGGGCGTAATACATAACTGGAAAGTGTCTGACTGTCGTGCTACTTCTGCCATGATATCGGTCATACTCGTATGTTTCTCTCTATATACCGGTATTCCTCCCATTTTTTTAAAAAGAGTTCTTAAAGGCCAAAAGAACCATTCTTTCTTCATTAAGAAATTGCTGTTTAATCCTTCAGCGTGGCTGAATAATTGTCCAATGACAAAGTCCCAATTGCTCGTATGAGGAGCTAAACAGATGATAAATTTAGTTGGATAACTGATGCTTACTTCTTTTTTCCAGCCCATTACCCTATATAAAATCCATGAGAAAAAATTACTCAGCATTGATTTATCCTAAGTTTGTGATTTGGTCGATGATTTCGCTTACTTCTTCATTAAATTTGTACTTTAAGTCATTAAAATAAAGTTTGGATTTCATGCCCGGCTCTATGTGTGATACCCGGCTTATGTAATTATTACGCAGAATTAAGATAGACGTTAAAAGTGCTTCTACATCTTCTTTATTTACATTCGAGCCATATAGCGAAGCCGCTAATGCTTCCGCGAATAAATCGCCACAGATATAATTGATAGTTCGTTTTAAATCTCTTTTGTTACTCATTTTATATATGAATTATGAAGTTAGTCAAATGATTTTAATGTTCAAAGATAAACAAAAAAAGAGAAAAGAAAGAATCAATTGAAAAAAAATAAAACCATTACTATTAAAAATGATTTTTTCTGCATATTTATCATGTAAAAACAGTACATTTGCATTCACGAAAGATTGTATAAATGAATTTCAAACTTTTAACGTATGGAAACAAGCTCGTTGCAAAAAGAAAGGGCAAAATATCAGCCCATGTTGCCAAAAGCTCTTCAGAGTGCGGTTAGTATTAAAGAAGGAAATCCCACTCAAAGTGCTGATGATCATGAGGATATAAAGAAATTATTCCCCAATACTTACGGATTACCTATCGTAGAATTTGAACCGACTATTTCAAAAGAAACGCCAAATTTCAATGTTGGGGTTATTCTGTCCGGTGGACAGGCACCGGGTGGACACAATGTTATCTCAGGTATTTTCGATGAATTGAAGAAGTTAAATCCAAATAGTCGCCTCTATGGCTTCCTTATGGGACCGGGTGGATTAGTTGATCATAATTATATTGAAATAACCACTGAACTTATTCAAAATTATAGAAACACAGGAGGTTTTGATCTTATTGGCTCCGGAAGAACAAAACTGGAAAAAATTGACCAATTTGAAAAAAGTTTGGAAATCATTAGGCAGTTGGATATAAAGGCAATTGTAATAATAGGTGGCGATGACTCTAATACAAACGCTTGTGTTTTGGCTGAATACTATGCCGCAAAAAAATATGGAGTTCAGGTCATTGGATGTCCGAAAACGATTGATGGAGATTTGAAAAATGATCAAATTGAAACTTCTTTCGGATTCGATACTGCAACAAAGACTTACTCTGAAATGATAGGAAATATTGCTCGGGATTGTAATTCTGCTCGTAAATATTGGCATTTTATTAAGTTAATGGGACGTTCAGCTTCGCATATAGCATTGGAATGTGCCTTGCAGACACACCCGAACATATGTTTAATCTCAGAAGAAATTAAGGCTAAAGATAAAACTTTGAATGATGTCGTAGAGTATATTGCGACCATCGTTGCCAATAGAGCTAAGGAGGGTAAGAATTATGGTGTTGTTCTTGTTCCTGAAGGGCTGCTTGAATTCATTCCCGCAGTTTATCGGCTCATTCAAGAATTGAGTGATTTGTTGGCTACGCATGGAGAAGAATATAAAAACCTCGACGATTTATCTCAGAAGGAATATATTACAACTCATCTATCTGAAACTAATAGAGCAACATTCGAAACACTGCCCTTGGAAGTAGCTCATCAGTTGGCTCTTGAGCGTGATCCACACGGAAATGTACAAGTCTCTTTGATAGAAACCGAGAAACTGCTTTCGGTTATGGTTGAAGCAAAACTAAAAGAATGGGTAAAAACGGGAAAATATGTGGGTAAATTTTCCACCATTCATCACTTCTTAGGTTATGAGGGGCGTTGTGCCGCTCCGTCCAATTTTGACGCAAACTATTGTTATTCCCTCGGTACAACAGCTGTTCAGCTTATAGCCAATGGAAAAACGGGATATATGGCAATTGTGAAAAATACCACCGCCCCCACAGAAGAATGGATTGCCGGTGGAGTACCTATCACTATGATGATGAATATGGAAAGGCGTAATGGAGAAATGAAACCCGTAATTCGTAAGGCTCTTGTTGATTTGCAAGGAGCACCTTTCCAAACTTTTGTCCTAAATCGAGAGAAATGGGCTAAGGAATCATCGTATATATACCCCGGTCCAATTCAATATTGGGGACCAAAAGAAGTTTGCGACAGAACAACGAAAACATTAGCTCTTGAAAAAGGAAGCAATAAAAACGAATAGTTGAATTTTAAACATGAAATTCCAACTTATTGTCAAAGATACGGTAGCATAATAAATGGATATTCCTAAAACCATCTGTCAAATCATTCGGAAACTGCAAATGAAGTATTCATGGATGTGGTGGGCATTAGGAATATCTTTCTCTATATTTTATTCACTCGCTTTTTATCTTTTGTTTGTTTCACCCACCGCATTTCGATGGAGAGCAATATACGGAGACCCGGATTATCCGGATGGATATGAGATTCATGGTATTGATATTAGTCATTATCAGGGGGACGTGAATTGGAATCGGCTTAGAAATGCGATAATCGATACCTACCCCATTAGGTTCGTATTCTTAAAGGCTACAGAAGGCGATAGCCATTTGGACGCTAAATTTCGCGAGAACTTTTTTAATTCAAAAGAAGCTGGTCTTATTCGCGGAGTATATCATTTTTGGAGCAACCAGTCTTCCCCTCGCAGGCAAGCTTATTTTTTTCTTGCAATGGCTCCACTTGTTCCCGGAGATTTGCCACCGGTGCTTGATGTGGAAACAAAACCTACAGATTTATCTACCGAAGACTTTCAACAGAATATCCTGACATGGCTTCATATCGTTGAGGATAAATATCACGTCAAACCAATCATATATACCTATTATAAGTTTAAGGATAAATATCTTTCCGATTCTCGTTTTGATGATTATCCATATTGGATAGCACATTATTATGTGGATAAGATGGAATATCAGGGCGCATGGAAATTTTGGCAACACACTGATGCCGGTCGCTTACCGGGTATAAAAGGGTACGTGGACTTGAATATTTATAACGGTAGCTATTATGACTTGATAAAAATGTTAATACAGAAGCCTATGCCGGTTGAAGTACAAGACAGCACCAGCGATGTTCCTCTTTTTGAAGACACAGTCTCAGATTGAGCGATTTGGCTTTATCAAGAATTAGTTCATTATCTTCCGTGTAGAAACCACTCAATATTAAGAAACCATCCTTATTCAAAACCGCTGCCAAACTATCCATATCGTCTAATACAATGTTTCGGTTGATATTGGCAAGGATTACATCAAAGTTTGTTTCAAACTTATTGATAACATGCTTATTACCTTCTAAAACTTTAAGTGTAACATCGTTCTGCTTCATGTTATCAATGGTGTTCTTGACACTCCACGAATCTACATCGTAGGCACATACTTTCCTCGCTCCCAACTTTGAAGCAACTATACCCAATATACCGGTTCCACAACCACAATCCAATACACTCTTTCCTTTCAAATCCATATTAAATAGTTGGCTAACTATCATCTGAGTAGTTTCATGCGTACCTGTTCCAAAGGCTTTGCAAGGATTAATTTCGATAATCAGTGGATGAGAATTGTCGTTTAAGGCTGATTTCTTAGCTTGTAGTACATCTTTAGTATTACAAATCAAACATTTATGCTCTATAATAATTGGTTTGAAATTATTTTGTTCCCATTCTTCATTCCAGTTCCTGTCCTCAACTTTTGAAGTGGTGAAAGAAATTTTTGTATTAGGTAGGGGAAAATCGGCTAACGCTTTATTTAATATCAATTCATCAAAGTTTTCTTCTTGACAATAGGCAATTACTGCACCATTATTCTCTATGAAAGATTCACAGCCGGTTTCTCCTGCGATTGCCGTTAATAAATCGCGAGCGGTGGAGGAATCTGGCGATAAATAAAATTTTATTTCTATATAGTTCATTACATTGTATTGAAAAGTCAATGCAAATTTACAAAAAATAGGGAAAAACCTATCTTTTATTAGGGAAATTCCGTATATTTGCACTAAAAGTTAATGTATTTTTGTGTCAAATAAATTAGGTAATACCAATATTGAATTTAACAAGAAATAAAAATAAGGATATGGCAATGAAAAAAATTTTTATTTTATCAATCCTAACACTTGTAATGCCATTGGCTACATGGGCACAGGACGACTTATACTTTGTACCTGCTAAGGATAAATCCGATTTTCAGCACTCTATCGTGAAGACAGAACCCTCCACTTATTATGCCGGAATTAATAAGTCGGACGCAGACTACAACCGTAGAGGACATTTTCATAGTTCATATCAGAAAATAGGCAAGGACTCTCTTGGGAATGACATTGTTTTGTTTGACATGAACGATGCTAAACGAGACACTATTTATCAGGTAGAACGGCTTTTCGATAATGGTGAAAGCGATTTTGCTTATAGCCAACAAATGAATCGCTTCGATGATGGTTGGGATTATTACCCATGGAGGTATAGAGGTTCATTCTATTATGACACATGGTGGGGTTGGAATCCTTGGTATGATGATTACTACTATGGACCATGGAATGATTACGGATGGTATCGCTATTATGGATGGTATTCTCCTTGGAGATATGGTTATTACCGCTGGGGATGGCCCTATTATTCTTATGGATGGTATCCTTATTCGTACGGATGGTGGACACCCCGATATTATGGAAGAGTATATGGTCATACCGGTACGGCGAACCATTGGGCAAATGGGCGAGTTTTTAACAGAAGTACGACAGGTTATCGTGGCAATATAAATAGAAACGATAATGGAAGAGTTACTTTTGGAAACACGACAGTTCGTTCAAATCGATTTGGAGGTACGAGAAATGATGGCAACGTGAGGTTTAATGGTTCGAGAAATAATAACTCTCTCAACAACAACAGACAATTCACTCCAAATCGTAACAACAGCTTTGGCAATGGAACTCGCTCGTCAATTGGCGGCGGTAACTTTGGTGGATCGAGAGGCGGCGGAAGCGGAACTCGAACTGGAGGTGGACGTTTTGGCGGACGTCGATAAAACGGAAAAATAACACTTTAATAATGAATTACAACTGATGAATATGAGAATACAACATTTTTTGCTGGCAGCCTCTTTGGTTTCATTGCCGGCAATAGCACAAGAAACTTATGAGAATGCCCGTATTTCAGGCGAAGATCTTAATGGAACGGCGCGTTATGTTGGAATGGGTGGTGCATTAGAAGCTTTAGGAGCTGATATTTCCACAATGGGATCAAATCCGGCGGGTATCGGATTGTTTCGCCATAGTAACGCCAGTATCAGTGGTGGACTGATAATACAAGGAAAGGGTAATGAGTTCGCGAATGGGAATAAAACAAATGCAAGTTTCGATCAGGCTGGTTTTGTGTACTCCACTCGCACGAGAAAAGATTCTTACTTAAATTTTGGTTTCAATTATCATAAAGGTAAAAATTTCAATTTCATTCTTAATGCCGCCAACAGTCTTAATGGAAGTTCACAGAACAGACAGTCTTATCTGAAAGGATTGATAGGAAACGAAGCAAGTGGCGGTTTCTCGGTTGGACAAAATAAACAAGGAGAATATTTCGGATATGTCGATGATAAAAGTACATATACGGCTTTGACCTATAGCACGGTAGATTATCTCTATTGGAACACGATGATTCCGGATGCTAAAGATGGAAAGTTTTATACTTATGATGCCGATGCTTATCAATTTGACAGAAGTAATACCGGATACATATCCAACTACGATTTCAACATCAGTGGAAATATACATGACAAGGTCTTCCTTGGAATAACATTTGGCGTTAAGGATGTGCATTACAAGGGGTACAGCGAATACCACGAATTGTTATCTAACGGAGGGGGAAGTGTAACTTTAGCCGATAATAGACGAATTACAGGTAGTGGCTTTGATGTAACTGCCGGAATTATAGTTCGTCCAATGCAAAATTCTCCATTTCGTATTGGTGTCTATGTAAAAACCCCAACTTGGTTCGATTTAACTACGGAAAATTATACGAATATCGCAAATAATTCCACCGAGGGAGGAACATATGACAAAGGCTCTATTACAAACTCCTATGACTTTAAGATATGGACACCATGGAAGTTTGGTGTTTCTCTCGGACATACCATTGATAACTATTTTGCTTTTGGACTAACTTATGAATATGAGGATTATAGTGCGATAAATACGAGAATAAACGACGACTCTTATATTGACTATTACTATGGTGATTTATATCAATCCACTTCAGCAGACCAATTTATGAATAACCACACTGAAAAAGCCCTTAAAGGGGTCAGCACTCTTAAGTTGGGAGCAGAGGTTAAACCAATAGACAACTTAGCTGTTCGTTTTGGTTACAATTATGTGGGTCCAAAATATTCGTCTTCAGCTCAAAAAGATTCCGGTTTGATGTCGTATGGAAGTAGTTATGCTTCTGCAACAGACTTTACCAATTGGAAATCAACGAATCGTTTTACTATAGGACTTGGCTATATAGTTGATAAGTTCAGTGTTGATTTAGCTTACCAATATAGCACTCAAAAGGGCGAGTTCTATCCATTCTCGGCGATGTCTGTAAATGATGGCGGGCAAACCTATGCGAATGTGCCAACAATGACCAAGGTGCAAAATGACAGAAGTCAATTGCTCATGACAGTAGGCTATCATTTCTAAACAGCGGAAAAGATTAGGAATAAAAAATATATCAAGTGTAAGCTACAAAACAACCGTGTATCAAGTATGTTTTGTAGCTTACATTTTTTTAGTAGGGATATTTTGTAAATTTCCAACTAATTGTTTGTCAGTGTGATATGTTATTTATACCCTTACACACAGGGAATTATATGAATTTTCCTAAATAATTTTATTAGCCCGCACTCAAGGTTGCATTAAACCCAAATTGGTCATTAAGATTTCTCAGTGTTGTATGCCAGTGAGAAAACTTTTTATCTTTTCCCAATGGCGTCCTAATCACCACGAAATTATATTACAAAAACCGTTTCAGGAACACGCTTCATAATCTATTGATAATCAAGACGATATTGATTGCAGTTTAAAAGCTTGGCTTTTGTACTCCAATTCATGACCTTTTGCATTGTAAAAACTTACCTTTTGGAAAGCAAAAGCTAAGCTTTGGATGGATGAATGAAGAAAATTTAGGACATTATTGAACATTTCCCATATCGCCGGGAAGGATTTTCGCGTTTTCAATGCCCCGGCTAAATAAAGAGAATATGCTTGGCTCTCGCCTACCCTATTAGGCGCAGGTCTTGATATATAAAGTTCATAGCGCATGGCTTTTAGTTAGTAAATTGCAGAATAACAAACTCATATAATTGAATATTTCTAATGACAGTATAACTAAAATAGTTTCTAATTTCTTTGGACGGTAGCGGAAAGCAGCTTAGCCCTTATTAAATCACAAAGAAGAAGAGAAAAGAAAGTTGGCACAGTGGAGAAAACATTCACCCGAGGGAGCGATTATCTGAATAAACAGACCTACCGGCATGTATCCATACCACTATGCGTAGCTGTGAAGCCCTCCCAATAAGAAGTTTACGCCGAAATAAGTCATCAATACTGTCAAAAAAGCCAGCACCAAATAGAGATGGAAGAAGATGGAACGACGAAAAGCTGGAAGAGAAGCCCTATGAAAGCTTACCGAATAAACCATCATGGCTATCAATGCCCAAGTTTCTTTAGGATCCCAGCCCCAATAGCGTCCCCATGAAACATTAGCCCATACTGCACCGATAAATATTCCCAAGGCAAGCAGGAATACAGCCGGGTAGAGAATCAGGCGACTAAGGTCGGACAATCGATCGGCAAGCCGAACTCCATTTTCTGTATGCCACAACACCAAAGCCGTAATACCATTGAAAAACAAAAAGGCTAACAACGAATAAGCAAACATAATGATTGCCACGTGAAAGCTCAACAATGGCGATGCCAATACAGGCATGAGTGTGGTAATCTGTGGATTATTCTCTCCCATCATTGACACCATCAGAGCCAAACCACCCATCAGAAATCCAAAAGGCATAAAGAGAGATAGGCGACGACACAGCAGCAGGGCGATGAGCAACACGCAAAAAGCCATAAACTGCATGGTTTCATAACCATTGGAGAGTGGCATATACCCACCGGAATAGCCGCGAAGAACAATCACAGTGGACAAAAACACAGTTGCCAAGAGTAGAAGCCAGCGTCCACAATGCCGAACAAGGGAAGACATAGGATGATTGTTCAACCAGCTCCGAACCACAAGAACATAATAAACCACTCCGAGCAAAACAAGGAACACCGCCAACGGCAGGGAGTATTGTAAGGAATTATAGAGTTGTTCGGCTCTAAAACGAGTGGCAGAAGGCAAATATGCACCACCCTTTTTCTGTTGATAAAGTCTTATTTTGTCGAGCACTTCATCCAAACCGGCATAATCGTTCGTTAATGCCAATTCCATGATATAGTCAGTGGAACGCTTGATAAAGAGCCACTCATCGTGTGGAAGAGTCTCCGGCAGCCGGTCGCCCTGCGCCACCCAATTCAAAGTGCCATTTGTACTGATGGGAAACATCCTGACAGCACTGCCCGACATCAACGAGGCTATAATATTATATTTCTCATAGGCTGCCGAGACGTCATTGGCTTCATTTCCCTTCAGCACGCCACGGTTCAACTCCTCCACCAACGATGTCAACTTGAATTGATTGGTGTCATCCATATAGTCGCGCCAAGATACATAAGTTCCTTTGGCATCCAACGCCTCTCTCACTTTGTGCCCACTCACTTTAATCATGGATTGATTCACCCAATCAGTGGGATAGAGCATCCATCCCACGAGTACTTGAACAGCACTGTAACCCTTATAACGGTCGTGTCCGTAGAGTTTGGTGGTGAAATCTCTTGCCAACGTCTGCATGGGGCATATACGTCCATTATGATAAACATAAAGATTACCGAAACGTTCTGCTTGTGTCGTTGGCAAAGTTTTCGGAAGCGACTTGTCGTTAGCTCGCAAAGGAAGAGATAATAGCAGAGCTAACACAATCATCCAACTATTACTGTATTTCATCACGTTACGCCACGCATGACGAAAGCCCTCTTTCGGGTGAAGGAGCAATGCAAGAATGCCACAAAGCAATAATGCATAGCCAATATAGGTAACGAAGATGCCCCAAGGATCGTGTGCCACCGAGAGATGCACCCCCTCGCGTTCCAAGTCGTAGCCACTCTGATAAAACCGATAATGCTGGTTCTGCGCTATGTGGTTCATGGACACTTGCTGTTCGCCATCTCCATCGAAACTAACTCTGCTTACAAAATCCATAGGCGACTGTGTGCCGGGAAAATAAACAATTTCAAACTTTCGCAACCTTACGGTAAAGGGAAGTGGCTCTCGCTTACCATCTGAGGTGGTGAAGGAAGAAACGGGTTGTCCGCGATAGAGATACATATCGCCCTGTGTCCCAAAGAAGTGGGTAAGTCCCGCACCCAAAAGAATGAAAGCAAAAGAACAATGAAATAAAAGCAGAGCCGGACGGCGCATCATGTTCCAAGCTCCAAGCATGGCTACCAATGCCACTATCGCGAGTAGCAGCCAGAGGACAATGAAAGGCAAGGAGCCATAAAACCAATGATGAGCCGTTTCCGTATCGACTACTTTCTCCACGAAAGAGGCTGTAGTCAAGACTAAGACAATCAAGACTAACAGCCCAAAAGAAAGGTAAGTCAATGTTTTTCTTATTCGATGGTTAGAAATCATATTATCTACGTGAATTCAACAGATGGACTGACTGACAAGTATTATATGGATTCTATGAATTTCACAATGGCCTGTCGGTCTTCCTTTTTTAATTCACGGAATTTCTTAGTGGTCCAACGTGCGTGAGACACACCGCCTTCACGAGAGCAGCCATGCCACATAATAGCCTCTATGACATTACGTGCGCGAGCATCGTAAAGACGATCATCATGTCCCGTGCAGACTTTCATCAGTCCTTTTCCCCAAAGGGGCGGTGTGCGTATCCATCCTTTTCGCACATCATTCTTCATGTACAAACGATGAGACACTAAATCAGTATAAGGCCATATCTTTTGTTTCGGATAATGTGGCAAGCGAGCATCGTTGGGAGTAAAATTAAGATCACCCGGATATTTGAACAAGTCGTTTCCTGTTATCCACATTGGACGATGGCAAGTTGCGCATCCAATCTCCGTAAAGAGCTGCTTACCTCTCTGAACAGCAGGGTCATCCAAATTGCGAGCTGCTGGAACCGCAAGTCCGCGAAGCCAAACCATATAATTCAGGTAATCTCCATCCTTCATTTCAATGGGGTGGTCATCGCTCATAAAATAATTATAAATGTCTTTCTCAGGATTACCCGTCTTTTTCCATTCTGGATAATATTTATAAAAAACTTTTTGCACTTCAGGATCCTTGCTGGCAGTAAGCGCATACTCCTTCGTTACATTGATGCTGGTATGCCCCTTACGAGTTACATTAAAATTAGCCCAATGTTGCACATCCCATGTAAAAGTACTTAAGTCAAGGAAATGTCCAAAGCGGAAAGGAAGCTTCGTTATGGGATCGATTGCTGCCCACTGACCATTCTTAAACCGAGTTGGGTCGAGTGGGACGTGCGCCTCTTCGCGTTTCCACTGAAGCAGCAAACTGTCGTCATCAATGGCACCAATAAGACCATTGCCAAAGAAAGGAATGGCATTTTTTAAACGTATCGTAATGTCTTTTACATCAACCGGTTTGCCATTATGTGAAGGTTTCACATAGTAACCATCCTCTGGTATTTCCACCTCCGGATAAATCAGACTATAATGCTCACCATCTGGAAAAGCATTACCCCAATCATCGACGTACTCTTTCCATGTGATTTTAACCTTTGCCGGGTCAAGATAAGATTTGAAAGGAGGCATGCCCTGAAATTTTGGACTGAAAAACGACAGCAAGTCTCCATCAGAATTACATATCTCAAGTTCTGTGGAATTGCCCCATTGCTTGGGATCAAACCGGGTAATGCGCCAACCATGACCATAGCCACAATGACAACTCTCGCAGGAGGGACGCGAATAGAGCGGACCTCGCCCATTGAACGGACGAGTGCTGGAGTTGTACGGACGTTCAAAGAAGTACTCACCCATCTTAAATTGATACTCTAATCCGGCTTCCTCTATGGCAGGAGTCGGATCTTCGTATGCACTGGCAGTCGCATTGAAAGTTGTGCCGAGTTTTCCACCGGCATACCACTCGTCTGCCAACTCTGTTTTTTCACCCGGATTGGGTTTAGGCAAATTCACATCATCATGACATGCGGCAAGACTACCCCACATCATTGTCATGGTGATCAAAAAGAGAAACGATGTACTCTTCTTCATTCTTTTTTTCATAGCTATACTTTTTTAAAGGTGGGTCATCATCATGATATGAACAACCCACCTGATAAATTCAACCTATTGAGTGAAGAGTTCTTAGAAACCTCATTCACTTATTTTTCCAGTGCGCTCTTGAGTTTACTGAGCGTCTCATCTAAAGCTTTACAAGCATCCATGGCTTTCTCGCAGCTGGCATCCTTATAATTTTCAACAAAAGGAGCTTTCATGCCCTTGATGGCATCCTTTGCTTCCTTGATGGCATTCACCACTTCCATATCCATAGCCTTGTTATTCTTAGCCATATAGTTGTGCATGGAAGCTTTGCCACGCTTGCCCTCAATACCGCCATAGTAAACATTTTCTACGGAAATAATATTGTTATGGAAATCCTCGATCGACATCCTGCTATATGGAGACTCAATATAGGATATATCTTGACCGGTATGTGCGGAGCCTATTTTTGAAGTACCCACCTCATCGCAAATATCGTTGCATCCTGACACGATGGATTGTAGAGCGTTTACCCAAGACCTATAGATAGAACCGGGTTTGCCTGCCATGAGGATATTCTCTCCATACGACAAATCTTTTCCCCCTACGGTAACAGACAGTTCTACATCTTCTATGATGTGTCTCACCAAATCTGCATCGAGCTTTGACGCATATTCCTTACCTGCCCATGAGGTCAAGAGTTGCCAGCAGCTGTTTCGCAAATCGCCTGCAACGGCAATAGCATAAACCAAATACTTATCTTCTATAGAACCTGCGATACGAGGCTTCCCCTCATCAAATAGTATGTATTCCACACCATGATAACCCAATAATTCCTGACCGAGTTTCGTGCGTGCAGCGATATCAAAGTCTTCGCCATTGAGATCCTCGATATTCGTTGCGGTAGCAAGATATTTTTGCAAAGCCGGAAGGTCGAGAGGCCATGAGTCGATATGCGGATCAATACCAAAATCAGAAGCTGCACCAAAAAGGAAAGCCTCACTGCGTTCCCACCATTGACGTGAGAGGAGAAAATCCTCACAAGCTTTGTTGAGATTGTCTTGTGTCGGATTTTTCCGATAGGTTTTCAGATCTTCCACTAAGGCGGAAGCCTTCAGCGCCATTTGCTCATAAGTGGGAACCACTGTATTATTCACGAAGGCATCAGCAATTTCATTATAAGCCTTATCGCGCTCTTCCGACTGCGACAACGGTTTATCTTCATTTTCATCGCTACAAGAGACAAATGTTGTTGAAAGAGATAACGCAAGAAATGCCAAGAAAGCATAATTAAAAACTTTTTTCATTCTCATTTTTATTTATTATGTATAAATGGTTAGTTAAAGATATATCTTACAAGAAGAAACCTGCATAAGCAATGCCTATGGAAACACTCGGTTCATCGTTGAATTGCTTTTTGAGAAAACGCTTACTGAATTCAGCCTTGACTTGTAATTCCTTCATGGGGAAATAGTTAATACCGAATGCCATACGCTGTCGATCGGTCCATTCATAATCACTGTTTCCTTTCACCGGATGATAAGCATCATAGTGCTCATAGGCTCCAAAGCAGTAAAGTTTCTGCTTCTTGTCGCGCAGCATAGGGAACAAGTTCAGTACATCGTATCCCACTTGTATGCCGGCAGCATGAGCCCGATCGCCCACAAGTGTACGTTTGTAAGGCGAAGACGAACTCTGCGAACGATTGTAGATGGAAATGATATCGGCATCTCCAAGATGACCATAGTCAAAGTTTCCGAGAACGCGCCAGCCATGACCTTGATAATTAAAATCGAACGACCCAATAACAACGGTGCCTTTCACGTCTTTATATTTACCACGTTCATCACTCTGCAGCGTATTATTGAACGATTGTCCATAATAACCACTCAAACCCAAACGTAATCCCCGAATGGGATAGAAATCAAAACGGACAGCTGTGGCATATTTGTTGGACGGCGTAAACTCAAACGCACTGGCAGCACCATTCTTTATCCATTGGTCTTTGCTAAACATCAATGAGTTCAAACCCGGAAGGAACATAAGCTGATAACGCAAAAACTTCCAACGTCCCCAGACCGAAATTCCGGTCTGATGCCATGTGCAGGGAAGGATCTGACTTTCACCTTCAGGTCGATAGACCGTAAAGAACTCGTTGGGTGTATGATGTGCGTTGGTATAACCTATGGGCACAATGTCATGGCCCACACGAATATTCAGTTCGGGGCAAAATGACTTCTGAATCCAGAATTGCTCCAACGCAACTTCTCCTCCTCGCTCTATCTCACCTTCCCATTCGCCAAATTCTTCATCCTCCATTTCCATGGCACTCTCCGTTCCGCCATGCTCAAACTCTATTTCTGAATTCATCGACCAACCTTTACCAAAGTCATAACCTAACATCAGCACCACATGTGGCAAATCGGTCTGTCCCCTACTCTTGGCATCTTTATACCTTTCCGCTTTACTATAGCGATTGATATTATCTGAATAGAATAGACGACTCGTTACTGCCTCTCCGTAACCACCAAGCGTAAACTTGCTTTTTTTACGAGAGGCACACTTATCACATTTACCTCTGACCGCGCTTTTATCTAACTTCGAACTGCTGAGAGAATCGCTCTGCGCCTTCATCTTACAAGGACAATTCGTCAGGAGAAAAGCTCCGATCGAGACAATGATTAATAGACGTTTCATTTTGTTTTTTTCTTAGTTTAATTACTTCTGATTTTGTTGCAAAATTAGAGGTTTTGCGCTACCGGAACAATACCCAAATGTGGGTAAATTTATCAAATATAAAGAAATAAAAACATATTTTCAAGGGTTCATATCCCCATTTATTATTAGTATTCTGCTAAAAACCAACCAAACATCAGGTAAAAAAACACTTTGTCCCACTGATTTCTGCTAACCGTTGGAATAAACAATAATTCAAAATCGTCTGAGCACTCAAAAACCATAGTTCCTTGTTAAGAGAATTACCAGTGAGTGGTAAGAGGATTACCAATGAGCGGTAAGGGGATTACCAATGAGTGGTAAGAGGATTACCAATGAGTGGTAAAAAATGTTTTAGCAAATTTACAAACCGCATGACATTCCTTTACACCTTATTTATTTAATAAATAGGTGTTCAAAAATAATTGCAACAATATTTTCGTTTGATTTTCAATCAGCCTTTTGACTTGAAAAGGGAGCGTAATGAGCTATTCGACCGTTGAAAGGCTGAAGAATGAAGAAAAAAGACGAAGAGATTGTGGTAAAGTGAAATCAAAAAACTAAGAAAGGTATATACGTTTAATTTTGAATACCCACTTAACAACTTAACTTCTTCAACATGGGCTCATGGAAAAGAAAAATCCCCCTTCCTACAATTTAATCAGAAGAGGGATATAAAACTTTATCGACCTTTGTCAGAAAGGTAAATCATCATCGGCAGATGATTCCGTTGCCGGTGGGAACGGATCCTGATTGCCGGCAGTGGTTGCCGGGTTGCCGGAGGGCTGAGATTGAGTTGGTGTAGCGGCGGCTATAGGAGCAGCGGCTTGAACGGCAGCAGCATCTATTCGCTGAATATTCCAAGCACGGATATTATTGTACCAACGCCCCTGATATTCATGTGCGTCAATATCGAAACTCACGATTATCTCTTCACCGGCCTTGATTCCAAACTGATCAATCCTTTCTGCACCAAAGATGTTGAATACCATCTTGCGAGGAAATTGATCATGTGTTTCAATTACATACTCCTGTGATTTCCACGGACCACGTGCCGAAGTTCCCTCACGAGCTTCCAATACGGCGATGACTCTTCCTTGTAATTCCATATATTCTGAAGTAATATTTATATTTTAATGTTTATTCCGAATGCGAAATTACTAAAAAAAGTTCTAAAAACAAAAACTTTTATTCTTAATTTTTGTTTTTCGGTGTGTTTTTTGTATTTTTGTAGAATAAAAGAGAAAGTTTTACGACCATCCGGGTGTAAGGCTTTCTGTAACAGAATGAATAATAACTAAAATACATAGGACGCTCATGAGATTTACAATTTCAAGTACTGCATTGGGCAGTAGATTGTTGACACTTTCGCGTGTTATTAACAGCAAAAATTCACTCGCGATTTTGGAATGCTTTCTTTTTAACGTACAAGATGGACAACTCAAAATCACAGCCTCGGACAGCGAGAACGTGATGCAATCCACCTTAAACCTTGACAGTTCTGAGGGAGAAGGCGCATTTGCTGTAAAAAACCAAACCATCTTAAACGCTGTAAAAGAACTTCCGGAACAACCCTTGAACGTGGACGTAAATTTCGAGGAGTTCAAGATTTATATTACCTATCAGAACGGTTCATGCAATTTTCCCATACTCAATGCGGAAGAATATCCTAAAGCACAGCCCGTGGCAGAGGATGCCACAAGCATAGTCATTGACTCCGAAATACTCTCGGAAGACATTACGCGCACTATCTTCGCTACGGCACAAGACGAGTTGAGGCCGGTGATGAACGGTATTTTCTTCGACCTTACACCCGATGCGCTGGCGATTGTGGCCACTGACGGACATAAATTGGTACGCAACACTATCACCTCCATAAAAAGCGAAGCACCGGCATCGTTCATTCTTCCAAAGAAACCCGCTAATTTGCTGAAAAATGTATTAACAAAGGATGGTGGTGATGTAGTTATCCGCTTCGATACACGGTCCGCCGAATTTTCTTACGCTGACGGTAATCTCACTTGCCGTCTCATCGAAGGCACCTATCCCAATTACAACAGCGTTATTCCGAACAACAATCCCTATCAAATTGCGATTGATCGCAAATCCCTTCTCGGTGCCATCAGACGTGTCTTACCCTTCGCAAGCGACTCTTCACAATTGATACGCTTCCACATCAACAACGGACAATTAGACCTCAACGCAGAAGATATAGATTTCGCAACCAATGCCAAGGAGAGCATCATCTGCGATTACGTCGGCAACCCCATGAACATAGGCTTCAAAGGGTCAAGCATGATTGAAATATTGAACAATCTCTCCGGCGATGACGTTAATATTCAACTTGCCGACCCATCACGAGCAGGAATTATCATTCCAAGCGAGTGCCCGGAAAATGAGAACATTCTCATGCTCATCATGCCCATGCTGCTAAATGATTAAACTCAGGCAGAATTGGGCAGATACATAAAACTTGCTGTCGAAAATCATTTAAAAAAAGTTAGAAATGCGATTAAACCTTACGAAGCCCCTGATTGTCTTCGATCTCGAGACAACGGGGCTTGACCTTGTTAAAGACCGTATCATACAAATTTCATATATAAAGGTACATACGGACGGAAAAGAAGAACGAGAAAATATTTTTATTAACCCGGAAAAAGAAATTCCCACAGAGGTGGAACAATTAACAGGTATCTCAAACGAACGAGTGGCAGATGCGCCAACTTTCAAGGAAAAAGCCGCCGAGCTGGCTTCTAAGTTCATGGGATGTGACTTCGCGGGCTTCAATTCCAATCGCTTCGATGTACCTATGCTGGCTGAAGAGTTTCTGCGTGCAGGTGTAAATTTCGACTTCTCAAAATCTAAACTCATCGATGCACAAAACATCTTTCACAAGATGGAACGAAGAAACTTAGCCGCTGCCTATGAATTCTACTGCGGTAGGAAGATGGAAGAAGATTTTCGCGCCCATCAAGCTGACGAGGACACCGAGGCAACTTGGAAAGTGCTGCAAGGACAAATTGAAATGTATTCACCCCAAAAACAAACCGACCCGGAACGAATATTACAGAACGACATGAATGAGCTGGCAGAGTTTTCCCGAATGAACGAATTTGTGGATTTTGCCGGAAGGATTATTTGGAAAGACATAACTGACAAAGACGGTAATGTTCTCCTTGATAAGCAAAACAAACCACAACGTCACGAGGTTTTTAATTTCGGGAAGTATAAAGGCTGGGACGTTGCAGAAGTTCTTCGCAAAGACCCCGGCTATTATAGTTGGATGCTTGCCAACGACTTCACCTACAACACAAAGCAAGTATTGACACGCATCCGCCTTCGAGAACTTCAAAACAAATAAGATATGCTGGAAGGAAAGAAAATAGTTCTGGGGATTACCGGATCGATTGCGGCATATAAAAGTTGTTTGATTATTCGCCAACTCATAAAAAAAGGTGCCGAAGTGCAAGTTGTCATCACGCCTGCGGGAAAGGAGTTCATCACCCCCATAACGCTTTCCGCACTAACACATAAACCGGTTATCAGCGATTTCTTTTCACAACGTGACGGCACGTGGCATTCGCATGTCGATCTTGGACTATGGGCAGATGCCATGCTGATAGCTCCGTGTACAGCATCGACTATTGGAAAATTGTGTAATGGCATAGCCGATAACATGCTCGTTACCACTTATCTCTCCATGAAAGCACCGGTATTTATCGCTCCGGCTATGGATCTTGATATGTTCAGACATCCCTCTACGCAAGAAAATTTACAAACGTTGCAAAAAAGAGGCAACCATATCATCGAACCCGGAAGAGGATTCTTGGCAAGCGGACTGGAAGGAAAAGGACGCATGGAAGAACCGGAAAAAATCGTTAAGGCTTTGGAAGATTTCTTTCGAGAAGAAAGAACAAACAAAGACTTCTCTGAAAAAAAAATACTGATTACAGCCGGTCCCACTTACGAGAAGATAGACCCTGTTCGTTTTATAGGAAATTACTCGTCCGGAAAAATGGGGTTTGCCTTAGCAGAAGAGTGCCGGAGAAGAGGTGCTGAAGTAACACTCATAACAGGTCCCGTACATTTGGATTGTTCCCCATCCATCAAGCGCATCAACGTGGAAAGCTGCCAACAGATGTTCGAGGCATGCCTCACAGCTTTCCCCATGGCAGACGCAGCAATTCTTTGTGCGGCAGTTGCCGATTTCAAGCCACAAATTGTATCCAACCATAAAATAAAACGTGGGAAAGAGGGTTTACACATTGACCTTGAGCCAACTCAAGATATTGCTGCCACACTTGGACGACAGAAGAGAGATGACCAAAAACTCGTAGCTTTCGCACTTGAAACAAACGATGAAGAAGTGCACGCCAAGGAAAAACTGGAGAGAAAGAATGCTGACTTCATCGTTTTGAATTCAACTAAAATTCCGGGAACAACATTCCAATCTGATGAAAATCAAATCACAATCATCTCAAGGAAAGGGAAAAAGAAGTATGAGAAAAAAAAGAAGATGCAAGTGGCTCATGATATTGTTGATGAATTGTCTGCTATCTTATAGTCATAATACTCTTGCACAGGAATTGCAGGCAAAAATAAAAATCAACCATAACCAGATACAAGGCACTGATGCTTCTATATTTGAAAACCTTCAACAAACATTGGAACAGTTTGTAAACGAACGCCAATGGACCAACTTGAAGTTTCAAAAAAACGAACGCATCATTTGCAATTTTAACATCACGGTTACTAAATATGACCCAAGCAGCAACGCTTTCAGTTGCACGGCTCTGATACAAGCCAACAGACCGGTATATAACTCTGCTTATACAACCACCTTATATAATAATCAAGATGGAGAATTTAACTTTGAGTTCGCACAATTCGATCAGTTGGAATTTAATGAGGAAAATATCGACAATCAGCTGACGGCTCTCTTTGCATATTATGCTTATCTCATCATCGGAATGGACCTTGATTCTTTCTCACCGATGGGCGGTGAGGATATACTCAGAAGATGTTTGAACTTAACCAATAACGCACAAAATCTTAATTTCACGGGGTGGAAAGCTTTTGAGAATCCTCACAACCGATTCGCTTTCATCAACGACTATCTTGATGAGGCTCTAAAACCTTTCAGACAACTTCAATACAATTATTACAGGATGGGACTTGACGAGATGGCAAACAGCGTGGAACGAGGCAGGACAAACATTACAACAACGCTGGAAAACGACTTAAAGAAAGCCCATGAAGGACGCCCCATGAGTCTGCTCACACAAATATGGACAGATTATAAGAAAGAAGAATTAGCACAAATCTATTTCGGGAAAGGTACACAAAAAGAGAAAGAAGCAGTTTATGAAATTCTTTTCGGCATCAACGCCAGCCAGAACGCTACTTGGGAGAAAATAAAAAAATAAGAAAACGATCATGCTCAAGCATCTTTACATAAAAAACTTTGCGTTAATCGATAAGTTGGACATTGACTTCCATTCGGGCTTTTCCGTCATCAGCGGTGAGACGGGAGCCGGAAAAAGCATCATTTTAGGAGCCATAGGACTGCTGTTAGGCAATAGAGCCGACAGCAAACAAATCAAGCAAGGGGAAAAGAAATGTATCATAGAGGCATTATTCGATATAGAGAAATACGATTTTGAGATTTTTTTTAATGAGAACAATATCGATTTTGAACCTAAAGAAACACTCTTACGAAGAGAACTCACCGATAAGGGGAAGTCAAGAGCATTTATTAATGACACACCGGTTTCCTTATCGCAAATGAAAATATTGGGAGAGCAACTGGTTGACATCCACTCACAACACCAAAATCTACTCCTGCAAAAACAAGACTTCCAACTGAACGTCATAGATACCATGGCACAGAACACCGCAAAACTGAAAGAATATCAAGTCATGTACAGTACTTATATTTCATCGGAGAAAAAGTTGGAACAACTGAAAAATGATATCCGAGAGCGCAAAGAGAACGAAGACTTCATCAGGTTTCAATTTGATGAACTCGATAACGCTAATTTGCAAGAAGGAGAACAAGAAAGTTTGGAAATAGAAAGCAGAGCCCTCTCACATGCGGAGGAAATAAAGAGTGCATTATATGAGGCAGACAACGCACTTAATAATGAAGACACGGGTGTCATAGACATGTTGAAAAAAGCTTCCGAAGCAATGCAAAATATCATTTCCGTTTTTCCAAAAAACAAAGACTTGGCAGAGCGATTAGAGTCTGCCTACATTGAATTACAAGATATCGGCAGTGAAATTGGAACAAATAAAGAGGATATAGATTTTAATCCCATGGAATTGGATAGAATAAACCAACGGTTGGATAACATCTATCACCTTGAACAAAAGTTCCATGTAGAAACTTTGAAAGAGCTAATCGATACTAAAAACGATTTAAAAATACAACTAAACAGCATCGATAATAGTTCGGAAGATATTAGGGAGCTCGAAATGGAAGTTGAGCAAAAGCGAAACGACTGTAGGAAACAAGCTAAGCTATTAACAGCAACAAGACAAAAAGCAGCTAAACTGATAGAAGAGGAATTGAAAAAGAAACTTATTCCCATGGGTATTCCTAATATTAGGTTCTGCATTGATATTCATGAAAAGCCAATGAGCGACAATGGAACCGACGCCATAGAGTTTCTTTTCTCTGCCAATAAGAATAGTCCGCTACAACCTGTTGCCCATGTAGCTTCAGGCGGAGAAATCGCGCGCGTCATGCTATCGATGAAAGCGATGATAACGGGAGCTCTTCAACTTCCAACCATCATCTTCGACGAAATTGATACCGGCGTAAGTGGCAAGATAGCACAGCAAATGGCACTTACCATGCAGGAAATGGGAAAACATGACAGACAAGTAATCTCCATTACTCATTTGCCACAAATCGCCGCAATGGGGACGAGTCATTACAAAGTAGAAAAAAAAGACACGGAAATGGGAACAACCAGCCATCTAAGGGAGCTAACCCAAGAGGAACGCATCACGGAAATAGCTCAAATGCTTTCCGGATCTGACATCAGCGAAGCAGCTTTACGCAACGCGAAAGAATTATTGGAATATAGTATAAGAGAGAAAATAAATTAATATAGAACAACATTGGAATAAACATAAACAAGTTGTATGAAAAAGATTATCAAAACATTCCTAACGCTCATATTTATCATTTATCATGGTACGGTATTGGCGCAACCATCTAACATAAAGAAAGCAGCAAACTCCACTTTCACACTTACTACATTTAAAGCAGATGGATCCATATTGGCAAACTCTAACGGCTTCTTTATTACTACCAATGGGGTATGCGTCAGTCCTTGGAAACCTTTTATCGGTGCAAGCCGGGCTGTCGTTATAGACAATAAAGGACAAAAGCACGAAGTTGAAGCTATCATGGGTGCAAATGGAATCTACGACATCACGAAATTCAAAATCAACGCATCCACAACACCAATTAACTTAACATCCAATATTACAAGCAATTCTAATGCATGGATAGTTACCACATCTAAAAGTCATTCTGCAGAGAAAGCCACTGTGAAAAGGGTGGAGAAGTTTATGGAAAAATACAACTATAGCGTGCTTGTAACTTCTGCCGATGAACAGTGCAATGGAGCTTTGGTTACCAACGATATGGGACAAGCTATCGGAATGTATGCTTTCAATAATGAAATACGAAGTGCCACAGATGCGACTTTCGCCCGAGACTTCAACATTTCCGGACTTTCTCAAAATGACCTTACACTTCGCGACTGTTTCATAAGGGTGGCGTTACCAACCGAACAAGAAGATGCCATTATAGCACTCATGTTATCGACAGACAAACCGGAAAAATATAGAGAAGGAATCGTAGATGAGTTTTTGAAAAAGTTCCCACAACTAAATGACGGATACGCAGCAAAAGCTAATTTATTGATTAGCAAAAAGGAATTTGAAAAAGCGGACAAAGTGCTGAGAGAAGCGATTGCAAAAACTACAGCTAAAGATGTGGCACATTATAACTTTGCAAGAATACAATACCAGTGTGTCCTAAATACCACAACATCAAAAACTGTGAAAGACTTAGGATGGACACTTGATGAAGCGATGAAAGAAGTTCAGGAGGCGAACAAAATTAAACCAAACCCACAATATAGGCATTTGCAAGCAAAACTCATATTTGCAAAAAGGGATTACGAAAAAGCTTACAAAGCATTTGAAGCCCTTACCACCTCTTCCATAAAAAATCCGGAGTTGTATCTTGAAATGGCGCAATGCAAACAACAATTGAATGGGGACGACAATGAAATTCTCAATTTGTTGAATCAAAGTATTGAACTCTGCGATACACCATATGTACGAACATCAGCTCCCTACTTCTTCGCTCGTGCCCAACAGTTAGACAAAATGGGGCAATACCGGCTTGCCATGAAGGATTACTACGCTTATGAATACTTCTATCGAGGACAATTGGGAGCAGAATTCTACTATATGCGAGAACAATGCGAAGCGAAAGGAAAGTTATGGCAACAAGCACTGCAAGACATTCTCATTGCCTCCCGGTTAGACCCTAAAGAGCCAATATATTGTGCTGAAGCCGGAAGTCTTTTGCTTCGCGTAAATAAATTTGAAGCAGCCATCAGCGCGGCAAAACAAGCAATAGAACTTAAACCGGATTATGCTGAGGCTTACTTGATATTGGGAATAGCACAATGTCAAAGCAACCAAAAGGAAGAAGGGATAAAAAATATTCAAAAAGCCAAAGAACAGGGAAATGATCAAGCAGATTCTTTCTTGGAGAAGTACAAATAAAAGAATAAAAAAAATTAAAAAATTTGGCAATAAAGAACGGATTTACTAATTTTGCACCCGATTTTGATGGTTCCGTAGCTCAGTTGGATTAGAGCAACAGCCTTCTAAGCTGTGGGTCTTGGGTTCGAACCCCAACGGAATCACAACCTAAGAAAAAGAGGATTTTGACAACAAAATCCTTTTTTTTGTTTAGAATGAGCCACTTGTAAGCTAATTAGCACATTTAGAGGTGTTTATACTTAATGTTAAACCCCGTGGTAATGGGAAGTAATGAGAGCAAAAAGGAGCTCTCGGGAATAAAATGTGTTACCAATTTGTGTTACCAGAATACACAATGTGTTACCACTTTTTCCACCAACCTCCCTTCTCCACAAAAATGATGCTAATATGGCAAAACAGGAAGTTGTGGTCATCTTTGACCGAAAAAAGGTAGCCGACAAACGCGACAAAGGAAAAGTTGAGGTCCGTGTCTATATCAGTAGAACCGAGAGAAAATATATTTCTCTTGGTGATGTAGCTCCTGATGAACTGGAGACTTTCATAAGTTCTCCTAAGGTATGTGCTATCAAGAAAAGATGTGAGCAGATTTTGGCTGCAATGAGTGTTCTTGACGATAAGCTATCCGTTGAGAAGTTTGACTCCTATTATTACGAAACAGAAGACAATCCATTTGCCAAAAGTAAAGGCTCGGTAAATTTCTTGCTGTATATGGAACAATCCATTAAGCAAGAAAAGGTACTGTCCTATAAAAG
>NZ_SDIK01000057.1 GCF_008016795.1 Prevotella brunnea
TCAAATTTAACCTATATAATGTTAATGTCAAGTCATTCAGTAAACAAGAAAATATTTGACAAGTAAAACAGAAATACATCGTCAGATCTGACAAGTGAATTCAGGAAAAGACAAAAGCTTACCTTTTGCATTGCAATAGCTTACCTTTTGCATTGCAATAGCTTACCTTTTGGAGTGCAAAAGCTAAGCTTTTAAACTGCAATTACTATCACCCTGATTATCAATAAATTACAGAGCGCGTTTCAGACGTGGCTTTTGTAATATAATTTCATGTTGATGTGTGGATCGAATGTTCACTATCAAGCGTTTGTTTGCCATCACCTGAATATGAATTAGAGGCAAGAAGAGATGGTGCTATTCAGCATTGAAAAAAATACGTAAAGCCCCTCGTGATTTGAACAACCATGCGTGGACACAAAATTATTTAGAATTCCATTAGGAAAAGATAAAAGATGTTTCACTGTCACACGATACCGAGAAACTCTAATGACCGTCTTTCTATGATTATTTGACGCATTATTTAAGAAATTTACTTAACTTTGCGTTCGATAATGGATTTCAAACTAACATCACAATATCAACCAACCGGAGACCAACCGGAGGCTATAAAAGAACTGACTGAAGGAATTGAACGAGGTGATAAAAGTCAGGTACTTTTAGGCGTAACAGGTTCGGGAAAGACGTTCACAATGGCAAATGTAATCGCCAATGTGAATAAGCCGACACTTATTTTATCGCATAATAAGACGTTGGCAGCTCAACTCTTCGAAGAAATGAAAGGCTTTTTTCCCAATAATGCCGTAGAGTATTATGTTTCATATTATGACTATTATCAACCTGAAGCCTATTTACCTTCAACGGACACGTATATAGAGAAAGATCTTGCCATCAACGATGAAATTGACAAGTTGCGTCTCTCTGCCGTTTCATCATTATTATCCGGCAGAAAGGATGTGGTTGTAGTCTCCTCCGTATCCTGCATCTATGGAATGGGAGGTCCTGTTGCGATGAAAGACAGTGTGATTAAAATAAAGAAAGGTCAAATATTAGACAGAAACGAATTTCTCCGAAAACTTGTCAATGCGCTCTACGTAAGAAATGACATTGAGCTGCAACGAGGAAACTTCAGGGTGAAAGGCGATACGGTGGATATTGCCATGGCTTATAGCGACACTACGCTCAGAATTACTTGGTGGGATGATGAAATAGAAGAAATAGAAGAAGTAGATTCAATTACATTTCATCGCATAGCATCGTTTGAAGAATATGAAGTTTATCCTGCCAATCTTTTTGTTACAACCAAAGAGCAGACGCAAAACGCAATTCACATGATACAAGATGACTTGGTCATGCAAATTAATTTCTTTAAGGAAATAGGAGATTCCATTAAGGCACAACGCATTAAAGAACGCGTGGAATATGATATGGAAATGATAAAAGAGTTGGGACATTGCTCTGGAATAGAAAACTATTCGCGCTATTTTGATGGGCGCGAAGCCGGACAACGCCCCTATTGCCTTTTGGACTTCTTTCCCAAAGACAATCTTATCATTATTGATGAAAGCCATGTGAGTGTGCCGCAAATATCTGCCATGTATGGAGGCGACCGCGCCCGAAAAAAGAATCTTGTGGAATTTGGGTTCAGGTTGCCTGCCGCATTTGATAATCGCCCCCTCAAGTTTGAAGAGTTCCACAGCTTAATCAACCAGATCATTTATGTATCAGCCACTCCGGCTGACTTTGAATTAAAAGAAGCAGAAGGTGTTGTCGTAGAACAATTAATCCGGCCAACCGGACTACTTGATCCCGAAATCGAAGTAAGACCATCTGAAAATCAAATCGATAATCTCGTAGAAGAAATTATTACCCGAAGTGAAAAAGAAGAGCGGGTATTAATCACAACTCTAACCAAAAGAATGGCAGAAGAATTAACAGAATATCTGCTAAATCATGATATCCGCACCGCATACATCCACAGTGATGTCGCAAATCTTGACAGGGTGAAAATTATCAATGACTTACGCAAAGGAATATACGATGTTTTGGTAGGGGTAAATCTACTGAGAGAAGGACTCGATTTGCCGGAAGTTTCATTGGTAGCCATATTGGATGCCGATAAAGAAGGTTTCCTTAGGAGTCATCGCAGCTTAACACAAACGGCAGGACGTGCCGCCAGAAATATAAATGGAAAAGTTATCATGTATGCCGACACCATTACAGAAAGCATGCAAAAGACAATAGATGAAACAATGCGCCGAAGGGAGAAACAGCTGAAATATAATGAGGAACATCACATTACACCGAGACAAATTGTCAGAGCTATAAAGGGAGCGCTATCAAATATAGAACCATCAAATGCTCAAACACAGGAAACTAAGTCAAAAAAACCGCAAGTATTTTATTCCGGTCCTACGCAAGAATCAGCTATGGCCGCCGACCCCATCATCATGAGAATGACCAAAGCACAATTGGAAAAAAGCATACAAAACACAACGGCACGAATGAAACAAGCTGCTAAAGATTTAGACTTCTTGCAAGCCGCACAATACAGAGATGAGATTATCAGATTGCAAAAGGAATTGGAATTGAAATAGTTAAAAGTCAATGTTAAAAAGTTAAAAATCATATAACAGATTAGTAATAAACTAATTTTTCATACCTTTGCTTTAAGAAAATAAACAGGAATGGAATTCTCATTTTCGCATTAACTTGCTTTATGCTTATAGGTAATAACATGAGGATTATGAATTAGCGTTAAAACAAATAATTATGGCAGACGAAATACAAAACAGCACGGCATCTCGCCCACAACACAGAACAAGGATTCAAAAACCACAAGATAGATTCTTGAAAATTCGACAATGGCTCAATTCTATCTTCATGTTAGGTGCCATCGTTGGTGTTATTCTATATATCATGCCACAATACGAAAGATTGGGAACAATTGTTATATTGGCTTCCATGGTATTTAAGTTTTTCGAAGTTATACTACGTTTGTTCAGATAATGAAGAGATCATTCGCCTTAATCGTTTTAATATTGACAATTGTCTCTGCCATCAACGCACAGGATTATACAGAGATGGGCGACAACCGCACGTTAAGCGGTACCGGTAATAGGCAAAATCGTCAATTAGGCTCATCCGACTCTACCAACCAGCACAAAGAAATCCCAAGAGGTCTAAAAGTATGGACTGTGGATGAGCATTTTGGAGATAAGACCATCATAACACCCGACACGCTTTCGGACATGTATATGAATTCCGTCTTCAACACAGGCTTACGTGGTGAATATAATTCCTTGGGCAATCTTGGGTCGCCACGCCAAAATCGTATATTTATAGATAGAAAGAATGCGAAAGAATTTCTTTTTCTTGATCCATACGACCAATTCATTGTTGAACCCGGCGACTTTCATTTCACCTCTACCCTATCCCCAATCACTAACCTTTCTTATAATGGAGCCGGCAACCGAACCAACGGAGAAGATCACTTCAAAGCTCTCTTTGCTGTAAATGCAGGAAAAAGATGGGGATTCGGATTTAAGTTCGATTATCTTTATGGGAGGGGTTACTATAGCAACCAAAATACTTCCCACACTGATTATTCCATGTGGGGAAGCTATATGGGTGAACGGTACTTAGCCCTTCTTTTCTTCTCACTGAACCATCAGAAAGTTACTGAGGGAGGAGGAATAACAAACGATGCGTATATCACACATCCGGAAAAGTTTAAGGACTCGTATCGAACTAACGAAATACCAACCGTTCTTGAGCAAAACTGGAACAGGAACGACAATCAACACATCTTCTTCACCCACAGATATAATCTTGGTTTCTATAAAAAGATACCAATGACCGAGGATGAGATCAAAGCCAAAAAATTCGCGATTAAATCCAACAAGGCTAAAAAAGACAAAGACGAAAAAGACAAAGCCAGAAAACAATCTGAACAAAACGGCGGTACGTTCAATGAAGCAGAATATGACAAGAAAAACGCATCAATGGGACGACCAGAGAACGCAAAGATTATGGGCGATGCTCCCATTACAATGGGTAAATCGGAAAATAATGAAAAGCGAATCGAAGTAAATATGCAAGATTCCACTCAGATGGCGGAGGCGAAGCGATCTCCTATCTCCGAAAAAGAAACGTCTAATGAATGGATGAAGAACGAATATATTCCGGTAACCAGTTTCATCCATACCACGCGTTTCAGTAATTATCGGCGTATTTATCAAGCCTACCAAACGCCCGATAACTACTACGCAAACAACTACTTTAGCCAAAATGTAAACTCGGGGGATTCTATTTATGACATGACCAAACACTGGGCATTAAAAAATACAGTGGCAGTGGCATTGCTGGAAGGATTCAACAAATGGGCAAAAGCCGGCTTAAAGGCGTTTGTATCGCACGAACTGAGACATTACGAATTACCATCAGTAATGACAGAAGCGACATCCAATAAAACTTTGTTGTCGGGCTATGAGAAATGGAATCAACAAGAAATCTCTGTTGGTGGGCAGCTGTTAAAGACCGCAGGCAAAACGCTTCATTATGACGTAAGTGCCGAAGCTTGGATAGCAGGTCATAATGCCGGCGACTTACAGATTGATGGACATGCCGATGTAAATTTCCCTCTGCTTGGTGATACAGTTCAACTTGCTGCCACAGCTTTCTTTCATAGGGTCGCGCCTTCTTTCTATATGGACACATTCCGATCAAGTCATTATTGGTGGGATAACAGCCTTGACCAAGTAATCCATTCCAGATTATTAGGTGAACTCTCGTGGAAAAAGACTGAGACAAGGCTTCGCATTGGTTACGACATGATAAAAAACTATAGTTATTTCGCATTACGCAACAATAGAATACAAAACGGTGATAATTTTCAAAGTATAAAAAACGAAGTAAACGTCAGACAAAATAAAGGCGCGATAAGTTTGCTAACACTTCAATTGCAGCAGGATTTCCGTTTTGGAATAATCAATTGGCAAAATGTATTGACATTCCAAAAGTCAAGCGATGAGAACGCTCTGCCTCTCCCCATATTCAATGCCTATTCAAATCTTTTTATTAGATTCAAGATTGCCAAGGTTTTAAGTTGTGATTTGGGAGTTGATGCACGATATTTTACTAAATACTTCGCACCTGAATATATCCCCGGAATAGGCTACTTTGGAATTCAAGAAATAAACGAGAACAAAACCAAAATTGGAAATTACCCGGTGATTAATGCTTACGCGAATTTCCAACTCCAACATACACGCTTTTTTATCATGATGTCGCACTTGAACAGCAGCGATGGAGGTAATTATTTTTTCACCCCCCACTACCCACTCAATCAGCGTATTTTCAGATTTGGCGTGAGTTGGAACTTTTTTAACTAAAATGAAAAATGACATACTGTTCGGAGATGGAGCACAATGTTAGAACAAATTCTTTTAACGCCTGGCTTCTTGCCGCACGACCACGAACCTTAACCGGGGCTGCCGTTCCAGTGATGATTGGCGTAACTTTAGCCTATAAAGATGCTGGCTGGGAGAAATTCCGAATCATTCCAGCCATCTTATGTTTTCTTTTCGCGTTCATCATGCAGATAGACGCCAATTTCATCAATGATTACTTTGACTGTCTCAAAGGGAATGATGACAAAGAAACCAGACTTGGTCCCCAAAGAGCTTGCTCAGAAGGATGGATCACACTCCACGCCATGCGATGGGGCTTGTTTTTCACTTCATTCTTCGCGGCGATTATAGGTGTCCCACTCATTTATTATGGAGGAATGAAAATGCTGGTCGTTGGAATTTTCTGCATGATTTTCTGCTTTCTCTACACCACCACACTATCCTATTGGGGTTTAGGCGATCTGCTTGTAGTCGTTTTTTTCGGTATCGTACCTGTCTGCATTAGTTATTATGTGATACTCCCCCCATCATTGCAAAGCATTACATCGCAAGTCTTTACGGCTTCAATTGCCTGCGGTTTAGTTATTGACACTTTACTTGTGGTGAATAATTACAGAGATAGAGAGAACGACAGACGCGACAAGAAGCTAACGCTGATTGTAAGAATCGGGGAAAAGAACGCAGAACTTCTCTATTGCCTATTGGGGGGAATGGGTGTCTTGCTTATATGTATCGCCTATCTCATGGAAAACAACAAGATGATAATATTTAGCATTGCCATTATTCTTCCCTATCTCTATGTACACGGAAAAACTTATCTGGAAATGAAAAGAATTAATCATGGAAAAGGATTGAACCGAACGCTCAGTCAGACAGCTCGTAATATGTTTATTTTCGGCATTCTGTCTTCCATAGGTTTTTTATTTTTATCCAACTAAGAACAATATGATACAAGGAGTAAATTTAGAAATCATGGAATTTGTTGAACAACAAATTCTTCCTCGTTACAATGCTTTCGGCAAATCGCATGGTATCATTCACGCGCAGCGAGTGATAAAAAATTCTATCGAACTGGCAAAGATAACTGGTGCTGACATGAACATGGCATACGTCATCGCAGGTTATCACGACCTCGGCATGGAAGGTCCCAGAGCTGTACACCACATCACAAGTGGTAAAATACTCATGGCAGACACCCGACTAAGGAAATGGTTTACAGCCCAACAACTACAAATCATGAAAGAGGCTGTTGAGGATCATCGGGCAAGCAGTTCCCGAACTCCGAGAAGCATCTATGGGAAAATTGTTGCCGAAGCAGACCGCGACCTTGATCCTGAAATGGTGTTCTCACGTGCCATAGAATATGGAATGGAGAACTATCCTGAAAAAAACAAAGAGGAGCAGTGGCAGCGTTTCTATTCTCACATGAAAGAAAAGTATGGTCGCTTTGGCTATATCCGATTGTGGATTTCCAATTCCTCCAATGCGAAAAATCTGGAATATATCCGTGCTATCATCGGCAACGAATCAAAACTAAGAGAGGTTTTTGAACTTTATTATAAAAAAATAAATCAATAATCAGCTCTTAGTCTTGATCAAAACAAGGATTAAATCGGTTTAATACTCTGTCTTATCGGTTTTGCTCTCCCACATTTTAAATGCGTTGATAGCCTCAGAACGGAGCAAAATCTCAGATGGTTTCTTGCGATATTGTGGTTTAATCGCTATCTCCTCATAAATGAAATCATCATCAAAACCAATCTTCGCAGCGTCTTTACGATCATTGGCATAATAGATTTTATCAAGATGCGCCCAATAGATGGCTCCCAAACACATCGGACAAGGTTCGCACGATGTATAAATCGCGCAACCACTCAAATCGAATGTTCCTAATTTAGAGCAAGCCTTCCTAATGGTCGATACCTCTGCATGAGCTGTAGGATCCAAATCTATCGTTACATTGTTACTGCCTTCTGCCACTATTTCTCCATCTCGAGCTATCACTGCGCCAAAAGGTCCCCCACCACTTCGAACACTTTTTTCCGATAGCTCTATGGCTCTACGCATCAATTCTTCGTGTGTCATAAATCTCAATTCTTTTATTTTATGTTAATGTTTCTATTAAATATACCCCAAACTTCTTAGAAAGTAAGCAATGATGGCAAGTGCAATCACGGCAATGACAATTCTAAAGATGCAACCTGCCACTTTCTTAATCAGAAAAGCACAGGCAACGATTACAAGGATGACGCCAATATAATATTCCAAATTAGCCATAAACAATTATTCTCTTCCAAAAAGGCTTCTAAAGCTTGCCGGTATTGCCGTCTCAAATTCCATGGGACGATGGGTTATGGGATGATAAAAACAAAGCACATAGGCATGGAGAGCCAACCGATGAATAGGATTGTCGCCATTTCCATATTTTATATCACCGCATACCGGATGTCCCATGTCTGCCGCATGAACGCGAATTTGATTCTTTCTACCGGTTTCAAGCTTGAAATCTACGAGAGAATATTTTTCAGAGCGATTCAAGAGGTGAAAATGACTTATGGCATACTTACCCCCATTATCAACGGACGAACTGTAAGTTACGTACGATTTATTATCCTTCAGCCAATTGGCAATCGTTCCTTCATTGTTCTCAACCTGCCCACTTAAAACCGAAACATATCGCCGATCATAAACAATGTTGTGCCAATCATGCTCCAACAGTTGTGCAGTTTGAATATCCTTGGCATAAATCATCAAGCCGGATGTATCGCGATCAAGACGATGAACCACATGGGCAGTACAGCGCTGGTGGGACTTGTGAAAGTAATCATCCAACACCTTTTTAACATTCAGCGATGAGTGCCCGGCCGCCATCGACAATATTCCACAATTTTTCTCTATCACCAATAAAAACTTATCTTCATAGACCAACTTCAGATAGCGACTTTGAAACTGATCGTTTTTCTTACTCAGGCTTATTGTTACTTCATCACCGGGACTCAACATGAAATCGAATTGAGTAACCAAACGTTTGTTCACCTTTACGCCCCGATTTTGAAGGGTTGCCTTAGTCTTCGACTTGCTCTGACCGGAATTAGCCAACAGCCATTCCAACAAAGGGGCGGATTCCTCCACCCTCATCACTTTATATTGCTCCTTACGCTGCCGTGAACCTTGATTTCTTATCATATTGCAAAGATACGATGTTTCGGAACAAAAAGCCTCGTTTCGTTTGAAAAGTCTTAGTTAATGGTTGTTAATTTCGTGAGAATTTCGAACAATTCACACACCAATCATAGGTTGAAAAGAATGTATCGTGCTGCCGGACGGAAGCCAATTTCTTGCTCTTAATTCATATTTTGGTGGGACTTTGAACAGATTTGAATAGGAATAACCTTTCTTTGCCTCATATCGAATTTCAATAACATCACAGATGCCGGATGAAACTACAAACTCAGTGCTTCAAGCAACCTTTCCAAAAATATAATCATCGGAATGTAATAAAAAATACAATTCCAAATCATCGGTATTCAATCAATCAGAACATCGCAATTATTTTCAAAGGCTTAACAGGAATGAAGTTTTTTAAGGACATACGAAAAGCCCTGATAATCTGCCCCTTACAAACTTCATTTTAAAAGCTTAGATATTGCAATCCAAAAGCTTAGCTATTGCGCTCCAAAAGCTTAGCTTTTAAAAACCAATAGCTAATGAATTGGTTCTCATACTTGCATGGGAAGAATATCTGGATTGGGTTCAGATAGAATAATTGCCGAAATATCATTTGAAAAAGAATAAACTTTTGTAATAAATTCTTACTCCAATTCATGCACAACTTTCCTTACTCGATTCGTGTCATCTTCAGCGAAAATTCAATAGAGCGAAACAAAAAATAATTCAAGAAAAATGTAGTGAGAAGTCGATACCTTAGCAAACAAGACCGGAAGAGCAAGGGAATCCTTGGGGATTGAACTACATTATACTTGCTTTTAGTGGATATTCAAAAGATTTGTCGTAACTTTGCAAACAGAAAAAAAATAGGATATAATTAATAATGATTACACTTTCAAACATTGCCGTTCAATTCGGAAAAAGAGTTCTATACAAGGATGTTAATATAAAATTCACTCCTGGTAACATCTATGGCGTCATAGGGGCCAACGGTGCCGGAAAATCTACATTGCTACGAGCCATATCCGGCGACTTGGAGCCCAATAAAGGAACCATAGAATTAGGTCCGGGGGAACGTCTTTCCGTATTGGAACAAGACCATTTCAAATATGATGAATACAAGGTAATGGATACCGTTCTCATGGGGCACGAGCCACTGTGGAAAAACATAAAAGAACGGGAGGAGCTATACGGCAAAGCGGAAATGACAGAAGAAGATGGAAACCGGGCTGCTGAATTGGAATTGAAATTTGCAGAAATGAATGGTTGGGAAGCCGAAAGTGAAGCAGCCCAATTATTGCAAAACCTTGGTGTGAACGAAAATCTGCATCAAAAGATAATGAGCGAATTGTCGAACAACGAAAAAGTTCGCGTCATGCTCGCGAAAGCCCTCTTTGGCAAACCGGAGAACCTCCTCCTTGATGAGCCCACCAATGACTTAGACCTTGAAACCGTTGAATGGTTGGAAGAATATCTGAGCGAGATAGAAGAGAATCAAACAGTTTTGGTGGTATCACACGACCGACACTTCTTGGATTCTGTAAGCACACAGACCATAGATATCGACTTTGGAAAAGTAACGGTATTTGCAGGTAACTACTCATTTTGGTACGAGAGTTCACAACTTGCATTGAGACAAGCTCAAAACCAGAAGATGAAAGC
The DNA here is from genome assembly GCF_008016795.1 of Prevotella brunnea. GTDB lineage: Bacteria > Bacteroidota > Bacteroidia > Bacteroidales > Bacteroidaceae > Prevotella > Prevotella brunnea. The sequence continues at coordinate 10,239 of NZ_SDIK01000057.1, forward strand.
AGATGAAAAAAGAAAGCAATTGGAGGAATTCATCCGTCGTTTCTCTGCCAATGTGGCAAAAAGTAAACAGACCACTTCACGCAAAAAAATGCTTGAGAAACTGAACGTAGAGGAAATTCGTCCGTCAAGTCGTAAATATCCCGGCATTATCTTTCAGATGGAAAGAGAACCGGGAAATCAAATACTCGAAGTGGAAGATTTGAAGGCTGTGGAACCAGATGGAACGGTATTGTTCGACCATGTAAACTTTAATGTTGAAAAGGAACAAAAGGTTGTATTCCTTTCTCGAAACCCAAAAGCTATGACTGCGTTATTCAAAATCATTAATGGCGAACGCAAAGCAGACGGAGGAAAATTTAACTGGGGCATAACCATCACAACAGCTTATCTACCACTTGATAACACAGATTATTTCAATTGCGACTTGAATCTTGTGGATTGGCTTTCACAATATGGAACCGGAAATGAGGTGGCAATGAAAGGGTATCTCGGTAGAATGCTGTTCAAACAAGAAGAGGTAGAGAAAAAAGTAAAAGTGCTTTCCGGAGGAGAAAAAATGCGTTGTATGATAGCAAGAATGCAACTACAAAATGCCAACTGCCTCATCCTCGATACACCAACCAACCATCTTGACCTTGAGAGCATCCAGGCTTTCAACAACAACCTTGTCGGCTTCAAGGGAAACATCCTTTTTAGCTCACACGACCACGCGTTCATTGGTACGGTTGCCAACAGAATCATAGAACTTACGCCTAATGGTACCATCGACAAGCTCATGAACTACGATGAATATATCCATGATGAGAAAATCAAGGAGAAAAGAGCACAAATGTATGAATAAACAGGCTGATACCATAAGTATCGAGTTTGGCACGTCATTTGCATGATTGTGGATAAATTAAAATAACGAAATCCATACAATGAGTAAAAAGAAAAAAAATATAACAGTAGAAGAAGCCGAATTGAACAATAACACAGGATCGGCAGCGGAGGAAACAGCACAAACGAAAGAAACTTCACCCAACGAGTCGCAAGAAGCACTTGAGCAAGATCCCCAAGAAGAAAAAACGGAAGAAGAAGAAATAAAAGAAAGCATTGAAGAGTGGAAAGAAAAATACATTCGACTCTATGCGGAATTTGAGAATTATAAGAAACGCACCTTAAAGGAAAAAGCGGAACTAATTCTAAATGGTAGCGAGAAAACAATCGTAGCCATTCTTCCCATCTTAGACGATTTCGAGCGCGCCGTGGCAGACAAAACAGAAGACGCAGGAGCCATTAAAGAAGGATTTGAACTCATTTTCAAGAAATTCCTCAAGACATTGGAAAATTTGGGGGTGAACAAAATCGAAACAGAAGACAAAGATTTCAACGTGGACTACCATGAAGCAATCGCAATGGTGCCGGGTGTGGAAAATGAAAAAAAAGGTAAAATAGTGGATTGTGTTCAGACGGGCTACACATTGAACGATAAAGTGATACGCCACTCTAAGGTAGCCGTAGGACAATAATTCGACAAACAACCATGGCAAAAAGAGACTATTACGAAGTACTTGGCGTTGATAAAAACGCTTCGGAAAATGAAATAAAAAAGGCATACAGAAGAATAGCTATCAAGTACCATCCGGACAGAAATCCGGATGACCCCAAAGCAGAAGAGAAATTCAAAGAAGCCGCGGAAGCTTATAGCGTACTCAATGACCCGCAAAAACGTCAACAATACGATCAGTTCGGATTTGATGGTCCGGGTGGTGGATTTGGCGGGTTTGGAAATGGAGCCGGTTTCTCTATGGACGATATCTTTTCTATGTTCGGCGATGTTTTTGGAGGCGGTGGAGGCTTCGGAGGCTTCGGAGGATCAAGAAGTTCACACCAATCACCAAAATATCGCGGTGCTGATCTTAGGTTGAAAGTAAGACTTTCGTTACAGGAGGTTGCTACCGGGGTTACGAAGAAATTTAAGGTAAGGAAAGATGTAGTTTGCGATCATTGCCACGGAACGGGTGCAGAAAACGGAAGCGTTTCCGAGCAATGCCCGAATTGTCATGGTAGCGGAATGGAGATTCGCACTCAACACAGCATCTTCGGTGTCATGCAAACTCAAACGACATGTCACGTCTGTGGTGGAGAAGGGAAAATCATAAAAAACAAATGTTCTCATTGCCATGGAGATGGCGTTGTAAAAGGTGAGGAAGTTGTGGAAATCAACATTCCCGCAGGTGTCGCTGAAGGCATGGTCGTTAATGTTCCGGGGAAAGGCAATGCAGGAAAACGAAATGGAATTACGGGTAACATTCAAGTTTACATAGAAGAGGAGGAAAACACTACTTTTGTTCGCGATGGTCAGAATGTAATCTATAATCTTTTATTGGACTTCCCCACGGCAGTATTGGGAGGACAAGTTGATATTCCAACCATTGATGGAACATATGTAAAAATCAAGATAGAACCCGGAACTCAACCGGGAAAGACTCTACGCTTACGCGGAAAAGGACTTCCCGCCATACAAGGTTATGGAAACGGTATGGGCGATTTGATTGTACAAATCAGCATCTATGTCCCCAAAGCACTTTCCCAGTCAGAAAAGAATGCTATAGAAGCGTTCAAAGATAGCGACAACTTCAAAGGGGATACCAATACGAAACGTTCCATTTTTGAAAACTTCAAGAAACTATTCAGCTGATAAATAAAAGAGAACGCGTATCAACAAGCCTCGTCTTCAACATCAAATCCGCAGTAAAACAAACATAAACACCTGAAATATAAGTAAGGATTTTTGTCCGAAAATTCTTTAAGATAATGTCTTACGAAGAAACCATCCAATATCTTTTCAACAGCACGCCCGTGTTCGAACAGGTTGGTGCTTCCGCCTACAAAGAAGGATTGTCAAATACATACGCATTAGACCAATACTTTGGGCATCCACATCAAAATTTTCGTTCCATTCACATTGGAGGGACCAACGGTAAAGGCTCTTGCTCGCATACATTGGCCGCTATCTTGCAAGCCGATGGTTACAAAGTGGGACTTTATACGAGTCCACACCTGGTCGATTTTAGGGAACGAATAAGAATTAACGGTGAGATGCTTCCCAAGCAATACGTAATTGACTTTGTAGAGAAACACAGAGCTTTTTTTGAACCACTTCATCCTTCTTTCTTCGAACTGACAACAGCCATGGCATTCAAGTACTTCGCAGAACAAAAGGTTGATTATGCTGTGATAGAAGTTGGACTTGGCGGACGTTTGGATTGTACGAACATCATTAATCCACTGCTATCCATTATTACAAACATCTCTTTAGATCACACTCAATTCTTAGGCGACACCTTACCTAAGATTGCCAAAGAAAAAGCGGGAATCATAAAACAAGGAACTCCTGTTGTCATTGGTGAAGCAACGGATGAAACTCGCGCTATCTTTGAAGCTAAAGCACAAGAGAAGGATTCGCTCATAGTGTTCGCAGAAGACATCCCCATGGTAATATCTTCCACCCCGACACCAATGGGTGGAAGAAAGTATGCGACACGTCTCTTTGGAGAATTGGAGGGAGAATTGGGTGGTGATTATCAAGAGAAGAATACAAACACAGTTTTAACAGCTGTAGCCAATCTTTATAACGCGCATGTTATCAAACACGTGGAGAGCATCTCAAAAGGACTTTCCAATGTTTGTGAATTAACCGGATTAATGGGAAGATGGCAGAAAACGCATACACATCCCACTGTCATTTGCGATACAGGACATAATGAAGCAGGATGGCTATACTTATCGAAGCAAATCAAAAATCAGCAATGTAAGAATTTGCGTATCGTGTTTGGCATGGTAGATGATAAAGACATGAACAAGGTGATGTCGCTTCTGCCGAGCAACGCATCCTATTATTGGACTCAGCCAAATACAAAGAGAGCTTTCCCGGTGGAAAAAGTAGCCGAGACCGGGAAAAAATATGGTCTTATCGGAAAAAACTACAAAAGTGTTGCCGCCGCTTATCGAGAAGCACTGACCGATGCTGATGAAAACGACTTCCTTTTCGTAGGAGGGTCGAGCTATGTCGTGGCAGATTTACTAAGTACAATAAGATAATATAAACGCTTATTCGTTTTTAACAAACGTTTAGTATCCTTTCTTGCGCTTTAACTTGTATTTTTCATTTATTTTTAGTTCCTTTGCAAGAAATTGATTTAGTTTCAAATGTATTAGACACTGTAACTTTTTCAAAAAAAGATGTTAGGAATTGACATGCCGCAATCAAAGCATCTTCTTTTTGATTCATTATAAACCAACGATGAAATGAGAATGAATAATACCAGACAAGATGGAAGCATTATTGCCATCATCACAATGATGTTCCTCTATGCAATGATTTCTTTTGTAACAAATCTTGCCGCTCCAATCGGAGTAATTTGGAAAAGTGCGTTCGGTGGTGAAAGTGCCAATACCGTTGGAATGTTGGGCAATGCCATGAACTTTTTGGCTTACCTCTTCATGGGTATTCCCGCAGGGAAAATGTTAAGTCGTATTGGTTATAAAAGAACTGCTTTACTTGGTATCGGCATTGGCTTTATGGGCGTCTTGACTCAATTCGCATCAGGTTTCTTTACCGATTCAAGAATGACAGGTTTCGTGATATATTTAACAGGAGCTTTCATTTCCGGTTTTTGCGTTTGTATGCTGAACACTGTTGTCAATCCGATGTTGAATCTCCTTGGAGGTGGAGGCAACAGAGGAAATCAATTAAACATGATTGGTGGAACGTTAAATTCACTTGCAGGCACATTAACTCCACTTTTCGTAGGTGCACTGATAGGTCAAGTAACAAAGAACACCTCAATGATAGACGTTAATCCTGTGCTTTATATTGCCATGGGCGTATTTGCCACAGCGTTTGTTATCTTGAGTTTTGTCCCCATACAAGACCCAAAGATTGGTAAAACAGACGCAAAGACGGTGTTTGAGCACTCACCTTGGGCTTTCCGTCATTTTGTTTTAGGCGTCATTGCTATCTTTGTTTATGTAGGAGTGGAAGTAGGCGTACCCGGTACAATGATTTATTATTTGTCTGATGTTACCCCAAATGGTGGTGGACTCAATCCACAAACGGCAACAGCAATAGCAGGTTCGGTTGCCGCCACTTATTGGTTTCTGATGTTAATCGGACGCTTTTGCACCGGCTTTATCGCTGATAAGATTTCAAGTCGCACCTTGATGGTTTGTACCACAATACTTGCCATGACATTCATCATCATCGCAATGTTCTTAGGGAAAAGTTCATCCGTATCGATGCCGGTATTTACGGGGTCATCGTTCAACATGGTTACGGTTCCCATTTGTGCGCTCTTCTTGGTACTCTGCGGTCTTTGCACAAGCGTAATGTGGGCATGTATCTTCAACCTCGCAACGGAAGGACTTGGCAAATACACAGCATCCGCTTCCGGAATATTCATGATGATGGTCGTAGGTGGAGGGCTTTTCCCACTCCTTCAAAATTTCGTGGCAGACAAAGCCGGATATTTAATCTCGTATATAGTTCCCTTGATAGCTGTTGGATACATGTGTTTCTATGCGCTTATAGGCAGCAAAAATGTTAACAAAGATATTCCAACAGCATAAAATAAAAATAAAATACCACTTGATATGGGCAGCCCCTACAAGGGTTGCCTATACCGCATGAAGTAACTATAAATAAACTCTAATCAATCATTAGAAACCACTTTAGTCCTTTTTTCTAATGACCTCCTGTAGAAATATTCAATTATAGATGTTTGTTATTCAGCAATTTACCAACTAAAAACCATACGCAATGAACTCATATCAATACCTGCCTGTCCGGGCAAAACAAAAGACAAACATATTCTTTATTTGACCGGGGCATTGAAAACGCGAAAAATCCTTCCCACCGATATGAGAAAAGTTCAACAATGTCCTAAATTTTCTTCATCTATCTGCCTAAAGCTTACCTTTTGCTTTCCAAAAGGTAAGCTTTTGCAATGTAAAAGGTCATGAATTGGAGTGCAAAAGCTAAGCTTTTAAATATCAACTAATATCATCTTGATTATCAATAGGTTACAAGACGTGTCCCGGGCGTAGTTTTTGTAATATAATTTCGTGGTGATGTCGGGTCGAATGTGCGCTATCAAGTATCTGTTTGTCATCATCTGAATACGAATTGGAGACATGAAAGGATTGATGCTATCCGGCATTGGAACAAAATACGTCAAGTGTTCATGACTTGATACGACCTTGCGCGAGGTTTCCACAAAATCATTCAGGACGCGCTATTGGGAAAAGATAAAGAAGTTCTCACTGCCATACGACACCGAGAAATCCTAACGACCGATTGGGGATAAAAGAAACAGGGGTAAAACAACAACTTTGCGACTACAAAATACAGATACATTCTAACATCATGAGTTGAGAGAACAGAAAGAATTAGATATTATTAAAAAGGCAAACTAAATTGTATCATTTTATTTTGGTTTCTCCCAATTTATTGTTATATTTGCAAGTGCAACAAAAAACAATCTAAAATAAGAGAATGAACAATAAAGAAACTATGAACCGCGTAGCGGACAACATTAGGATTCTATCAGTATCGATGGTGGAAAAGGCTAAATCGGGACATCCCGGAGGAGCTATGGGAGGTGCCGATTTTATTAATGTACTTTTCTCCGAATATCTTGTTTATGATCCCTCAAACCCGGAATGGACAGGAAGAGACCGCTTCTTTCTTGATCCCGGGCACATGTCTCCGATGCTCTATTCGGCGCTGGCACTACAAGGCAAATTTACAATAGAAGAATTGAAACAATTTCGCCAATGGGGGGCACCGACACCCGGACATCCGGAACGAGATATAAAACGCGGAATAGAAAACACTTCCGGTCCATTGGGACAAGGACACAGTTTCGCAGCTGGAGCAGCTATTGCAGAGAAGTTCTTAGAAGCACGATTGGGCAAGGAGGTGATGCAACATAAGATTTACGCATACATCTCAGATGGAGGCATACAAGAAGAAGTATCGCAAGGCGTAGGACGCATTGCAGGAAACTTAGGATTGAACAACCTCATCATGTTCTATGATTCTAATGATATCCAACTTTCCACGGAATGTGGTGTTGTAATGAACGAAGACACCGCTGCAAAATATAAGGCATGGGGATGGAACGTCATTACTTGCAACGGAAATGATGCAGATGAAATCCGCAAAGCGTTGAACGTAGCCATAGCTGAGCAACATCGCCCTACCCTCATCATCGGGAAAACGATCATGGGAAAAGGTGCATTGCAAGAGGATGGTTCAAGTTATGAGCATAGTATAAAAACACACGGCTCACCATTAGGTGGGGATGCGTATGTGAAGACCGTTAAAAATCTTGGTGGAGATCCGGAAAATCCATTTGTTATCTTCCCGGAAACACAAGAACTCTACGCAAAGCGCAAGAAAGAGTTGCAAAAAATTGTAACCGAGAGAAAAGCGCAAGAAGAAGCATGGGCAAAAGCCAATCCCGAAAAGGCAGAATTGCTAAAGACTTGGTTCAGCGACAAAGCACCAAAAATAGATTGGTCGAAAATCAATCAAAAGCCGGACATTGCCACGCGCGCAGCCAGTTCAGCATGTTTGGGACTCTTGGCAGAACAAGTTCCGAACATGATATGCTCATCTGCAGACCTTTCCAACTCCGATAAGACAGACGGTTTCTTGAAAAAGACAAAGAGTCTTGTAAAAGGTGATTTTTCCGGAGCTTTTTTTCAGGCCGGTGTTAGCGAATTGACCATGGCATGTATGTGCATTGGTATGATGCTCCATGGTGGAGTCATCGCAGCGATGGGCACATTCTTTGTATTCTCAGATTACATGAAACCCGCCGTTCGCATGGCAGCTCTAATGAAAACTCCCGTAAAGTTCATTTGGAGCCACGATGCGTTCCGTGTTGGAGAAGATGGTCCTACTCACGAACCCGTTGAACAAGAGGCACAAATCCGCTTAATGGAGAAACTTCAAAATCATTCGGGTGAAGATTCCGTACGAGTATTCAGACCTGCAGACGCAGAGGAAACCACTGTTTGTTGGCAAATGGCAATGGAGAACATGAATACTCCCACCGCATTAATATTCTCACGACAAAATATAAAGAACCTACCGGTCGGAAACGATTATTCATCAGCACGCAAAGGCGCGTATATCGTAAAAGATTCGGACAAGGATTACGATGTTGTCATGGTGGCAAGCGGATCTGAGGTGTCATCATGTATCGCCGCCGCAAATCTTTTAAAAGCCGACAATATTAAGGTACGTGTTGTCAGTGCTCCCTCTGAGGGTCTTTTCCGCAGACAGCCGAAAGCCTACCAAACCGAAGTACTCCCAAAAGACGCAAAGATATTCGGTTTGACAGCGGGCTTACCCATCACGTTACAAGGTTTGGTGGGAGCGAATGGGAAAGTTTATGGACTGAACAGCTTTGGCTTTTCCGCGCCTTACAAGGTACTTGACGAAAAACTCGGTTTCACGGCTGAGAATATTTACAAAGAAGTAAAAGAATTTATAGAACAATAGTTTAACCGGAATCCTTGACCCATAGCGAGTCAGGGATTCATAATACCTAAACGCTTATGGAAATTAAAACAGTAGGAGTAGCTTGCGACCACGCCGGCTTTCCATTGAAGCAATTTGTTATTCAGTATCTTGAGGCTCACAAATATCCCTATAAGGATTTTGGTTGTAATAGTGATTTAAGTTGCGATTATCCCGATTACGCTCATCCATTGGCAGACGCCATCGTAAAAGAAGAGGTTTATCCGGCAATTGCCATCTGTGGAAGTGGAGAGGGAATGACCATCACACTGAACAGGCACAAAGGTGTTCGTGCGGGTTTGGCATGGAACAAGGATGTAGCAGGTCTTATTCGCCAGCATAACGATGCGAACGTATTGGTAATGCCGGGCAGGTTTGTAGATAACAAAACGGCAGAGAAAATCATGGACGAATTCTTCAAAGCCAGCTTTGAAGGCGCACGCCATGAGCGCAGAGTTAGAAAAATTGAAGAAGAAGCTGAATAATCAAGTGGTTTTCAATAATAATGATAAAAGGGAGAGGTCAAATGGTCTCTCCCTTTATTTGTTTTTACTAATCGCGGGGTAAGCCATCTACCTCATCCATAGCAGCCGTAGCAGGCAAATGGAACTTGTATTTTTTACCGAATACAGCACTCACCTTATTAATCTCGAGGAAAGTTGTTCCCCCTCCCTCTCCGAAAGAGCCTGAAAGATAGGCTATCTTATCTTCAAGACCGATATAACCTTTCTGACGTAACATACGAAGAGCTGCCACAAACATATAATGACTGCTGAGATGTTGCTGCTGATAAATGGGAATAATGCCATAACTCAGGTTCAGCCAACGTTGTAATTTCTCATTGTAACAGATGGCAAGCACGGGGTTAGGACCTCGGAACGCAGCAAGATTGCGAGCCGTTTTCCCGGATGCGCTATCAGTGATAATCCCTTTCACGCCCAACGATTCGGTCGCTTCGATGGCATTCTTTGCCAAGAACTCTCTTTGGTCTCTCTTGTCGGACATCGGTATTTCAAAATAGCCTTCCCGGTGAGCATCTTTCTCGGCTCGTTCGGCAATTGTTGCCATCGTCCGAACAGCTTCAAGGGGATATTTTCCACTTGCTGTTTCACCGCTCAACATCAATGCATCAGTGCGACTGTAGATGGCGTTTGCTATGTCCGTAACTTCGGCACGAGTCGGACGTGGGTTGTTTATCATCGTATGCAACATCTGCGTTGCCACAATTACCGGTTTCTTCTTCGCGATACACTTCCGGATAATGCTTCTCTGTATTCCCGGTATCTGTTCGATGGGGACTTCTATTCCCAAATCTCCACGAGCAATCATGATTCCGTACGATGCATCAATGATTTCATCAATATTGTCAACTCCCTCCTGATTTTCAATCTTAGAAATGATTTTAATATCGGAATGGTGTTCGTCCAAAATCTTCTGCACCTCGAACACATCCGCTGCCGAACGTACGAAAGAATGAGCAATGAAATCAATGTCTTCTTCTATCGCCAATTGAATATTGGCTTTGTCTTTCTCTGTAAGAGCAGGTAAGTCAATATGTTGTCCGGGCACATTCACACTCTTATGTGAGCCTAACTCGCCATCGTTCTGAACTTGTGCGATGATTGTTGGTCCGGCAATATCCATCACTTTCATATCCAACACTCCATCATCGAAAAGAAGATGGTCGCCTATCTTTACGTCTTTGGCAATATCTTTGTAGGACAGGTTCACGATATCATGGGTTGTATCGACATCGGGGCGACCCAACAACTTCACCACATCACCGGTTTTATAGCTGATAGGGCTGTCAACGCCTGTCGTTCTCACCTCCGGTCCTTTGGTATCTATCAAGAGTGCCAAATGCGATGATACGGTACGCGTATTCTTTATAATCTCCCTAATTCCATCAGGGGTGGCGTGTGCAGTATTCATACGCACAACGTTCATTCCCGCAAAAAACAATTTTCTGAGGAAATCCACATTACAACGTCTGTCGCTGATAGAACATACAATCTTTGTTTGCTTCATATTCTGTTCAAATTACTGATTTTTTAATTAGACATTGTTGAAAAGACAATATATAATACTGAGGCAGAGATGATTAACAGCAAGAATAACAAGAGAAAGATCAATACCACTTTCTTACCGATACTTAAATTTTTAAAACCGGATGTCTTGCTTTCTTTTTGAGAATTCACTCCACTCGATCCCAATGGCGCGACTATAGTGGTCGGTGTTCCACAAAAAGGGCATTGGCATTTCAACGTTTTCCCACTCTCACCTTGAACGATATACGTCTTACGGCAACTTTTACATATCACTTGCAACCTCTCGCTCATAACAAAATCTACTTTACATCATCTATCAAGAGTTTCCCTCTTTCTTTGAGCACCTTGATTCTCCGAAACTCTGTTCCTCCGGCTTGCGAAAGTCTTACTTTGTACCATTCGCCTTCATCATGAGAAACTCGCAGGTTAGCCAATAATGCCTTTTTATCAACAACTCCCGCCATTGTTCCAAAAGTGCCCCACCACACCGTTTCATAATCTGCGTCGGAGCTTTCTGTCTCCAAACCAAAAATCATGTTCTTACAATATTCCGTCAAATAATGTTGATAGGAATACGGATTCGTCTCTGTCAAAACAGCCTTCTCATAAAACGACTTCAGGAAAGCACAAGTCAAACGCTGTTGATGTTCCTGCTTCTCAGACATAAGAGCAAGCGCAGCCTTATCTCTCATGATTTGAACAAGCGAGTCGCGATGCTGTTGTCGCACCAACATAACCTTTTGCTCAACTTGCTTCTGATAGAAGTTCCACCCAAAGACGCCGGTAAAAAGTATCATTAATACCAAGAGAAAAAGAATCCATCCCCTATATCCTTTCCCATGACGGTCGGTTTGAGCATGTTTGTTAGCACCGAAACTGTACGTGGATTTCTCCACTGTTGCCGGAACTTTAATTCTCAGTTTTTTACCACAATAAGGACAGGCACTTTGCAATTCGATGCCACTCATGGCATTTATTCGAAAACAGCCTCCACAGTGGCTGCAAGTTACCTGATATCGCATGTCTTCGTTTTTACTGCAAATTTAATACAATTCTTTGGCATTATGAAATTTTTTCAACATTATTGAAACGAAAATTCACATCATTATTAATATGTAAATAATTTTCTCCTGTCAATTTTCAAAAGCATAGCAATTGGAACGCGAAAGGTGAGCTTTTGCATCTCAAAAGGTAAGCTTTTGCACACCAAAAGCTCATGTTTTAAAAAGAGAAGCCTAACCATCTCATTACATGGAGATTACAATGCCATCAAGAAAAGATCAGAATGTAAACTTTTTTCATGGAGTATCAATAAATTCTAACTCGCCCTCAATCCATTGCGAAAAATGCTCATCGGCTTCCGATGATGAGCCGGCAGACGACACAGACAACCCCATCAGGCGGATGGGACGATGATTACGATCCGCTTCCTTTAATAATTTTTTAGCTAATGGAAGTATCTCCCTTTTCCCTCTCAACGGCTTATCAAGGGTAATGCTTCTGGTAATCTGCGAGTTCGCGTCCCACTTCACTTTCAAAGTAAGGGTCTTTCCTGAAAAATCCTGCTTTTCAATTCGTTTTACCAACTCTATAGCAATATAATATAATTCTATAATTTTACGTGTTTTAGTAGTAATATCCTCTTCAAAAGTACGCTCACACCCTACCGACTTTCTTTCTCTATAAGCAAGCACCGGTCGTTCATCAATTCCACGTACAAAGTCATAGTATATCTTTCCTGACTTCCCAAACACTTGCATTAAATGTTCCAAAGAAACCTTGCGCAATTGTTCTCCCTTGTAAATCCCCATCTTGTGCATGGTCAGAGCTGTTTTAGGCCCGACGCCCCAAAATTTCTCAATGGGAAGTTTTCCGATAAAAGCCAACGCATTGGAAGGATGCACCGTAAAAATACCGTCAGGCTTACGGTAATCCGACGCAATCTTTGCCAAAAACTTGTTATAGCTAATGCCGGCAGACGCGGTGAGCTGTGTGCGTTCGAAGATTTTCCGTTTGATGTCGCGAGCCACATCCACAGCCATCTCCATCCCCAACTTATTTTCAGTAACATCCAAAAAGGCCTCATCCAACGAAATGGGCTCAACCACATCCGTGTATTCATGGAAAATCTGATGAATTTGGCAAGATACTTCCTTATATTTCAGAAAATGAGGCTCCACGATTACAAGATGAGGACAACGTTTCTTGGCCTGAACAATGGGCATGGCGGAATGAACACCGAACGGACGTGCCTCGTAACTCGCTGTTGTAACAACACTTCGCGAACTATCCCGGCTCACAGCCACCGGCAAACCTTTCAATTCCGGGCAATCTCTTTGCTCCACAGAAGCGAAGAAAGCATCCATATCAATGTGTACGATTTTCCTCATCTTCCCCACTCCACTATCTTTTTGGAAAACAACAAATTCATTTGTTTTTTATCGCTCATGCAAATGCAAAGATAGCCAAAAATAACATGATTTCAAGAAAAAATAGTATCTTTGCAACAAATAACGAACAAAGGAGTAATCATATTACCGAAAAGACAATGAACCACACCGTAAGTCATGATGCAATGGGAAGATTTCAAAGATTCCTAAAAAGAGTCGCGGACTTTCTTTTTGCATTATCAGGACTGGTGGTCTTGTCCCCGCTATTTCTCATTATAGCGGTATTGATGAAGAAACAAGACAATGGTCCGGTTTTCTTCAAACAAATCAGGATAGGATACTGCGGGCGACCTTTCGTCATCTTCAAATTTCGCACAATGAGCAGCGTTGTAGAGGAATACGGTCCGCAATTGGTGGCAACCTGCGACGATTCCAACTCAACCAAATTAGAACAGTTCCTCAGAGGACACCATCTTGATGAGTTGCCACAACTGTGGAATGTACTGCGAGGCGATATGTCTTTTGTGGGTCCCAGACCGGAAAGAAAATTCTTCATTGACAAAATAATGGAGCACACCAATCGTTATCCTATTATCTACCGCATGAGACCGGGATTAACCTCTGAAGCCACGCTTTACAATGGTTATACCGACACCATGGAAAAAATGCTGAAACGAATGGAGATGGACATTCATTATTATGAACACCGCTCACTATGGGTAGATTTCAAGATAGTAGCAAAGACTTTCGCGTCGATAATTTGTGGAAAGAAATTTTAATTGAAATGAAAAAATACATACTGCTGTGTTTAATGACCGTGTTCGGTCTGCTTACAATTCACGCGCAATCCTCCATGACCGACAGTCAGGTGATGGAATTCGTTGTGAAAGAACAGGGAAAAGGAACGTCGCAAGCCCAGATTGTGACCAAACTAATGCAAAACGGGGTGAACATCTCTCAAATAAGACGAGTGAGGAGCACCTACGAGAAAATGAAAAAAAACAATTCCTCGCTGGGTTCGACAAACACTAAGGACAACGACAGAAGCAGAAAGAACAATGGGCAAAGAAAACCGGGCGTCAGCAAACAGCAAATAGCAGATGAGACTAAGGAAAAATACAACGAGGAGGAAGAAGAAGCTGACAGATACTCGAATAATCGGATCAGCGCGAAACGACAAGACGCCAACACATACGATGAAGAAGATGGCGAGTTTCTGATGATGCAGGACGAGCTGGACAGTTGGATGCCACAGGACACAGCTACCATGTATAAGAACCTCCTGAAAAAAATGACGAAGAAAAAGAAAGAGGTCTGGGGCAAGGATATTTTCAACAATCGTAACCTCTCATTCGAACCAAACATGAACATGGCGCTACCGGCAAACTACCGATTGGGACCCGGAGATGCTGTGTTCATAGATATCTATGGGGCTTCGCAAAAATCCTATCAAACCACTGTCGCACCAGATGGTATCATCACCATAGATGGATTTGGTCCCATTCAGGTAAGCGGATTATCGGTTCAACAAGCGAACAACAGGATTCGCCAAAAATTGGGAAAACGATACAGCAGTTCCAAGATTAGACTCTCCGTGGGACAAACCCACACCATTTTGGTAAATGTTGTCGGCGAGGTGAAGACTCCGGGAACTTACACTCTGTCGGCATTCGCAACGGTCTTCAACGCACTCTACATGGCAGGCGGAATAAACGATTTGGGAACTCTTCGCAATATTAAGGTATATAGAAGGGGAAGACTCATCAGCACCGTCGATGTTTACGAATTCCTGCGAAAAGGAAAACTTATAGGCAATGTCCGATTGACCGACAACGATGTCATCGTGGTGGGGGCATACGACAAGCTCGTGAACATCAGCGGAAAAGTGAAACGACCAATGTATTACGAGATGAAGCGAAACGAAAGCCTCGGCGCGCTCATCAACTATGCCGGCGGATTTTCAGGAGATGCTTACACAAAATCGGTAAGAGTAAGAAGAAAAACAGGAAGGAAATACTCTATATATAATGTAAACGAATTTGAACTGAACAAATTTACGCTTGCCGATGAAGACTCAGTGAGTGTAGATTCCGTCATTCCACGCTACGAGAACATGGTAGAGATAAAAGGGGCAGTGTTCCGTCCCGGAATGTATGAGGTGGGAGGACAGATCAACAGCGTAAAGTCGCTGGTAGAGGCAGCCGAAGGACTTACAGAGGTAGCATTCGCACCACACGCCGTCATGCACCGCATGAAAGCAGACCGGACACTGGAAGCAATCTCGGTAGATATCGATGGAATCTTGTTGGGAAAGATTGCCGACATACCACTACAGAATGAAGACGTGCTCTTTGTTCCAACACGCACCGATGTTCAGGAAGAACAGACAATTTCCATTCATGGGGAAGTACAATTTCCCGGAACATACAAATATGCCGACAACGAAACACTTGAAGACTTTATTCTTCAGGCAGGAGGATTGAAACAAACAGCTTCCACTGTCAGAGTAGATGTCTCCAGACGAATAGTAAACCCGGAAGCCTTGACCTCCGACTCCATCATTGCGCACAGCTATTCTTTCGCACTAAAAGATGGATTTGTCATCGATGGAGAACAAGGCTTCACACTCGCCCCCTTCGATGAAGTCTTCGTACGCAAAAGTCCCGGTACCACAAAACAACAAAACGTAACCATTGAAGGAGAAGTTTTGTTCGCGGGCAACTATGCGCTCACAGGACACAACACTCGTTTGAGCGACATCTTCAAAGCAGCCGGCGGAGCAACTAACCTCGCTTACATACAAGGAGCCAGATTGGAACGCAAGCCGACCGAAGTAGAACGAATGCGCATGGAGGCCGCATACAAAATGCAAATGGAGCAAGAAAGCAAAAACATGATGGACTTAGCCGCGAAAAGCTCGAATGCAGCCGGTATCATCCAAGCATCGCAACAAACACAGGCATCGCGCATGAAAAAATTCCAAATCCCACAAACCTATCCCGTAGGTATAGAATTGGACAAAGCCATACAATCACCCGGAAGTGATGCCGACCTGATTCTTCGAGAGGGCGATCGCATCATCGTGCCCCAATACAACGGAACCGTAAGAATCAATGGAGCCGTGATGTATCCTAATGCCGTAAGCTATCGAGAGGGCAAAAACGTAGCTTACTACATTGATCAAGCCGGTGGTTTCTCGTCCGATGCAAAAAAGAGTCGCACCTACATCATGTATATGAACGGCACCCTCGCGAAAGTGGGACATAACGCGAAAGTACGTCCCGGATGCGAGATTATCGTTCCAACAAAATCACGCGCCAAGATGAGTTTGGCTGAACTGATGACTATCGGCTCCAGTGCCGCAAGTATGGCAGCGGTGATCGCCACTATCGCAAATATTTTGAAATAACAAAAAAGTCATTGGGAAATTTCAGAATGATAATCAACAAGTGTATAAATCAATTTATAAGTACAGATGGCAGAAGTAAAATGCTCAAAAGCAACATCTTATATTCTGCTATCTTAAAAGTTATTGGATTAATAACCTCGCTCCTTGTTGTAACAATCACGCTGAACTATCTTAATTCTGAACTTTATGGAGTTTGGCTGACAATAACCTCTATCTTATATTGGTTTTCATTCTTTGATATAGGATTAGGAAATGGCATGCGCAACTATCTTACCGAAGCCGTTTCAAAAGGCAATTATAAAGAAGCCCAATCCTATTTAAGTACAACAATTATAGCATTGACAATAATAGCAAGTATCATTGCGATTGTAGGATTTATTTTATTAAAGCTATTAAATCTTAATAGTGTTTTTAACACAAATACGATAAGCAATACAGAACTACAAAACGTATTATTCGTTGCAATCGGATTTACCCTTATTTTATTTGTACTCAAGAATATTGGTTATGTTTTTGTAGCTCTGCAAAAATATGCTTTGTGGGATTTCATAAATACTTTGGGAAATATAATAGGGTTATTAATTATTTTTTTATTAACGAAGTTTACAAACGGAAAATTAATCTATGTTGTATTTGCATTCACTTGTACGCCTGCAATAATTTATATCCTCGCAGCAATACCAATCTTCAGCAAGTACCCAGAGTTTCGTCCTACAATTCAATCATTTAGAAAAGATTTTTTATCAACTATAGTAGGCAAAGGATTAGGATTCTTTTTAATTCAAATAACAAGCTGCTTGGTTATTTATGGAAGCTCAAACCTTTTTATCACCCAATTTTGCGGACCAGAATCAGTAACAACTTACAATATAGCCTATAAATTTTTTAATTTACTTGCTATCGGATATTTAGTCTTTATTTCTCCAATGTGGAATGCCTACACCGATGCGTATGTAAAACAAGACTTCAATTGGATAGAAAAAGCATTTAAATCAGCACTAAAGATTTGGTTGTTCACAGAATTTGCAGGAATTATTATGCTGATAGTTTCACAATACTTTTACCTTTTTTGGGTAGGCAAAGCGGTTCATGTACCTTTTATGGTATCACTGTCTGTTTTCCTATATATTTCTTTTTTTAATCTTAATAATTGTGTAACCTATTTGCTAAATGGATTAAATAAGATTTATATTCAAATAATTACTTCCATAACTGCAACATTCATTTATTTAACAATAATGTTTGTTTGGGGGAAAAATATGAATATACAAGAAATTGTATTCTATATGTCAGCAGCCTATGGGGCAATGACAGCAATACATTTTTACCAATGCAGGAAATTAATAAACCAAAAGGCAACAGGAATTTGGAATAAATAAAAAATGGCAAATAAAGTTAGCGTCATAACTGTCGTTTTCAATGATGTTGCTCACATCAGAGAAACTATTGAAAGTTATCTCTCACAAACATGGGAGGATAAGGAATATATTGTCATTGACGGTGGAAGCACAGACGGAACCTTGAATGTTATCAAAGAATATGCTGATAAAATAAATTATTGGATTTCTGAAAAGGACAATGGTATGTATGATGCCATGAATAAAGGCATTCTTCATTCAACGGGAGATTGGATTAATATACTTAACAGTGGGGACACTTTTGCCAGTCCAACAGCCATAGAATGTGCCTTAAAAAGCATTGATTTAAATAAAATAGACATTATTTACGGAGATAGCATAGAGATTGACAAAGGAAGCAAAAGAATTATAACAACTCCGAACACTCCTAAATTATTGGAATTTTATCCCATTTACAGGCATGGTTCATCATTCGTAAGGAGCAATGTCCACAAAAAATATCTTTACGACATAAATCGCAAAAAAGATCTAGGATTTGCGTTAGATTGGCACATGATATTTTCAGTATATAAAGCAGGATATAAATTTCAAAAAACAAAAACTATCATACAAACTTACGAAAGAGAAGGAATATCAAACAAGCCTTTTCAAAGTTTAATTTATAATTATAAAATAACCTCACAAGGAAAATTTAGTTACAAGAAAGCATTATTCTTCATCAAATCACTGATTTTATTTTCCTTCAAACAAAGTTCATTGTATAAGTGGATTTACGCTTTTGCAATGGAATATGTTGTAAACGACATTCTTCCCCATATTCCTTTTTGGAATATTCGCAAGAAGTACTTACAAGCTGTAAGAATGCAGATTGGCAAACAATCGTTTATCATGAAAAAATGCTATATAAATAATGCAAATAAAATTATCATAGGTGATTATTCGCATATAAATCGCAATTGCCTTTTGGATGGACGAGGAGGCATCACAATAGGAAACAATGTTTCCATTTCGCATAATGTACAAATTATGACAGGCAGTCATGACGTTAATAGCAAAACTTTTGATGCCTCGTATCTTCCTATCCTGATTAACGATTTTGCATGGATTGGTATAGGTGCAACTATTTTGCAAGGAATTGAAATTGGAGAGGGAGCAGTTGTCTGTGCTAATGCAGTCGTCACTAAGGATGTAGCCCCTTACACTATTGTTGGTGGAGTTCCTGCAAAACAAATTGGAAATAGAAATAAGGATTTAGACTATCATTGCATTTGGGAGTCCCCTTTTACATAAAACCCATATAGAAAACCAGAATTATAAAGAAAGAATGATAAAGATATGAAAAATAATGAGAAATCAAATGAATTTGATATTATTTTAGCGATGAAGCAAATATTAAGAAGAAAATATCTACTGGTTTCCTTCTTAACCGTTTTCTCAGTTTTGGGTATTGTCATTGCATTAAATAGTCCGAAGGAATATACAGCCGAATCCATTTTAGCCCCTGAAATACAAGGTACAGGCTTGTCAGGAAGCCTTTCTGATATGGCCGCAAATTTTGGTTTGGATTTAGACACAAAAAAATCTGTGGACGCTATATACCCTGAATTGTATCCAATAGTGGTGGGCTCAAATGATTTTATCAGAAATTTATTTGACATAAAAGTTAGAACAACAAAAAGTGATTCAGTAACAACTTATTTTAACCACTTAAAGTATCAAACCAAAGTTCCATTTTGGCAAACATGGAAACTAAAGTTGATACATGCATTAATAAAGAAAAATGACACAGCAAATTTAGTTGGCAACGTTGACAAATTTCAAATGCCTAAAAAAGAATTTGAAACTTGTGAAGGCATTAGAAACAATATTGCTTGTTTGGTTGATAACAAAACAAGCATCATTACTATAACCTGCACGGATCAAGATCCACTGGTGGCAGCCATTTTAGTGGATACTGTCCAAAATCGTCTTCAGGAGTATATCAACAAATATAAGACAAAAAAGAATAAAAATGATGTCTTTTATTATAACAAATTAAAGAATGAGGCACTCAATAATTATAAGACAGCTCAAAAGAAATACGCAAAATTTGCTGATGCCAACATTGATTTATCATTGCAAAGCCTACAATCAAAACAGGAAGAATTAGAAAACGATATGCAATTGAAATACAACACATATACCCAAATGACAGCTCAATACCAAGCATCATTGGCAAAATTACAAGAATCAACTCCAGCATACACCATACTTCAGCGTCCCATTATGCCTTATAAGGCGTCAAGTACCCCACGTTTCGTCATTGTTTTGTTATTTGTTACTATAGGATTTTTCTTAGACGCAGTATGGGTTTTACTTATTTCTCCAAATCGAAGAAGGTTAGAGAATAACCAAGAGCAAGACAAAAGCGAAGATAAGAATCAGGAGGAATAACAAGCCTGATAATCTTATTGATAAAAAGCAAAGATGATATTTCCAATTCCATACCTCGTTGAAGTTGCCATCTTAGAAATTTGTGCCTGTATTTGTGCAGCACCAAGTGCGACAGAAACTAATCGAAAATATAGCATATTTGTCGCAATTACAACTTTCTTTGTATTCTTTGCATTTAGAGGATTCATTTTCAGTGATTGGATTATTTATTATCAATATTTTTATCATTGCGAATGGAGCGATATTTTCAAGTATAAGATTGGTTCCGTAGTATCCTTTGAACCCGGATTTACCATTTTAAACCTTTTATGCAAAAATATCGCCAATAATTACTTTTTCTTCCAAGCTGTTATTTGTTTTATTAATTTAATTCTACTTTTAAACTTCTTCAAACAACGCACCAACAATATTCCTTTAGGATTAACCCTTTATTTTGTATTTGGAGGGGTAGAAATAAGTACCAATTTACTTAGAAATTCTATTTCAATAATGCTCTTCTTAAATGCTTTACCATATCTTAAAAACAGAAAAATCATTCCTTATTTTTCATTGTGCCTCTTGGGAGCTTCTTTCCACTCATCGGCATTAATATATTTACCGCTTTATTTCTTCTTCCACAAGAAGTTGAATAAATGGATTTTTTTAGTAGTCGTTATAATATGCAATCTCATTTTCCTGCTCAAAATTTCAGTTGTATTGAGCGTTGTAAACATCATAGGATTGGATCAACAATTTGCTGAAAAATTAAAAGCCTATACAGAACTTTTCAATAAGGCCACTCCACTCTCTATAGGTTATATTGAAAGATTGTTTACCAGCATATTGGTTTTCACCTATTATAAGAAAATACAAAGTGAAGAATTTACGAAAGATGGCGCAATTATTATCAATGCTTTTTTGGCTTACCTCATTGCTTTCTTTTTCTTCAGTGAATTTGATACATTAAGTAAGCGAATCGGCATGCTCTTTATTTTCTCTTATTGGATTATATGGAAATCCCTTATGGATTGTTTCAATAATCACAATAACAGAGAACTCTTTAAAGCCTTTGTCTATTTTTATTGTCTCATCAAGATATGGTCAATGACCCAACTCCCAAGCATGGAATACGATAACATCTTATTTGGTCATAAATCTTATCAAGAAAGATTAATGATTTTCAATAGAACTTTTAAAGAACCGTAACAATTTGAAACCATAAAAGAAGTACGGATAGTATCTTTGCTTATAAGTTCGTTGTATAATATCTAAACCATTCCTAAATGTAGGTTCTGTTCTTTATGGTAGATACTTAGAGTAGCCAATTCGTTTTCAAAGAACAATAATACATCTTAATCAGCTAAAGACTGATAAACTTTTAGGTGTTCATTGGCACATCGCTCCCAAGAAAACTTCTTCAGGCGTTCAGTTCCCCTTTGCCTCAAAGTTTCTTTTAAAGCATCATCTTCTATAACTTTCATAATTTGCGAAAACATTTCATCTACTGAATCAGCGGCAAAATATAATCCAGCGTCAGCAGCAATTTCAGGAAAACAACTTGCTGTTGATAAAACAACAGGACAATTACAACTCCATGATTCTAAAATAGGCATTCCAAAGCCTTCGTAAAAGCTAGGGAAAACAAAAGCTATCGCATCTCTATATAATCTAACCATGTCTGCCTCGTCACAGCAGATTGCTTTCATATTATCTTCGATCCCCAAAGACTTAAACTTTGAATACTCTTTGTTTGAAAAACATGATGACGTGCAAACGACTTGAATATCTGGGAATGTACTGATTACTAAAGAACATGCTTTTACAAAATTATCAAAATTCTTATAGAATGTTCGCCTTCCGACATACAAAATATAAGGACGTTCTACTATTCTTTCGTGATTGAGTTTTGACAAATCTGGTATTTCAATCCCATGATAAATCACCGAAACCTTAGCCTCATCTACCTTAAAAAGCTGCAATAAATCTTTTTTAGTATTCTCACTTACAACAATAACGGAATCAGCACGTTCGAGCGATACCCTCTGCCGCTCTACTAGTTCGGGATGTGGATCAATAGTTGATAGGTTAGCATCATGATAAGTTGTTACCATAGGTTTACTACCTATTTTATCTAAACAATATGTTCCAAAATTGGTTTGATGAAAGATATCATAACATTTCTTTTTTATCATGAAATTACTATATGGTCTGTTTAAATATTCTTGCAAGACCGTCTGCCCCCTAAAATATTTTTTAAGAGTAAATGGCATTAACTTTTCAGCCCGTACGTATTCATTACTTGTTAATAGCGTTGTCGTATCCCAGCACTCACGAGGTAGATACTTTAGTAGCATTGTAAAATATTTAGATGCGCCACCATAAACATAGCTAAAGATTTGATGGTCAAAAAGTACTTTCATATATTATATTCCACTATCGACAAAAATAACTAACCACGCAGTTGCAAAGATAAAACTTTTAATTGGAAATCTCAAAATAATGATTAACTTTGCAGTTGTTTATCAACAATATATTCAAAATGTCATCAACAGATAACATCGCAATTGCATTTGTAATCTTCAATCCTGAAGAAAACGAGTTGATACATATTCAAAGAATTGCCAATATTTATAAAGGAAGTATAGTTGATAACTCTTCACAAAGCAACTTTTCGGGTAATACAGTCGGGAAAATGAGCTATATAAGCCTCCATAAGAACACAGGCATTGCCAAAGCGCAAAACATAGCAATAAAAAGCATTCTTTTAGATCACACCATAGAACATATCATCTTCTTTGACCAAGATAGCTGTTTTGGAGAAAATTATCCAAAACAAATACTCAACGAGTTTGTACAAATAAAAAAAACTTATCCGAATTTAGCCATATTAGGTCCCACTATCATCAATAAAGACAACAAAAAAGAATACAAATCCATCATCCACAAAGATATAAAAGGAGACAACGGATTTATTTTTAAAAAAGAAATAATATCTTCAGGCTCATGTGTTTGCATAAAAACCTTCTATGATGTGGGCTTCTTTGAAGAAAAATTATTTATTGATTTTGTAGATTGTGAGTGGTGTTTCAGAGCCATTTCCAAAGGATACCTATGTGGAATTACCTCACATTTGAAAATTGAACATCAAGTAGGCAAAAACCAGAAAAACATAGGAGGCCACACTATAATATTTTCTGCTCCGCCAAGATATTATTATCAATATCGAAACTTTTTAATATTATTGACAAGAAACTACACTCCACTTGCCTTCAAATTAGGAAAAGGAACTAAATTTTTATTACGTCTTATCTATTTCCCATTCATCAAAGGTGGCTTCCAAAGATGGAAATATATGTGGAAAGGTATATTTGCATGGTTTAAATTAAAACTTTAGGACTATGATTTCAGTATGCATTGCAACTTATAATGGTGAGAAATATATAGAAGAGCAAATTGCCTCTATACTTCCACAACTAAAAGAAAATGATGAAATTATTATTTCAGACGATTATTCCACAGATAATACTATCCAAGTACTGACCAAAATAAATAGCGAAAAGATAAAAATTTTCAAAAACCAAGGCGAAAAAGGTTATACAAGCAACTTTGAAAATGCCATAAAACAGGCTAAAGGCAATTATATATTTCTTTGCGACCAAGACGATGTATGGTTACCTAACAAAATAGAAGTGTGCATGCAATATCTGTTGAAATACGACATGGTGATTTCCGATGCAATAGTGGTAGATCACAATATGAATACGATAGAACCATCGTTTTTTGCAATCAGAAATACAAAACATGGATTTATAAATAATCTCATTAAATTCAGCTACTTAGGTTGTTGTCTTTCATTTAGAAAAGAACTTTTAAAAAAAATTCTCCCCTTTCCACCCAATCATACATTATGCACTCATGATAATTGGATTTCAATAGTTGCATTAGCCTTCTACAAAGTGAAAGTTTTGAATATACCTTTAATAAAATACAGAAGACATTCTAATAATACATCTTCAGGAGGCATAAAAAAAACCACCACCTTATTCTTTAAAATCAAATATAGATGTTATTTAATCTATTTCCTCTTAAAAAAAATATAATATCAAAAAACTACAAACAACATTTCAATAAGTATGCCTACGTACTAGGATATGAAAACACCTGTAAAAAATATCGAGGACGATTATGCAGGCAATTAAGAATATCAGTCATATCGGTTCTGGCGATTTAATAAATTGTTCAGCTGTTTCGTTTTCACTTACATTCATACCTGTAGCCTTGAGAAAAGCTTTTAATTCTGTCAGACTTCCGTCTTTAACCGATTTCCATAGATCGCGTTTAACTGATAAATATAGTATTTGAGCATAAAGTTCTTCCACACGAAACAACAATGTTTCGTCGTCTTTAACACTTTCTTTTGCTTTCTTAAGAATATGTCTTCCGGCTTTTATAAAGTCTTTTGTGTAAATGTCGCTATCATAGTGGGTATCAAACATAAGATGTTTTCCCTCATCCTTGAGAAGGTTGGCAGTGAGGTCGTAATACTCACGCACATACGGTGCAGCTGCTCCATAAAAATCGGTTATAAATGTAGTTATCAAATTGTCAAGGTTAGCATTGGGATTCCACAATAATTTAGAAAACACCCATTGCTTCAATTCATAAAATTCACCTCCATAATTTTGATATTGACCTTGGTGCATTACACCCATAACATTATTTTTCTTGAAAGTTTTTAAGTTTTCAGACACTGCATATATATTGGGAAAAGGTGCAAGGTATTGAAAAAATCCAGTTGCATAGTCCCAAATATAAATATTATCGGTTAATTTCTTCCATTGTTTCAAATCATTGAGAAACAAACGATTATGTCCTTGTTCGTATGCTATCGGGTGTCCGAAACAACATTCAACATCGCATAAACGGATAACAACATTCCCTCTCGGTGTAATATGCTTGGGAGGTGTTTGCGTTTTATGGTAAGCAAACGTTCCTATCTTTACATTAGGATATGTTTTTTTTACTTCATCAGCAACTTGATTAATTGCCCAAATCAATATTCCTGAATAGCCTCCATATTTCTGCATCAATATTTGACAGTTATCACACTCGCAAAACATGTCATTGTCTTTCTGTGAAACACTATAACACCAATGACCAGGATTTTCCATTATCATTTTCAAGGTTTCTCTTTTCAACAACTCTATAACTTCCTTGTTAGATAAGCATAATTGCCCCTCTTTGTTTCGCTCTCCATTTATTAAAGCAAAATATTCTGGGTGTGTTGAAAACATTTCCTGCATTACCATGTTTTGCATTGTATGAATACCCCAATAAGATGTTAAACCGCCATATTTATTTTTAATATTCAACCCCATAGTTGTATTCAACTTATTATGCGCGTTCCAATCATGATTGATGCGCGATGTGTAAAAGAATACATGGCGATATTTAAAAGCTGGCTTTTCAATAACACTGAGCATTGAAGGCAATGTCCATTGTGTTAACTTTGGAATTTTTACATAATCTTTTGTGTACCAATGAATGCCCAATTGGTCTTCTAAAAAAGAGAAAACACCATACATAGTTCCCAACTGCTTTCCTCCAAAAATATATAAATCCTCTCCAATAGTTTTATAAACAAATCCTTCGTTAGAATCAGAGGGTTGCTTTATCCCTAATTTCCTTAATTCTTTGTTATATCCTATGTAGATATGTTTTTTATTAGTCTGCTCTTTGGGATTGATTGGAAGCATTACTCCATTCATCTTCTGTATATAAGCTTGCATTTCCATTGCTGACGTATATTCAGAAGAACCCTTAGGAGCATTACAAATGATAATATAATCAGACTTGCCATCTTTAAAAAGATAGTTGTCAGCCAATAAAGACAAGGGAAACAGTGTCAAAAATAAGGCGGTCAATAGTCTTAATTCTTTGATATTCAATAGATGCAATATCATAATTTAAATTCAAAAACTTTGTATATATATTTCAACAAAACAAACAAAGGGTGGGTGTATATACCGTTTGATTTACAAGCTCTTGTGTCTTCCTTCAACAATAGGAAATGACTCCCTACCCCATTTGTACTTGCTCCCCCCATGCGCATCGTAACAACGTCTTTATGAATATACTTATAGCTTATGTGATGCTTTTTGAATAATCGCACCATCATTTCAAAATCTGACCCTATTTTATAATCTAAACTATAAAAACCAGCCCTTTGGTAAACCTCACGACGAAGATAAAAAGAGGGGTGAGCAGGCATAAATCCAAAACGCAACAACGAAGGACGAAATATTTTTGATGAGTAATAGCGTGCTACCTTGTTAGGTTCACCTTCGCGAATAAAGTGTACATCTCCAAAGACAGCTTCAACGTCAGACTCCTTAAACGCCTTAACATAAGTAGAGAGCACATCGCTACTCGTAAAATAATCATCTGAATTGAGAATACCAATCACATCACCTGTAGCTTTCATTATCCCTTTATTCATCGCATCATAAATACCCTTGTCTTTTTCAGAAAACCAGATCATCCTTCCCCCGAACCGCATTGCGTTATTACGGATTATCTTTATTGTGTTGTCAGTAGACTGACCGTCTATTATTATATACTCATAGTCAGCATAGTCTTGATTAAATACGGAATTAATTGTATCTAAAATAGTATCTTCACTATTATAGGTGACAGTGATTATTGAAAACTTCATGGAATGAATGGTGTACGTTTTAATTAATAACACATATACATAAGGATTTATTTTATTAGCACGTAATATTTTTGAAATGTATCCTTTAATAATTATTACTGTCCACTAAACATCCCACATTTTTTATGAATTAGGGCTGACACTTCTCACGAGGTATCAGCCCTTTTTGTTATCTTTGCTTTTGTTTCCAAACTCAGATAACATGGGCAAAAGTACACATTTCTTCGGACAGCCGGTATATGGTCAGCTGATAAAATCTCTCGACCATGATAAAATAGTTGAAATAAGCCGTCGGAACGGCGGTGAGCGGTATGTGAAGACCTTTGATGGCTTA
>NZ_SDIK01000058.1 GCF_008016795.1 Prevotella brunnea
TTCATTGACAATAAACCGGACGCACTGCCAGTACACGTGGAGAAATCAAGGCAATTGGAACTTTTCTAAAGATTTTCTTATCCCGAACTCGCGTATAAATATAATGAGGTAGCTCTATGGGAAGTAAAAGGATTTAACTCTTGGGAGGGCGGCTGTCCGGCAAAATGACAATCTTTGCTCATGGTCATATTTTTTTCAAATACAAAGATAACCAAAAGGGCTGATACCTCGAGAGAAGTGTCAGCCCTAATTTTGAAAATTAATAAAAGTTTTACCAGACAGCAATAGTAATAAATAAAGAGCATCCGGAGCTTTTCAGCCTACCAAATGTCCATTACGCCTAATATTACTTATTAAACAAAAATAATCACTCGATTGTTTTCTTGCATTTTGATGATTGATTTTGTATCCTTACATTGATGCGTGGAGACAAACGTCTCTATGGCAGGAAAACTTTGCCCATCTTCGGGCCGGAATAATAACCAATGACAAGGAAACCTATCAAAATGAGGAATGGCAGTGATGAGAGAAAGAATCGGATAACGCCCGATTCGAGGAATGTTTGCCGAATAGGGGTGCACGGCAAACAAGGGCTCATGTGCGATGGGGACAATGGGGCAGACTTATTCCAAGACGATTTTCAGTCCTGCCGTGTCTTCTTCCATGTGATAAGGGGCTGATAGTTCACCGAGACCAATCATGGCATTGATGAGGGCAAGGCGTTTGAAATGAGGCAAATCGGCAAGCGTAATTCGTGCTTCGCGAAGTTTTCCGTTGTCAATCAGACTT
The DNA here is from genome assembly GCF_008016795.1 of Prevotella brunnea. Taxonomy (GTDB): domain Bacteria; phylum Bacteroidota; class Bacteroidia; order Bacteroidales; family Bacteroidaceae; genus Prevotella; species Prevotella brunnea. Next base: position 790 of record NZ_SDIK01000058.1, read on the forward strand.
TTCCTGCGTGTTCCAGGCAAGAGAGGAGTGTCGGGTGTGAGCCATTCCTTGCCATCGAAGAAGGCGATGTTCGTGTATGATGTGTCGGTGATGTTTCCACGTCTGACGATGACGATGTCATCGCATGTTCCGCGTTGTTCCCTGAGTTGGTTGAGCAATGTTCTGTCTGCGCACTTGTAGGGATAGACAATGTTCTTGTCGGCAACGATACGCAGCGATTGCACCTGTCGCATGACGTATGGTTCTGCCGTGAGGTTATAGATGGCGTTGCCATCATATTCGAAGCGCAGTTTTGCAAGTTTCGTTTTAGGATTGATGGCGCGGTGGAAGTCGCTCTCTCGCAGTGGGCGTGCTCCCTTGAAGAATTGTTGTCGGGTGAGGTTTGCACGACGCAGGTGATAGTCGAGATTGTTCACCGTCCCACTGTCCACCCTGATGGTCTCAATAAATCGGCACATATATCTTCTCCAAAACTTCGTTGTATTCCGCTTCCTCATCGCTTCGCGCGGTAATGCCTCCTCCCGCCTTGTAGTAGATCTGTTCGCCCTCTTTGTCAATAAAGCGTATCATGACCGCACTGTCCATCCTCCCATCCTCCCAGATGCCCATGACACCGGTGTAGAACCCGCGCTCGTAGTCCTCTGCCTCTTTGATGATTTGTGTGGTCTTGAGCTTTGGCGCGCCGGTGATGGAGCCTGCCGGCAACAGTTGGAAAAGCATGTCGCCCGGTCGTTGGACATATTGTGGCAGGAGCTGTCCGGAGATTTCCGAACTGGTTTGCAGAATTTTCCCCTTGTTGGTCGTCAGTCGGTCGATATATCGATAGCGTTCCACCGTTACGTGTTCTGCCACCTTACTGAGGTCGTTGCGGATGAGATCGACAATGGTGGCGTGTTCCGCCGCTTCTTTCGGACTGCTGAGCAGTGTTTCCCGCGCATTGGGTTGTAAAGCATCGATGGTGCCCTTCATGGGATAGGAACTGATTTTGCCATTGCTCACCCTAACGAAGATTTCGGGCGAGAAGCACACGAAGTTGTCACGCATCCAACAGCGGTACATCGCCTTGGAACGCAGGAAGATGTCGCGCAGGGCAAGGTTGGTTCTCACCGGCACACGACAGGTGAGGTTGGCAAGATAGCTGTTACCATCACGCTCGTTTCCGATGACATGTCGGATGGCGTGCCGATAGCGTTCCCGGCTGGGTGGCGCAAACTCCCATTCCACATCGGCGTTCCCTGCTACGGCATCGGGTGGAATATTGTTCCGATGAGGGAAGTCAAAGAGCAGTTCCGAGCTGTCAATGTTGTCCACCTCCTCCACGAACGTCTGTCGGCAGTCGTAGCTGGCGATGAAGACAAAAGGCTTGCCATCTTTGGCAAGATGGTTCATTCGCTTGATGGCTGTTTCTTGTTGATAGCTGTTCATGGGCTTATGGCGTGGGTGGAACTGGAGCGTCCCTCTCTTATTAGACCACAAAATTACGTATTTTTTTTCGTTTCTCGGTATTCTTCCCTCGCATTAAACATCTTTTAAACATGAGAAGACATTTCAATCAATCGTTTTTTGCTAACTTTGGCGATAAAGACAGTTGGGAAAGTCCCGACTCGGAAATATTTAAAACAGTGAATTATGAAAGAACACGTTCTATCATCCGCCATCATCGCTCTCGGCATTGTCGTGTTAGGGTTCTGTATGAAGGCAGGAATCGACAACTTTGCCAACAAAGACCGCAAGGTGAGCGTAAAGGGATTGGCAGAGAAAGAAGTGGCTGCCGACAAGGTTACGTGGCCCATTCTCTCAAAGGAATTGGGCAATAATCTGCCGGAACTCTATGCCGGCATTGGGCGAACGCAAGAGAAAATCCGCCGTTTCCTGCTTGCAAATGGCATCAAACCGGAGGAAATCGAGGTGAACGCTCCCGTGGTGATCGACCTGAATGCCGAGCAATACAGCGACAACAATAAGGGTTATCGCTACAACATCACGAGCATCATCACCGTTACGAGCCGACAGGTGAACCGTGTGCGAAGCATCATTGCCCGACAGGGAGAGCTTCTGAAACAAGGCGTTGCCATCGTAGATGGTGGCTATGCCAACCCCATCAAGTATGAGTTTACGAAGTTCACCGAGATGAAACCCAAGATGATGCGACAGGCAATAGAGAATGCTGAAGCCACCGCCAAGCAATTCGCTGCCAACAGCCATAGCGCGCTGAACAAAATTGTGAGTGCCGATCAAGGACAGTTCTCCATCGACGACCGCGACTCCAACACGCCTTATATTAAAAAGGTGCGCGTGGTAACCACCGTTACCTATTCCCTGAAGGATTAATCGGGCTACAACCCCGTTTCCGATGTCGAAGCATCAGGGGTGGAAATACTCAATAATAGGTATAGGAAACGTAAAAAATAGCAACGAAGTGTGAATAATTATAAAAAATAGTAATTTTCCTTCCCTATTATTTGGCGTTACCCCTTTAAACGCTTATCTTTGTAACAGTTTTTTTAGTGGTTAATTTAGTTTTAGTATTGGAACCTTGGGTGATGTGAATCAGTCAAGGCTTTTTTTTGCTCCTCGTTTTGTTAAATAGATGTTCAAAAATAATTTCCACACTATTTTCGTTTGTTTGTCTGTCAGGCTTTGCACTGATGTTACCGAGGTGAGAACCGGGCATGGAATTAGGTTTCGGGATTGGTTTCCCGTGCTCGTTTCCGCTCGTCAATGAGTTGGAAATCTTTCTTTTGCAGCACGAAGTCGGTACCGAGATATTTCTCCTTGACCACCTTATTAGCAGCCAGTTCTTCCGGGGTTCCCTTGAAAAGAATTCGCCCCTCGAAAAGCAGATAGGCGCGGTCGGTAATGTTGAGAGTTTCATGCACGTTATGATCGGTGATGAGAATGCCTATGTTTCGGAATTTCAATCGCCAAACGATGTGCTGAATGTCCTCCACGGCAATGGGGTCAACTCCGGCGAACGGTTCGTCGAGCATGATGAATTTCGGATTGATGGCGAGGCATCGGGCTATCTCACAGCGTCTCCGTTCACCTCCGGAGAGTCGGTCGCCGAGATTCTTGCGCACCTTCTCCAACCGAAACTCGCGAATGAGACTCTCCATCTTTTCCAGCCGTTCCGCCTTGGAGAGTTTTGTCATCTCTAACACGCTCATGATGTTGTCCTCCACGCTCATCTTCCGGAACACGCTCGCTTCCTGTGGCAGATAGCCGATGCCTGCTTTGGCGCGTTTGTACACGGGATAGCGAGTGATTTCCTCGTCATCGATGAAGACGTGCCCCTCGTTGGGCACAATCAGCCCGGTAGTCATATAGAACGAGGTAGTTTTGCCGGCTCCGTTGGGTCCCAAGAGTCCCACTATTTCGCCTTGTCTCACGTTGATGCTCACACCGTCGGCAACGGTGCGTTTGCCATATCGTTTCACTAATCCTTCTGTGCGCAGTATGCTGCGCTGATCGCTCTCCGGGCGAACAACAATGTTTTCCGTTTCTGTCATCATCAGTTTTTTACGATTGTAGTTCCAAATTGCAAAAGTAGTAAAATAAACGCTAATAACATTGAGATAACCTAAAACTTATTGAATATAATGCAGTTTTTTGATGGAATTTGGTTACTTTTGCATCTGTAAACAGAAAGAAGTGAAATCATGCTTATCTACAAACTGCTGACCGCATTCGGCAACTACCTGCAGCTCATGAGGCGCACTTTCAGCCGGCCGGAGCGTATGCGCATGTTCTTCAAGCAATATGTCAAGGAGATGTCGCAATTGGGGGTGGACTCCATCGGCATCGTGCTGCTCATCTCGTTCTTTATCGGGGCAGTGATCTGCATCCAGATAAAGCTCAACGTGCAAAGTCCGTGGATGCCTCGATGGGTATCGGGCTATGTAACGCGCGAAATCATGCTGTTGGAATTTTCGTCGAGCATCATGTGCTTGATTCTCGCCGGAAAGGTGGGGTCGAACATCGCCTCGGAATTGGGCACGATGCGAGTAACGCAACAGATTGACGCGCTCGAAATCATGGGGGTGAATTCCGCAGGCTACCTTATCCTTCCGAAGATTGCCGGACTCATCACCATCATGCCCTTCCTCGTTATCTTCTCGGCGGCAACAGGTGTGGTGGGAGCCTACGCCACGGCTTACCTCGGGCACATCATCACGCCCAACGACCTCACATCGGGCATACAGCACTCGTTCAACCCATGGTTCATGTATATGAGCATCATCAAAGGCGTATTCTTCGCTTTCATCATTGCCAGCGTCGCATCATATTTCGGTTACAACGTGAAAGGCGGTTCGGTGGATGTGGGTAAATCATCCACTGATGCAGTGGTCAATTCCAGTGTGCTCATCTTGTTCAGCGATGTTTTCCTCACCCAGATATTAAGTTAAGATGATAGAAGTAAAACACCTATATAAATCGTTTGGCGAGAAAGAAGTTCTCCACGACATCAGCACCATCTTCGAAGATGGGAAAACCAACCTCATCATCGGACAGAGTGGAGCCGGCAAGACCGTTCTGATGCAGAACCTCGTGGGACTGCTCAACCCTACACGTGGAGAGGTGCTCTACGACAATCGCAACTTCGTGAACATGAGTAAGAAAGAAAAGATACGCATGCGTCGCGAAATGGGAATGATATTTCAAGGATCGGCACTTTTTGACTCCCTCACCGTGCTGGAAAACGTATCGTTCCCATTGGATATGTTCTCGAACATGAACTTGCGCGAACGTCGCCGACAGGCAATGGAAACCCTCGAAAGGGTGAACCTCAAAGGAGCGGAACAGAAATACCCCGGAGAATTGTCGGGGGGAATGCAAAAACGCGTGGCAATCGCTCGCGCGGTGGTGATGAACCCAAAGTATCTTTTCTGCGATGAACCCAACTCGGGATTAGACCCTAAGACATCGCTCGTTATCGATGAACTGCTCTCGGAAATAACGAAAGACTTTCACATCACCACCATCATTAACACGCACGACATGAACTCAGTGATGGGCATTGGCGAAAACATCATCTTCATCGCTGAGGGCAGAAAAGAATGGCAGGGAAACAAAGAAACGGTTATCTCTTCGCACAACAAGAAACTCAACGACCTCGTTTTCGCATCCGATCTATTTAAAAAGGTGAAAGAAGTGGAAATGGAAGACTATTAAATACAAAACAACTCCCTTTTTTTATTAGCTTGAAAATCTTGGCTGCTTAGAAATAATACAGCTTCATGTATTCTTGGAAATTCGAAATTCACAGAAATAATAAAGTTTCCACAGACACGATAACTTTTATAAGCACCATGATTTCAATTCCACCAACTTTTCCCCCCCCCAAGTGAGAATAATCATCCGTTAATCCTTCCTTTTCCCGTCCACAGCCCACCTTGACCGCAATATCTCAAAAAGCATTTCACGGTAAAATCACACGACAAAAACAGAGGCGGACACGTCATTCATAACCCACTGATAATCAGAACTATATTAATTGCAATTCAAAAGCTTAGCTTTTGTACTCTAATTCATGACCTTTTGCACTGCAAAAGCTTAGCTTTTGGAAAGCAAAAGGTAAGCTTTTCACCTGTGGAATAAAAACATTGCACTGAGAAACCAAAACACAGCAAAACATAAAAAAGACATAATCGCACCACACCTATTTTATTCAACCCCCAGACATCATTCCTTGCGCGCGAAATGTGAATGAAAGGTTACATCCCCCTCCACCCACCTGCCCACCATCGAAAAAAAAGGGCACGACGTTTGTTTTTCCGACAGAATTGTTTATCTTTGCAAAGTTATTGTGGGGCGTGGACGCTCAAGCGAACCTCGCAAAACAGGCAATCAGCCTGACAATCGTACCATGCGGAACAAATAAGAACCATATAATATATAAAAAAGAATTGTAACTGCCGGTGAACTCGTCCCGAGAGGTCTTGGGACATGACATGGGCACTATCTCAAAAAATAATGGAAGAATTCGAACTCATTGCCAAGACCTTCATGGGATTGGAACCGGTCTTGGCGCAAGAGCTCACCCAACTGGGTGCCAACAACGTAGAAATCGGGCGCAGAATGGTGTCGTTTACAGGCGACAAAGAACTCATGTATCGCGCTAACTTCCAGTTGCACACCGCCATTCGAATACTCAAACCCATCGCCCATTTCAAGGCACAAAGCGCGGAGGATATGTATAATGAGGTGAAGAAGCTGGATTGGAGCAAATACATTCTCAAGGGAAAGACCTTCTCGGTGGACTCGGTAGTCTATTCTGAAGAGTTCAAAAACTCGCGCTTCGTTACTTACAAGGTGAAAGATGCCATTGTCGATCAGTTCCGCGAGCGCACCGGGGAACGTCCCAATATCTCCGTGAGCAACCCCGACATACGGCTCAACATCCATATCGCCGAAGACAAGGCAACACTATCACTCGATTCTAGTGGCGAATCGCTCCATCGCAGAGGCTACAGGCAAGAGAGCGTGGAGGCACCACTCAACGAAGTGCTTGCCGCAGGCATGATACTCATGACGGGATGGAAAGGCGAAACCGACTTCATCGACCCGATGTGCGGCTCGGGAACACTACCCATCGAGGCAGCTCTCATTGCACGCAACATCTCGCCCGGCGTCTTCAGAAAGGAATATGCTTTCGAAAAATGGACCGATTTCGACTCCGAACTCTTCGATGCCATCTACAACGACGACTCGCAAGAACGCGAGTTCAACCACCATATCTATGGATATGACTGCGACATAAAAGCAGTGAACACGGCAAGACGCAACGTGGCAGCAGCAGGACTGACTCGAGCGATCACTATAGAGCAGAAAGACTTTAAGAACTTCACACAACCGCAGGAAAAGAGCATCATCGTCATGAATCCTCCCTACGGCGAACGCATCTCCACCCCCAACCTCTTGGGTACCTACCGCATGATTGGCGAGCGACTCAAACATCAGTTTAAGGACAACGAGGCATGGATATTGTCCTATCGAGAGGAATGTTTCCGAGAAATAGGACTGAAGCCAAGCATCAAAATTCCCGTTTATAACGGATCGCTGGAATGTGAGTTCAGAAGATATCAGATGTTCGACGGCAAGTTCAACGAGTTCCGTGCAGAAGGAGGCATCGTGAAAACAGAAGAAGAAAAGAAGGAAATGGCACAAAAACATCGTTTCAAGAAGAACCGGGAGTTCAAGAAACGGCTCGACGAAACGCAGGAAAACGAGGAGGGAGACATTCGTTCCTTCACTTTCCACAGTCTCGAACATAAACTCTATACTGACATCGACAACAACCACCGCGGACGACACGCCGACCGAAAAGAAGGCAAACGAGGCGGCAACCGACAACGGTTCAACGATGATGACACCTTCGAAGAGAGTCGAAATTTCAAAGGCGGAAGAAAATACGACAACGACCGCAAATTTGGAGGAAAGAAATATGAAAAAAGAGGGAAGATCGGAGGCTTCCGCAAGAAAGGAAACTATACAGATGAAGATTAAAACATTCGTGGGTCTCGTGGCATGGATTGCTCTCGCGGGACTGCTAAGTCCACAAATGACAATGGCACAGAAAACGTTTACGCTCGAAGACCTCAACTTCGGCGGAAAGAATTATCACAAAATGCGCCCCGAAAACCGATACACGGAGTGGTGGGGCAATCAACTGATACGTAACGAGGCAGAATATTGCGCCCTCGTGAACGTGAAAAACGGTAAGGAACAACGGCTTTTCAACCTCGACGACATCAACCATTGGGCGGGTCTGCAAACTTCCGAAGAGAAAGTTAGACACCTTTATTCCGCGTTTTTCCCTTATTCCGGAAAACCTTACGTAATGGTGAAGAACGGACGCGAGGATCTGTTGGTGGATTTCAAGGCAAAAAAACTCGTAAAGCGATCCACACGTGTACAAAACACGCAGGCAAGGGAATGGAACAAAATCTCCGGAGCAACGGCATACGTTCTCCACCATCAACTCTTCGTGGCGGATAGAGAAGGCAATGCCACCCAACTAACCCGCGACGGCTCGCGCGACATCGTTTACGGACAGGCAGTTCATCGCGATGAGTTCGGCATCAGTGGCGGTTTGTTCTGGAGTCCGTCGGGAACAAAGCTCGCCTTCTACCGAATGGACCAGAGCATGGTAACCGACTTCCCGCTTGTCACGATACAGGAGGTGGACTGGAAACCCAAAGAGGGTGAGTCGCGCATGGCAACCCCCGAACCCACCAAATATCCCATGGCAGGCGAAACCTCCCACAAGGTAACGGTGGGCGTGTACGACACGAACACACAACGCACCGTTTATCTGGATGCAGGCGATCCCACCGACCGCTATTTCACCAACATCGCTTGGAGTCCGGACAGCAAAACCATCTATATGTTTGAGCTGAACCGCGACCAAAACGACTGCTATTTGGTGTCATACGACGCAGAGACAGGACGAAAAATCGCCCAAATCTATCACGAAACCGATGAGAAATACGTGGAACCGCTCCATCCCATCCGCTTTTTACCGTGGGACTCCAATCGATTCATCATGCAATCGCAGAAGGACGGATACAACCACATCTATCTGTGCACCCGAGATGGAAAGGAAATCCGACAGCTGACAAGTGGCAAATGGGTAGTTATGGAAGTGCTTGGTTTCAACAATGGAGAGAAAAGCGTTATCTACGCCTCCAACGAGTGTTCCCCCATACAGCGCAATCTGTGGAGCGTCAGCATCGCCAACGGAAAGCGCACGTTACTTGACAACGGCAAGGGATGGCACTTCGGTGAACTGAGCAAAGATGGAAACGCACTCGTCGATACCTATTCCGAACCTGACGTGCCACGCAACATCGACCTCATCGGCGTTTCAGCCAAACCGTCACGCCACAATTGGCTGACGGCGGCAGACCCATGGAAGGGCTACAACGTGCCCGAATATAGCAACGGCACATTGAAAGCTGCCGATGGAACTACCGACCTGTATTGGCGCATGGTGAAACCAGTCGGCTTCGACCCTACAAAGAAATACCCCACGGTGATTTATGTCTATGGCGGTCCGCACGCTCACAACGTGGACGCAAGCTGGCACTATGGCTCTCGCTCTTGGGAAACTTACATGGCACAGAAGGGGTACGTACTGTTCATACTCGATAATCGGGGCAGCGAGAACCGGGGTAGGACATTCGAACAAGCCACATTCCGACATCTCGGACAAGAAGAAATGAAAGACCAAATGGAAGGGGTGAAGTACTTGAAATCACTCCCATACGTAGATGCCGACAGAATCGGCGTACATGGCTGGTCGTTTGGTGGGTTCATGACTATCTCGCTCATTACGAACTATCCCGAAACGTTCAAAGTGGCAGTGGCAGGCGGACCGGTAATCGATTGGAAATGGTACGAGGCAATGTACGGCGAACGCTACATGGACACACCACAGACCAACCCTGAGGGATACGCCATGACTTCTCTTTTGAACAAGGCAAAAGACTTGAAGGGCAAACTACAAATCATTCAGGGACTGAACGATCCCGTGGTGCTTCCACAGCATTGTCTCACGTTCTTGAAAGCCTGCATCGGAGCGGGAACTCAGCCCGACTTCTTCGTCTATCCGGGCGAACCACATAATATGCGCGGACACCAGAGTGTGCATCTGCACGAACGAATCACGCAATATTTCGAAGATTATCTGAAAAAATAGGAGAATTCTCCAACCATTCTCGGAAAGGCAGAGAAAAGAAGCCTGACCATCGACAGAGAAAAAGGTAGGGATGAGACTTATCCACACATTATAATAATAGAAGGCAAACAACATATTAATAGAAAACAAACAACCCGCGGAAGCCACTTTCCCGGCTATGGCAGGAATGAAACGGAGACAGAGAACATGAAAATATTACTTTTGGGAAGTGGAGGCAGAGAACACGCCTTGGCATGGAAAATCGCACAGAGCAAGAAATGCGACAAACTCTACATCGCACCGGGAAATCCTGGAACGACAGAGTGTGGCGAAAACATTGCCATCGGAGTCAGTGAGTTCGATAAACTCAAGGAGTTCGCAGCAGAAAATCACGTGGATATGCTTGTTGTAGGTCCGGAAGATCCACTGGTGAATGGCATCGCCGATGTATTCCATGCCGATCCGCGCACCAAACACATCGCCGTCATCGGTCCATCGCGAGCCGGAGCAGTGCTTGAGGGCAGCAAAGACTTCGCAAAGGCTTTCATGTCCCGACACCATATTCCCACGGCGGCTTACCGCACCTTCGACGCAACGAACTTGAACGAGGGCATGAAGTTCTTGGAAACACTTCGACCGCCTTATGTGCTGAAAGCCGACGGACTGGCAGCAGGCAAGGGTGTGCTCATCGTGCCAACCCTCGACGAAGCGAAAGCAGAGCTGCGCGAAATGCTCGGCGGTATGTTCGGCAACGCATCCGCAAAAGTAGTAATAGAAGAGTTCCTTTCCGGCATAGAGTGTTCGGTTTTCGTGCTCACCGATGGCGAACATTATAAAATCTTGCCGGAAGCCAAAGATTATAAACGCATTGGCGAACACGACACCGGACTCAACACCGGAGGAATGGGCAGTGTCAGTCCCGTACCTTTTGCCAATGCGGAATGGATGCGTAAGGTGGAGGAACAAATCATTCTCCCAACCATTTCCGGACTGAAATCTGAAGGGATTGATTACAAGGGATTTATATTCTTTGGTTTAATTAATGTTGAAGACAACCCGATGGTAATAGAATACAATTGCAGGATGGGCGATCCGGAGACAGAGACGGTGATGTTGCGACTGAAAAGCGACCTCGTAGAGCTCTTTGAGGGGGTGGCAGCAGGCGATTTAGACCGTCGTGAAGTAGTTTTCGATGAGCGTGCCGCCGTCTGCGTGATGCTGGTAAGTGGAGGTTATCCGCGCCAATATGCCAAAGGTTGCCCCATAACGGGCATTGAAGCGGTGGACGGCTCGGTGGTATTCCACAGTGGCACCACGATGAAAGAAGGAACACTGCTGACCAACGGCGGACGCGTCATCGCCGTTTCCTCATACGGATCCAACAAGGAAGAAGCCTTGCGAAAGAGTTTTACCGAAGCCGAAAAGATAGTTTATAAAGACAAATATTTCAGACGGGATATAGGCGCCGACTTATAGTCATCTACCTTCCGCGTCATGTATAAGAAACGCCTTCAGAACAAGATTTCAGAGAGCCGCTGGTCGCTGCCCATATTGGTGTTGCCGACCGTGGCAGTGTGGGTGCTGAGCTGTCTGTCCGACTTCTCGGTGCTTCCATCACTGCTTTGCGTTCTGTTCTCCACCTACTTGATGCTGGAACTCAACAATGCGAATGCCCTTCTGCGCATCTACAGTAGGGTTGTCTCGTGCTCGTTCCTGCTCTTCGCCACACAGTTTTTACCCCAACTCTCACAGCTTACCCCTGCCATTGTGGTGCTCTGCATGATAGGCTTTCTCACCTGTATTTTCCGAGTGTATCAAGATCCGAAGGGGACGGGGTGGATTTTTTACGCGTTCCTCTGCATAGGACTCAGCAGTATCCTTTGGCCACACATCCTTTATTTCCTGCCCATCCTGTGGATGGTGCTCTCCATCGACATTTTGGCACTCAGTCCCAAGACATTCACGGCATCGCTCTTGGGTATTCTCTTTCCCAATCTTCTCTATTCAGGTTGTCTCATTGGCACAGACCATCTTGACTTCCTCATCGCGCATTATGTGGGGTTGCAGCATTTTTCGCCCATTCTCAACTTCAATCAACTGTCTGGTCCACAGATTGTCAATGCACTATGGATAATCTTGTGCGCACTCATCGGTACTGTGCACTACATCCGTCAGAAGCGCAAGGATAGCATCCGAACCCGGCTGCTCTATCGTTCCCTCATGACCCTGACATGGTCGGCGGTTGCCTTTCTATGTCTGCAACCTCATCATTACAACGAGTTGATGGGCATTATCATCGTGGCGACATCGCCTCTCATCGGTCATTTCCTTGCCCTTACTTACACCAAGTGGACCAACCTTGCTTTCAAGTTCCTTGTCGTGGGCACCCTTATCCTCACTATTTACAATTTTATTTACTATTTATGGCTGCACTCTCTGAAATTCTTTTAGATTATGGCTATTGGGGAATGTTTCTCTCGGCTTTTCTCGCCGGCAGCTTCTTTCCCTTCAGCAGCGAGGCAGTCATGTTAGGCTTGTTGGCAGGCGGGCTGCAGCCCATGCAACTCGTTGTCTATGGAAGCGTGGGAAACATCCTCGGTTCGATGTTCAATTATGGAGTGGGAAGAATGGGAAAGTTAGAATGGATAGAGCGTTACCTGCACGTAAAGAAAGAATCGCTCGACAAGGCGCACCGATTTATGGAAGGCAGAGGCTCGTGGATGGGATTCTTTGCCTTTCTGCCCATCATCGGAAGTGCGATCACCATCGTCTTGGGACTTACCCGTGCCAATCTTCCCATCAGCATCGTCAGCATCTCGGTTGGCAAAGTGCTTCGCTACGCAGCATTGATTTGGGGTGTCAGTCTGGCGTTTTAATTCTAAGCAGGCGTTCAAAATTGCCCCAAGTTTCGCTTTGGCTTCCAAGTGAACGATGATGAATTATGGACGGTCTATCAATAACAGAAGCAGACGATCAAAGAACTATTCTGGCTCAGTAGAAATTTCCTGGGGAATAAAATGTATTAGGAAGGATCAAAAACTCAGAAATGGCGGCAGGAGAAACGATTGATATGAGCAAGCGATTTGGGAATGGTAGTTTATTAAACCCAAATCGGTCATTAGAAAAAGTTTCTTGTCATTTTCTAATGACCGCCATTAGAAAAACAGCATTGTATATGCTTGATCCATAAATATTTACTAACTTTACCACGAAAAAAGTATATACTCCAATGCGCGACTGTGACATAAAGTTCGTAAATAAGGAAATAACACCTTTTGGTGGTCTTTCCCTGTTCTTCAAAATGCTTGAGAAATGGGTATAAGTGACAAAAAGAGACCTAAAATGGGTCTCTTTTGCTCTTATATGACAAAAAGAGACCTAAAACCTCTTATATCCCTTTATCTACAAGGCGAATGAGCCTTTAAAAAGTCTTGAATAATGACTTTTCTCCTTTCTTTGCTAATGCCCTTATGTAGGTTTAATTTTGCTTTCAAAGTAGAGTTGAGTGCTTCCAATTCATTGTTTGTATTCGGCATTTGCAACTCAGGGAAGTCATAGAATGTCCACAACCACGACATATTCCTCTTTAACCCAAATCGGTCATTAGGATTTCTCTGTGTCGTACGGCAAAGAGAAATCCTAATGACCGATTTGGGATAAATATTTGGTAGTGTCCTTAAAAGTGTGTAATTCATCTTTCCTTTCTCTGTACTTCCACTGTTATTTTATTCTTTTCTTTCCAGTTCTTGAATTGATATATTCTCCTTTCATATGTCGTCTTTGTTTCCTCCATCGCCACGGCTGCCAGGAGGAAGATGACGGACTTTTCTGATGGCATGGATGTTCTCATTTGGATGGTTCTCCTGTACTTCCTGTTGAGCCTTTCAATCCAGTTGGTCGTATATATGCACCTCTGCACTTGGGCCGGGAAGTCCATATACGTGAAATAGGCACTGTTGCGTGCGGTCTTGGACTCTCTTAGGGCAGGATATTTCTTTTCCCATTTCTCGACCACGG
>NZ_SDIK01000059.1 GCF_008016795.1 Prevotella brunnea
ACGCAACAGTGCCTATTTCACGTATATGGACTTCCCGGCCCAAGTGCAGAGGTGCATATATACGACCAACTGGATTGAAAGGCTCAACAGGAAGTACAGGAGAACCATCCAAATGAGAACATCCATGCCATCAGAAAAGTCCGTCATCTTCCTCCTGGCAGCCGTGGCGATGGAGGAAACAAAGACGACATATGAAAGGAGAATATATCAATTCAAGAACTGGAAAGAAAAGAATAAAATAACAGTGGAAGTACAGAGAAAGGAAAGATGAATTACACACTTTTAAGGACACTACCCCTGATGACGTTTCTTGGGTTTATTTAAGTGTTATTACCAATGGATTTGCCATCCGTCTCACAAAATTCCCCTACTTTTGCATAAATCTTTTTCACTTATGCCTAAACGATATTTTGCAGTTTTCCTCTTTCTGCTGTCGATGCTTTACGGTTTCGCCCAAGAAGTATTGGTGTGCGATGGGCTTACAAGGTTTCCCCTGCGCGATGTGGAAATATTTGCTGACGGCGAACCAATGGGAAAAACCAATTATTTGGGGCTCATGCAACTGCCTGATAGTTTTAAGACTGCAACCTTTCAGCGCAAAGGTTTCCACAGCGAAAAGCTGACAAGGCAAGAAATTTTTACAGACACGGTGTTCCTTTTCCCCACCGAACACTATATGGACGAGGTTGTGGTAACAGCCAAACAGATTGTTTCCGGAAAAGAACTCTTGAAACGTATGCCCAAGAGGGATATCCTTGAAGCGACACCTCGCCATGACATCACCGAGTTCGATATCGGATTGATGCTTGATAAACGGTTGAGGCGCGATAAAAAGCATGTGGAACAAGTCCGAAAGATATTCGACAAGTTGGATGGGCTGGACGTTGACGACCCTGTTATAAGAGAATACAACAGAACGAGGAAAGAAAAAAACGATGAAAAAGCAAAGAGCGCAAATCGGCATTAATGATTTGCGCCCTTTTCCTTATATAACGGATGGTCGGAGCTTAAGCTTCCACCTTTTGTTGCTTGTTGTTGCGATGTTTCACCTTAAACTTGTCGAAGCCTTCACCGAACACTCCCATCACCTGACTTTGCGTAACGAAAGCGTGAGGGTCGATATCGTCTATCATTCTATAAAGCAACCCTGCCTCGCGCTGACGAGTTACGACAATAACTACTTTCGTGCATTTTCCGGTATAATACCCCTGTGCATCAATGATGGTACAACCGCGATGCGGAGGAGTGGAAGAAATCATGTCGCAAATCTCTTTGTAGCGCTCGGAAATGATAAGAAACTGCACGGAACGACGCCCGGCATTCACTACCTGATCCAGCACCATGGCGGTGATGACCAAACATACATAACCATAAATCACCTGTTCCCAGCTCCGAAGCACCAAGTAGCTCAGCGTTACGATAGTCATATCGACAAGAATGATGACGCGTCCCAAGGAAATATCACGATACTTGTGAACAATGGCTGCCACAATATCCGATCCGCCTGAGCTTCCGTTATACGACAAGCAGAAACCCAAGCCCAAACCACAGAAGATGGCACCAATGAGCGCAGTCATGAAAGGCTGATCGTGAAGAATGGTAGGGTTGGGCACAAACTCTCTCAACAAGCCCGTAACCATTGTCAGGACAAGCACTCCATAGATAGTCTTGATACAGAAGCGCAAACCCAATGTTTTCAACGCGGCTGTCAGTAACAAGGCGTTCATTACAAAATAAGTAACCGTAACCGGTGTTCCGGTTCCCCAAAAGATTATGGACGACAATCCTGCAACGCCACCATTACCTATATGGTTGGGCAAAAGAAAGATAGTCCATCCAACACCATAAGACAAGCATCCCAGTGCTATCATGAAATAATCTAACACCTCTCTGTAAAGAGCTTTTCTCGTAATTTTCATCTCCATAACAAGACTGTTTTAATTTATGTGCAAAGTTAGATATTAAAATGGAAACAAGACAAATGTTTTTATCTTTTTTTCAGTTTATAACCAACTTCTCATTCTTTCTCAAGTATTGATTTATAACCTATTAGACAAAAAACAAAAAATGAGGCAATCGCCCCATCACCTCATTTTCTGTTATTTCATGTCAAATTGTAAGCAACTTCGGCATTATTGATTCCCATTATTGAATTTCCTTGCTTATTTCGCTTTCGTTTCACTTTTATCGGATTTCGCAACAGGTATCGGCGCAAGCAAATCACGATATCGCTCGGGTTGGCTCAACAGTTTGACTGCTTCTTTCCATTGCTTGTCGAACTGTAAGCTGTTCTCTATGGAGCCACGTTGGAAGTAATAAGCTGAAACCAAATCTGCCGTCAGCAGTTGCTTCAAGGTTTGTTTGTTGTAATCCAAGTCTTTTGCCAGATTATGACTCAACTTCTTGTCAAGGGCATCAAACTCCGCCTTTGCATCCTCGTAATAACCTTCAAACTTTGCGAGCTTCACCAATCCCTCCATGAACTTCTTACTTTCTCTATCATACTTAAATCCACTCTTGAGCACCATTTGCTTGAAGTCCTCATAGTCGGCATCGGTTATCATGAAGTTTCTTGCCGGTGCGATGGTGGGATGTTTCTTTATGTATTTCAATTCCCAATTGAGCATCACTTCCGTAGAATCTCTTCCCGTGGAAGCCAGATAAAAGGCAATGTTTGGCAGCGAGTCGGGCAACACTTCTATATCGGGCTTTATGCCACCGCCATCCCTCACTTCGCGACCATTGGCGGTATGGAACAATCGTGTCAGCGAATCGGGCACATGTTCAATGTATCCCCCATTGGCATGTTTGTAGTTGATGGCTTGTATGCATCGTCCGCTGGGAATATAATATTTGCCTGTTGTCAGTTTCAAATTACCATTGTAAGGCAAGTCCATGGGAGCTTGCACCAATCCTTTTCCATAGGTTCGCGTACCAAGGATAACGGCGCGGTCGAGGTCTTGCAAGCTACCACTGGTTATCTCGCTCGAACTTGCCGTTTCACCATTCACCAATACCACGATGGGCATCAAGGTGTCGATGGGTTCAACTTTGGTTTTATACTCTTTGTTGGCTGGTTGTAATTTTCCTACCGTCTTCACCAATGTCAAGCCCTTTGGAACAAACATGTTCACGATGTCTATTGCTTCTTGCAAACTGCCACCGCCATTGTTTCTGAGGTCGAAGACCAGCGACTTCATTCCCTCTCGTTTCATTGCCAAAAATGCCCTGCGAACGTCTTTGGCACAATTTGTGGTGAAAGAGTTCAGGTTCAAGTAGCCAATGCCGTTCTCCTGCAATCCGTAATAGGGCACGGAAGGCATCTGAATGGTTCGACGCGTGAGTTTGAATTTCATGACTTTTTCGGTGGTAGGTCGCCGCACCTTCAGCACAAATCGCGTACCGGCATCTCCCCGAAGATGCTCGCTGACATAGGCAACCGGCTTTCCCGTCATGATGGAATCGTCGATGGAGAGAATTATATCGCCTTTTCTCAGTCCAACTTCTGCGGCGGGCATATTCTCGTATCGCTCATCAATCACGGCATTGCCCAAAGCCAGATTGTAACGAATCAAGGCTCCGATGCCTGCGTACTTTCCCGATATCATCAAGTCGAGATCTTTCACATTCTCCTCCGGATAATACACGGTGTAAGGGTCGAGCGAACGCAACATGGCTTTAATGCCGTTTCCTATCACCTCATCGGCATCAAGTGTATCGACATACATCATATCGAGGTATTTATAGATGGAAGAGAAGGTTTCCAAGTTCTTTGCCACCTTAAAGTTATGATCTTTTTCGGCAATCGTCTGTGCTGCCACGCTCGATCCGAAAGCACTCATCCACAACACGAATGCCAATAATATGCTTTTTCTCATAGTTCCGAATGTTTGGAATAATATTGCTTCCGCGCCGGTTTTGCCAACGAAGCGCGAGAGTGATAATTGAATTGTGTATTGCAAAATTACGTCATTATAATGGAATAACGAACAAGGCATGGGATTTTTTACAAAAAATTACGGAATGCTCACGACAACCACTCGCCCCTTCACGGCAAACGCACCGGAGAGAAGCACAGCATCGTGGCACTCTATGGGCTTGCCGTTCACCGTAACGGGCTCCAAGGCAAACAATAAGGTTCTCCCTGTCGAACTTTCGTAATGTTCATCGCTCGTTACCTTTACGCTAACAGGCAATTCCGCACGAAAGATAACGTTGAAGTCTATCGCGCCCTTCGAGTTTTCCGACTTTATTGCTTCATCGCCGGAGAAGCGAAAAGGTGCATTGGGCGACAACCGGTATGCCTTGCCATTGCGAAAGAGAGTGAGCGACCCTTTAACAGGCAGAATGTAACGCTGATAACCGGTAAAATCGGAGAAGACGCTCTCGGTAGAATCTATGATGGCAGAGGAAATCCTAATATCGAAATCGCGAGCGTTGAGACTACTGCTCTCAGGATTTATATAAAGCTCGCGAGTGATACCGCCTTTCCAAGTATTGGTTTTATAATCTGATTGATGGATTATTTTCATGGGAAAAATGATGGTTTGTATTGAGAAGAATAATTATTTACGCATTGCAAACTTACACAAAATAAATGATATAAAGGCATAAAAGACTCACATTTTAAACTCATCCCGACTTGAGTTCATTCTTTCTTATTCATCTGCTGATATTAACAAAACTGCATCTATGTCATGGGCTTTTCTACTACAGATTTTCATGCTCTGATAAGAGAAACTACATATAACCTCAAATCAATCATTAAGAATTCACGGTGTTGTATGGCAGTGGGAAGTCCTTTATCTTTTACCAATGGTGTCTTAATCAACATGAAATTATATTACAAAAACAACATTTGAGACACACCTCGTAATCTATTGATAATCCGGATAATATGAATTGAGATTTAAAAGCTTAGCTTTTGCGCCATAATTCATGACCTTTTGCAGTGCAA
Source organism: Prevotella brunnea (assembly GCF_008016795.1). Classification (GTDB taxonomy): domain Bacteria; phylum Bacteroidota; class Bacteroidia; order Bacteroidales; family Bacteroidaceae; genus Prevotella; species Prevotella brunnea. The sequence goes on from NZ_SDIK01000059.1 coordinate 4,958, forward strand.
AAGCTAAGCTATTGCAAAGCAGGTTGTAGGTAACTGACAGTCAGTAGATAAATTTCTAACTTCCGATTTGATTTTTTACCTCTCGGTATGCCACAATGGCGGTCAGGCAAAAAGTGGCATGAGACTTCGGAAAGCGAAGAATTCATGCCACTTTGCTTTTTCTGTTGTTCATTATTTGGTCTTCATGGCACGCGTGGCGTTGATAACTGCCAACACCATAACCCCCACGTCGGCAAAAACAGCCATGCTCATGGTGGCTAATCCAACGGTTGAAAGGATAAGCACCGCAGCTTTTACGCCGATCGTGAATACTGTGTTTTGGCGGGCAATGTTCTTGGTTCGACGCGAGATTTTGATGGCGTTGGCTATCTTCGACGGACTGTCATCCATCAAAACCACATCTGCAGCCTCTATTGCTGCATCGCTTCCCAGTCCACCCATGGCAATTCCCACATCGGCGCGCGCCAAGACGGGTGCGTCGTTGATGCCATCGCCAACGAAAGCCAAAGTGCGTGCTGTTGGTTTCTCTGCCAAAAGTCGCTCCACGTGGCTCACCTTATCATTGGGGAGCAGCTCGGCGTGGAAGCTGTCTATGTCGAGTTGTTTCGAAATGCGACCTGCCACTTCTTTGCGGTCGCCGGTCAGCATGACGGTCTTCTCCACACCCAGCGCTTTCAGGGATGATATGGCTTGTGCGGCATCGGCTTTCACTCGGTCGGAGATAACGATGTGTCCTTCATAAACCCCATTCACCGCTACATGAACAACGGTACCCATGTGTGTTTGGCACTGCTCACAATGCGCGAGTGTGGCCCCAATGGATGCCATCATGCGTTCGTTGCCCACGCAAACGGTTTTTCCGTTCACTTCTGCGCGTATGCCTTGACCGGCAAGCTCTGTGGTGTTCTCGATGACACAATTGTCATTCTCCTCTTGAAACGCATTGCGAAGCGCGGTGGCAATAGGGTGGGTGGAATAGCGTTCCACGTGGGCAGCAAGATGAAGTAACTCTCTTTCCGATAGTTCGTTGGGATGTATGGCAACCACCTCGAAGACACCCCGAGTGAGCGTTCCGGTTTTATCGAATACCACCGTACCCACTTTCGACAAACTTTCCATGTAGTTGCCTCCCTTGATGAGGATGCCGGCATGCCCGGCACCACCTATTCCGCAGAAGAACGTGAGTGGGATGGAGATGACAAGTGCACAGGGGCAACTCACAATCAGGAAGGTGAGGGCGCGATAGAGCCAGATAGAGAATGCCGTTTCGTAGGAGGTGTAAAATAAGGGCGGAAGAAAAGCCACTGCCACCGCTGACAGAACGACGATGGGGGTATAAACCTTGGCAAAACGGCGAATGAACGATTCGCTTTTCGACTTGTTTTCACTCGATTGTTCGACAAGCCGAATAATCTTTGTGGCTGTTGATTCGCTGAAAGGTTTCTCTACCTTGATTTTCAGCAGTCCGGAAACATTGATGCAGCCCGACACTACACTGTCGCCCGTTGCCACGTCGCGAGGTGTGCTCTCACCGGTCAGTGCCACGGTGTTGAGGCTGGATGTTCCTTCCGTAATGATGCCGTCCAATGGTATTTTTTCTCCCGGTCTCACGAGCACGGTCTCACCAATCATAACCTTTGCAGGGTCGATTGTAGTTTCTTTTCCGTTGCGCACGACGATTGCCGTGTCCGGACAGATGTCCATGAGGTCGGAGATAGACTTTCTGGTCTTGTCCTCTGCATAATCCTCGAACATCTCTCCAATTTGGAAAAAGAGCATGATGAACACCGCTTCTGCAAACTGTGGCTCGGAATTGGGGAGAAAACCAATGAGGAGCGCGCCCAATGTGGCAACCGACATCAGGAAGTCCTCATCAAGAAAGTCGCCTTTTAAAATCTTCTCTCCCGACTCCGATAGGATGTCATAGCTGATAAGAAGGTAAGGTACCAAATAAATGATTAGCATCTGCCATAGGGGCAGGCTCGTGTTAGCATCGATAAGCCATGCCGTAAGAAGCAGCAAGGCTGTTAGTATGATTCTTAGTTTACCTGTCATAATGAATTAAATTATATTTCTTTCGTTTGCAAAGGTAAGAAAAACCTTTTGCAACCGGGTTGCAAAGTTGGTTGTTATTCTGCAATTTACCAACTAAAAGCCATACGCCATAAACTCATGTCAGCACCTGCTCCTGTCCGAACAAAATAAAAAACAAGCATGTTCTTTATTTCTTTTTGGGCTTGGAAACGCAAAATTCCTTCCCCGGAGACATGGGAAGAGTTCTATAATGTCCTAAAATTTCTTCATTCATCTATCAAAAGCTTAGCTTTTGCTTTCCAAAAGGTAAGCTTTTGCAATGCAAAAGGTCATGTATTGGCATGCAAAAGCTAAGCTTTTAAATCCCGATTAATATTATCCTGATTATCAATAGGTTACAAATCGTATCTCGGACGTGGTTTTTGTAATATAATTTCATGTTGATGGTCGGGAGTGAATGTTCACTATCAAGCGTCTGTTTGCCATCACCTGAATATGAATTGGCGTAATGAGTAGATTGGTGCTATCCGGCATTGAAACAAAACACGTCCGGTCTCATGATTTGATACGCCCTTGCGTGAGATTTCAAAAAATCATTCGGGACAGACAACATTGCGAACAGATGCAGGATTTCTCACAGCTATATAACACAGAGAAATACTAATGACTGATTTGGCATAAAAAGAGCTCGATAATGATTATCGAGCTCTTTCGAAAAGTATGGGACTGTACCATTGATGATAACAGCGATCCTTTATGTTATTATTCCCATTTCTGTCTTGAGAAATTTATTTCTTGATGAACTTCAATGTTTGATTGTTCACTTTTACAAGATAAACTCCCTTGCCAAAATTCGATACATTGATGTTGTTGGCACCAACATTCAGGTGGATGCTTTCCTTTGCCGCACCCTGCAAGGTGAAGACGATAGCCGTTGTGGCTTTCGGTGTAACAATGGTTACATTGTCTGTAGCCACTGTCGGGAAGATATTAAGCGACTTCTCTGCCGTCTCAATAGTTCCGATACCATCGGTTATGCCTGCATTGAGGTCGCTGAAGCCAACCGGAATATACATCTTGCCTGTTTCCAACTCATTTATATAATAGGTGTCGCCGTGTTCGTTGGGCAGGTTCGAGTTGTTGTTTGCATCGAATCGGTAAGAGCTGACATAGAAGCTGACCCCATCATACTTGTTGCAAACCTCATTCTGTCCATTGTAGTAAGAGAGGTTGAGTTGATAGTGGGTGGCAGTGAGGTCTTCTTTCTTGATGGTAAATTCTACGTATCCATTGTTATATTTCCCCAGTTCCACAGTTTGTAAAGTCTGTAGTGCCGGTGTCGATGCCGTAGTGCCTCCATACTTGTCTGAAAGGAAGAACTTCACGTTGCCCTTGAAACCGTTTGAGGTATAGAGATTGGCTTTTATCGTGACATCGGCGTTCTTTGAGAGTGTGCAATAACTTGAACCTACATAACGTCCGTTCTGATAGAAATAGGCGGAATTAAGGCTTATGTCTCCGACAGCTTCTTCCGGAGTTGGTTCCGGCTTGTTGTCTGCCACGATGGTAAGTTTGCCTAACACCTTCGTTCCATTGAAATCTATTTCGTTTCCGTTGGAAGCGAGCGTGAGATTGTATGTACCTGCTTTCAGTTCCATGAATGCGGGGGTGTTGGTTGTGAATGCCAGTGTGGCGTCTTTTCCTGCCGGCAACGTAACATTGCCTCCCGAAATGATAGTGCCGTTTGCCATTAGGCTAACGTTGCCTGTGAAGTCCTCATCGCCTTTGTTGCTGACAGGGATTCTTATGGTAACAACTTCACCTTCCTTTGTTTGTTTGTCTTCAATAAGGCTGGTAACGATGAGTTTCGCTCCCAATCGCTTGCCGGTGATAGAGATGTTTCCGGCTGTCTCTTCGATGGTTTTCCATTCCCCATTGTCCAAGTAGCCGACGCGCAGTTCGTAATTGCCTGCCTCCATGTTGGCGAAGTTCACCGGGAAGTAAATCGATGATGAACTGTTGCTGCCGATGTAGCTCTTCCAGCTTGTTGTGGCAAGTTCCTTATATTCTGTGCTTCCTTCTTTCTTTCCGTAGAGCTTGAGCATCTCATAGTAGGATGCGTCAGATTTGTTGCTAATGCCAATTTTAACACGTTGGTTGTCTTCCTGCTTGTAAACGGTCTGCTCGGCTGTCTTACTAATGGAGAATTTGTTGTCTGTAACCGGTTTTGGATCTGGCTTCGGGTCGGGGTTAGGCGCACCACCTCCGATGGTGATAGTGCCCGCTGAGGTTTGTATGTCGGTCCATTTGGTGTTGTCTTCAGAGTAAGAAAGGTGCAATTCGTAATTGCCGGCTGCAAAATTCGAGAAATCCACGGTGAAATTGTATAGTCTGTCCTTTCTGCCGCTAATCAGAATATTGTAAGGTGTGGCGTCGAGCAGTTGTCGATTGGTTTCTCCCACTTTGTTGATGTAGAGTCTTATCTTGCCATAAAAACTCTTGGTTCTTTGGTTCTTTATGTTGATGGCAACGTCTTGATAAGCAGCCTTATCGTAGTTCTTCTTGCTTACTTCATCAGCGATGGTGATGGGTTCATAATCACCTGTGCTGGGTTGTAGGAAGCGCAACATTTGCTGTCCGCGCGAAAAGGCTCCCACGCCTCCGCCTATGCCGTGTGTATCCGGTTCGAGCACGGAGATGAGGCTCCAGCAATTCGACATTTGGTTCCATCCCCATTCAACGTGAACGTAATTTTGCTCAGCAAGTCCGTCAATGACGAAGCAATGACCGCCGGCTTCCGATATACCCGCATAGACGATGGGGCCATAGTTGTTCAATTCGTCTTGAACTTCCTTCATCCAGTCGGCTATGTTCTGATAATTGGAACGGAAGATGCACTCCAAGCGTCCGTCGTATCCGAAGTGCTCCACCAGCATGGATGGCGCGTCAGTAAGAAAAGCACCACTACCGCCTGCTGCGGATGGTCCGTAGTTCATGTTTACGCCATATCCCACATCGCGCAAAAGTCTTCCGATGTTGTCTGCCTGCGTAGTGGTAAGCCTTTGTCCGGTAGCCCGATCGTTGCCGTTGGCATCTACAGCCGTTGGCATTTGTGTCCAGTCGTAGCCCGGTTGTTGATCGAAGTTGATTGATAATCTTTGACCTGTTGCTTTCCAAATATAGCTATTGCTGCCCTTGGATTTGGAAGGGTATTCGTGCCACCGCAGCACACTGGAGATGGCGGTTGCCACACAGCCCGATACGGTGGGATATACATAGCCATACCGGTCGGTAACATTGGGGCAATAAGAGTTGAAAGGCCATGCCTGTCCCCAACTGATGGGTTGTGGGCGTTTCTTTGTGCGGTCGGACTTAAAGACCTCCATGAGCGGTTCTATCAGATGCTTCGGCTCTGCGCTTGCTCCGGCAGTCAATGCTTTGTAGGATTTGGAAGGAACATCTTTCAGGTTTTTCTTTGCCCATTCAATCTCCTGTGCATATTGATTGAACATCCAGTGAATGGAAGGATGTTTCTCCACTATTTCCTCGTTCAGGTATCCTTTGTCAGAGTAGGCGAGGATGGTTCTTGTACGTGTGTCTCCTGAGATAACCACAAATCCTTCTTTCTCACCACGGTTGATGATGTAATACAGGTTTTCCTCACCACCGGTGTTGGCTTTTGCCTGATAACTGATGCGAATGTTGCGACTTCCCTTTGCGGTTGTTCCGAAAAATGTGCCGGCAAGTTGCTGGGCTTTCTGCGACCGAATGGGGGCCGCTGAAATAACGCTACTTAGGCATAATGATAATGCCAATAACGTAAATGACTTTTTCATGTTAGTTAGGTTTTTAATTAAAATGAACGAAAGTATTTTACTTTCATGATATTAAACACTTTTTGTCGAATTAGATTTTCGGCGTTAATGTTTGATAAATAGTCTTTCATGTAAATAATTACCTGATGCGATCATCGAGCAGATAAGCTCATGTTTGGAGGCTTGTTAGGTTTCATAATGTCTAAATAGTTTATAAAAAAATCATAGTATGAAGACCGGCTCTTCAAGTCGCTTTTCCGAATTGTCCGAAATGCGCTTTTGAATGTCTTGTACAACAAATTTCGTCCACGAAAATATAAAATATTTAGCAAAATGCAATGATTTTGCAAATAAAAGAAGCAAAATTATACAGAATTTTGCGCAAATAATGGTAAGTAGTAAGTTAATTTTTCAATTACACATTATTATATATAAGCCGCGAGATGTACTTCATTCTTCATGCGATGTTCCCATGAGGAAACAAGAAATGTCTGTTGTGGTGAACATCGGGATGAAAATTGTTCTGAAATTCCGTAACTTTGTAATTTTCTTTTACATCCTTTTTTCTTCATTCTGTGTGGTTTTTCTGTTGTTCTTCTCATTAAACTTTCTCCTTATAAATGGGAAATGTGGTATAAATGGCGATAAAAATTCAGTAATAATCCAAGTTTCATTACCCAAACGAAAGCTTTTGCACCTCGTTTCCTTAGCTTTCGCCTTGCAAAAGCTAAGCTTTTGTGTTCCAAAAGCTAAGCTTTTGCATGGCAGGCATTTAATAGTGTTCTGCGTTTCCTCTGATAATCAGTCGATTAACTTAAATTCTTGTCTTGCGTATATTTCCGCATCAAGGAAGAAGTCTTCGCGAATATGCGATTTATGGAGTGAAAAAGTGTGAACAAAACTCTTAAATTGGTCTTTTTGTCCTCACGAGAAACGAAATAATTGCAATGGGGAATGGCATGAAATGTTTGATAGCTGTTTCGCATAACGCGTCCCATCTAATCAAAAAAGCGATACTCGAAATAGCCTCGATTACCACTTTCAATTCGGATGAGGTGGCATTTGGCTCAGAACCCTGCGTCCCATCTAATTAAAAAAGCGATACTCGAAATAGCTTCGATTACCACTTTCAATTCGGATGAGGTGGCATTTGGCTCAGAACCCTGCGTCCCATCTAATCAAAAAAGCGATACTCGAAATAGCTTCGATTACCGCTTTCAATTCGGATGAGGCGGCATTTGGCTCAGAACCCTGCGTCCCATCTAATTAAAAAAGCGATACTCGAAATAGCTTCGATTACCGCTTTCAATTCGGATGAGGCGGCATTTGGCTCAGAACTCTGCGTCCCATCTAATCAAAAAAGCGATACTCGAAATAGCTTCGATTACCGCTTTAAAGTCGGGATGAGGCGACTCGAACGCCCGACCCCTACGTCCCGAACGTAGTGCGCTACCAACTGCGCTACATCCCGATAGATGCTTTAGAATAAAAGCGAGTGCAAAGGTATGCAAAAAAAAAGATATTCAGAAACTTTTCATCTGTTTTTATTTATATTTGATGAAATACAGTTGAATAATTGTTCTATCGACAACTATGATGAAAGGAACATTCCAAGTCATTTACACCTATATTTTTGTCCGCAAGAATAGGAGGCAACGCCCCCTCACCGGTACATTTCCATAGCGAACAATGCTGATTGGATGCAAGAAAAATAACTTTGGCTTTCCTTTTTGTATCTAATTATTTCCCAAACAAGAATAAACATTTGGTAAAAACTAAGTTTTATTTACCTTTGTATAATCATTCGGTTACGATATTCCGAACTGCTTGGACGGCATCTGCCCAAGCTGCGTGGAACAACCGTTTCTGCCCATACAAGACAAGAAGGCGATGACGAAGACCGAACAACCTAAACGACAAGAATAAAAAACAATTATAAATTATAAGACTCATGAAAGAAGATAGAAAAGAATTGAACCGCAACTTGGCGCAGATGCTCAAAGGCGGTGTTATCATGGATGTTACAACTCCGGAACAGGCACGTATTGCAGAAGCTGCAGGTGCTTGCGCGGTAATGGCTTTGGAGCGTATTCCCGCAGATATTCGCGCTGCAGGCGGTGTTTCCCGCATGAGCGACCCGAAAATGATACGTGGCATCCAAGAGGCAGTGAGCATTCCCGTGATGGCAAAGGTTCGTATCGGACATTTTGTTGAGGCTCAAATTCTTCAGGCAATTGATATTGATTACATCGATGAGAGCGAAGTTCTCTCTCCGGCAGATGATATCTATCATATCGACAAGACACAGTTCGACGTTCCGTTCGTATGTGGCTCCAAAGACCTTGGCGAGGCATTGCGCCGCATTGCTGAAGGTGCTACGATGATTCGCACAAAAGGCGAGCCGGGCACGGGAGACATTATACAGGCGGTGCGCCACATGCGTTTGATTCAAAGCGAGATGCGTCGTCTCACCTCAATGAGCGAGGATGAACTCTATGAAGCTGCAAAACAGTTGCGTGCGCCTTATGATCTCGTGAAATACGTACATGACCACGGAAAACTGCCCGTTGTGAACTTTGCAGCCGGTGGTGTTGCCACACCTGCCGATGCTGCACTGATGATGCAACTGGGAGCTGAAGGCGTGTTCGTGGGTTCCGGTATCTTTAAGTCGGGCAACCCGGAGAAACGCGCGCGTGCCATTGTTCAGGCTGTTACCAATTATAAGGACGCAAAGATGATTGCCAAGCTCAGTGAAGACCTCGGTGAGGCAATGGTAGGCATTAATGAGAATGAAATTGCAGTACTGATGGCAGAAAGAGGTAAATAAACCTCCATCAGGAATTTACATTCACAGCTTTATTTATGAGAATTGCTATTTTGGCACTTCAGGGGGCTTTCGCAGAGCATGAGCAGATGATGCGGAAACTCGGCGTAGAGACCTTTGAGGTAAGACAGGCAGCCGACTGGGAACAGCCCAAAGACGGGCTGATTATTCCCGGTGGCGAGAGTACGGTGATGCTGAAACTCTTGCACGAGCTGAACTTATTTGAACCCATCAAGCGGGACATAGAACGGGGACTGCCGGTTTACGGAACATGTGCCGGACTTATCCTGCTTTCCAAAGAGGTGGAAAACGCCAATACGCCTTACGAGCGTTTCGCAACCATGAACATTCGTACCTGTAGGAATGCTTACGGAAGACAGACGGGCAGTTTCTTCACCACCGCATCCATGAAAGGTATAGCGAAACCTGTGCCAATGACATTCATTCGCGCTCCTTACATTGATAGTGTGGGCGAGGGAGTGGAAGTATTGGCTGAAGTGGATGGACACATCGTGGCAGCCAAGCAGGGCAAACAGTTGGTAACGGCTTTTCATCCGGAGCTGGGCGAAGACACGAGAGTGCACGAACTTTTCATAAACCTTATCACATAATTTTCCCTACCTCTCTGCGTTTCCTCCTTTTCGGGGAGGAGATTGTGGAGAGGCTTCTTTTCTATATTGGGTGGGAGCACAGCCTTTCATCTTCTTGAAAAACTTATTGAACTGCACTTGTGAGGAAAAACCGAAAGTAAAGGCTATCTCCTGAATGTTTTTCGTAGTTCCGGTAAGGTGTGTTTCTATTTCTTTTATGATGTAATCATCGATGAGCTGTTTGGGAGTTCTTCCTGCCACACGTCGCGTAACTTGTGCCAAATAACGAGGAGAAACGTTCAGACGGTTGGCATAAAAACCCACTTCGCCCGTTGCTCGATGATGTACCGCAATCTCATTCATCAACTCGTTGTAGAGTTCTATCATCCGTGCGGAGATGCTCTGATGCGGTAAATGACTGCTGTGGTCGAGCAACCTGCCACCGGAACCTAAGTTGGAATCAGCGGAACGGAGAATAAGCTGACTCACATACTCCAGCGCGTGATCGATGGCTCTCACCATTGGTTCGCCCATGCACAAGGTTACGACAACGGCAGAGGAGAAGGCGCCTCCGGCACCATGGGTAATCCGGTCGATAAATCCGGGACGAGTGTAGAAATGTGCAGTGGACGAACCTCTCTGAACTAACACATCGGTGAGCGACTCTGAGGCGATTACACCGCCTTGAAGCACCACCGATTCGCAGCCCTTGTTCAGCAGTTGTCGAGCCATCTGCTCTAACGCCTCGTTGCTTCTTATTTCATCGCGTTTCAGGATGTGAGATGCACTTTCTTTCTTGATTACCACAATGGTGGCAAGTGGGAAAAGAAGACGTTCCATGGCACCGAACACCTCTTGAGGCATGAGGATGTTTCCCTTACTACTGATGACAACGGCATCGAGTACCACATATCTTGGATGATATTCAAGTAGCACATGTTCCACCACCTGCACTTGTTCCACCGTTCGCAGCATGCCAAGCTTCACACCATCGGGCTGTAAGTCGTTCATGACCGCGCGCATCTGCATTTCCAACACCTCTGCGGGAATATCGTAAAGCTGCCTTATCCCTTCCGTGTCCTGTGCCGTGACGGTGGTAATGGCCGTGGCAGCATATCCGCCGAGCGCGGTAATCGTCTTGATGTCTGCCTGTACCCCCGAGCCACCTGTGCTATCGGAACCGGTGATGGTGAGTATCGTTGTTTTCTTTTCCATGTCGCGATGTTGAAAAATAAGTGTTTGCCAGATGGTTTCTCTCTATTGGTGCATCACCGATGCGATTGTTCGCACAGAGTCATCTTGTTCGTCGGTTTTGAGGTCAGAACATGAGGATGATAATCTTTCTTTCAATAGCATAAGGTCTTGATAATGTTCTCTGCCGGCTTTTCTTCCCATTGACAGCATGTCGGCAATGGCATCGGCATTAAAGCTCAAAACACCGTAATTTCCTAAATCGGGGTTGATATATAAATCTGCCAATTTCCTGTTTTTGTTGTATCTTTGAATATCAGGACGTTCTGCCAGCCATCCGATTATCCCACCCAATCCTTTCAGAAACCAGATGGGCGATTGATATTCTTCTTGTTTGTTTTGTGTTAAATCAATGGCAATCACAATCTCCGCGCCCATTTCTTTTACCACATCCACCGGAAGATTGTTGACCATTCCTCCATCAGCCAACATCATGGAGTCTGTTATCACGGGTTTGAAGATGCCGGGAATCGCCATGCTGGCTCGCATGTTCCGTGCCAAATTGCCGGAAGAGAGCACCACCTCTCTGTACTGTTGCAAATCAAATGTTACGCAACAAAACGGAATGGGCTGAAGAAAGGATGAACTATCGGTGGGAAATGTTGAGGGAAACGATTGGGCATGGCGCGCCACCGGTGAGTTGATTACGAGCGAGTCGAGAAAACTGAGGATGCTGTCGCCATGCAACAATCCGAAACCACTTAACGAGTGTTTACCATTTTTGCGATGAGAAACCGGAATTCCGAAGATATAGGTTATCCCCTCCTTTTCTTCCATCAGTCGTCCACGAGTGGCAGACGAGCCATCTGTCAGCAATGACAACCAGTCTTGCGACCGAAAGAGAGTGTCAAGGTCAGCTGCGCGATAGCCAACGCTGTATAATCCGCCCACAATGGCACCGATACTCGTTCCGGAGATGTAGTCAATGGGAATTCCGGCGTGTTCTATCTCTTTCAACACCCCCACGATAGTCGCGCCTTTGGCACCGCCTCCGCCCAAGACCAATCCCACTTTGGGGCGTTGTGCTTGAGCCGTCAGCAGACAAAGAAACAACAGAAACGATAACACCCTTGTCCTATTCATGTGGCAAAGATACTGCTTTTCAGATGATTAGATAAGCTAAAAAACAATTTTAGCACATTTTTAAGAAGAAAAAGCAGTATCTTTGCAATCCGCTCTTAATCTATTGATAGATTTGGAGAAAAGAATAAGCAACTTTTCATTTGTCGTTTTTATCATGCAGGATTTACGATTTCATCCATTCACGAACAGTTTGTCACCCATGGAACGAGAAAAAGAGAACGAACCCTTCAACAATCCGTTTTTTTACGCTCCATCACCACTTTGCATCGTTGCTGCAAACCAACTCCAATCCTCGCTCCCCGCGTTGTGTGAAGGAAAAATGTTTGGGGTTTTAGTGGTGGAAAAGGATGGTAATCTTGGCTATTTGCAGGCTTATTCCGGACAAATGGAAGGAGTGAACGAGGACGAATTTGTTCCACCGGTGTTTGACTATCTGCAACCGCATGGCTATTTCAAGTCGCGCGAGAAGGAAATATCGGACATCAACCGACAAATCAGCTACATTCATGCTTCTAAAGCCTATCAATTTGCGCGTGAAAGGCTGGATAACTTGAAGCAAGAGGCTGAAAAAGCCATTCGAGTGAAGCGGGAAGCCATGACGATGGCAAAGGCTCTTCGCGACAAAAGGCGCGAAACAGCTCTCCTGTCCGAAGCCGAGAAAAAAGAGATGATAAAGCAAAGTCAGTTTCTGAAGGCTGAGGTGAGAAGAACCAAGAAGGCGTATGCCGAGCTTTTGGAGAAAGCCACTGCCACTGTGTTTGACTTCGAGCGAAGAATCGCGGAGCTAAAAACTCGTCGTAAGTTAATGTCCGACCACCTTCAGAGTTGGCTTTTCTCTCATTTCGTGTTGCGAAATGCCTGTGGCGAGGCGAAAAGTGTCATTGACATCTTTCATGACTATTACAATGGAAAATCCTTCAAAAACAGTTCGTTTCTTGACCCGCCATCGGGAGCCGGCGAATGTTGTGAACCCAAGCTCCTGCACTACGCGTTTTGTCATGGCATGAAGCCACTTAGCATCGCGATGTTCTGGTGGGGAGCATCGCCGAAGACCGAGATAAGGCATCACAAACATTTCTATCCGGCATGCAATGGTAAGTGTAAACCACTGCTAACATGGATGTTGAAGGGCATGAATGTGGAGAATAATCCTTTGGAAAGCAACACTTCACAATCGCTTGATATCATTTATGAAGATGAGTGGCTTGCCATTGTGAACAAACCCTCCGGAATGCTCACCATTCCGGGAAGAACCGGAAGAGAATCGGTGGAAAGTAAGCTGCGCCGAAGATGGGAACTTCGCGATACGCCGGTCATCGTACATCGGCTGGACATGGCAACAAGTGGGCTGCTTGTGGTTGCAAAAGACAAACGAACACATGCCATGTTGCAAGAACAATTCAAAAAACGCACCGTGGGAAAGCGTTATTCTGCCCTCATCTCTCCCTCTTTTCTCACATCGGGATTGTCTCATGAGGGCATCCTGTCCATTCCTCTCCGTCCCGATCCGCTCGATCGTCCCAGACAGGTGGCAGATTTTACCGGTGGGAAAGAAGCCGTAACCCGCTATCGCATCATCGGCATGACAACCATCAACGATTCTCATTTCACGAAAGCCTTGAAGGTGGAACTGACACCCCTTACCGGTCGCACCCACCAGCTTCGTGTTCATTGCGCGCATCCGGATGGTTTGAATGCCCCCATCTTGGGTGATACGCTTTATGGAAAGGCTGCTGACCGCTTATATCTCCATGCGGAGTATTTACGATTCACTCATCCCGCAACAGGAGAATTGAAACAATTTGAAGTTCTTCCACCTTTCTGATGATGGTTAAGCAGCCAACCCTGTCCGCTGGTTATCCGGGCGAGGTTGGCTGCTTGGCTTTTATCGGACTACGATTGAAAAATCAGCATTCGCTCTTGTGCGTCATGATGTTGAGCACCATATCGTCGGTGGCACACATGGCATCCTTTCCGAGGTTGGTAAGGTTTTTAATGGAACGATCCACATCCTTGTCGATAATGCCTTCAGCCTCCGTTACGTGGTGTCCTTCCATCGACATCATGGCAGACAATACGGCAGTGGATACTCCCGATGATATCTTCAGTGCACAACTGGGCTTTGCGCCATCACAAATCATACCGGTAAGGTTGGCAATCATGTTTTTTACCGCATAGCATATATTGGTGTAACTGCCTCCCATCAGATAAGTAATACCGCAACTCGACCCCGTGCTTGCCACGATGCAGCCACAAAGTGCTGATAGCGCACCGAGGTTCTGCTTGATATAGATGGCGGTCAGATGGCTCAATGTCAATGCGCGGATGAGTTCTTCGGGTGTGTTTTCGTTCTCTTTGGCGAACACCACAACCGGGTTGGTGGCGCATATTCCTTGATTTCCCGAACCGCTGTTGCTCATCACCGGAACCATTGCGCCTCCCATGCGGGCATCGCAGGCGGAAGCTGTTTTGGAAATGATGTGGGAATAGATGCTATCGCCAAAGATGCCACGACTTAACGGGCGATCCATGGTTTTCCCCAAACAATGCCCGTAATTGTCTTTCAACGCTTCCGATGCAGCACGCATGTTGTATCGTTTTGCTTCCATGATGAAATTGATTTCATCTAACGGCGTTGTTGTTGCGAAATCCCAAACCATTTTAAGGTTTAGTTCTATATCCTTCTCGCCCTGCTTCTCTTCCGTTTCGGATGTTGTCTGCTTGTTCAGCAGCACTTTTCCGTTTGCTTCCTCGTAAACGAAGTTGGTATGAGAGTGCGAAATCACCGCTGTGGCATTCTTGTCGCCTGCTTCGCACGTGATTTCAACATAGAGTTTTTCGCTAATACCCTCTTTCAGCTTGATGTCAATACGGTTCTCGCCCATGAATTTCTTTCCTTCTTCAAGGCTTTCCGGAGTCAGGTCTTTGATTACTTCAAGTTGATAACTCGATTTTCCGATGAGCGCGCCTAAGGATATGGCGATGGGAAGTCCTATCATGCCCGTACCGGGTATTCCCACGCCCATGGCATTCTTGAGAATGTTGGCTGACAAGTGAGCCTTTATCTTCTCAGGCTTCTCTCCCAACAGTTCTGTGGCACGTGCCGTACAAAGTGCCACTGCCATTGGTTCGGTACATCCCACGGCAGGTACCACCTGTCGGTGCATTAAGTCTATGATTTGCTCACGTATGTTTTTCTCCAGCATATTGTATAAATTAGTAGTTGTGATGCAAATGTACGGAAAATTTAGGGAAAACAACACGGTTTTCCACAAAAAACTTCACGACTTCTTTGCTTCTATCGCTGTAACGGCGTCAGCAAGCTTTTGCATCTTCATTTTCCTGTCTATGGAATAGGTGTCGCTGTGTGCGTCCACGTATTCATAGAGCAGCAATGCCTTGTCCAGCAGCATTGCGCGCAGTGGGTTCACCTTGTATCCTCCTTCAACGTAGAGCAGCTCTGCCAACATTCCCAATCTGCGAATGCGTTCCTCCGGCTTCCATTGCTCTAACGAAAAAGCCACCAACTCTCGTACCGTCATGTTGCGCAATAACTCGTAATCGCCCACATACTGTCGATACAAATCCCTCATTCCTGCATCCCGGTCGTCCTCTTTCTTTTCTAAAAAAAGTGCAACGGCTGCGGTAAACTCTTCAATGATTCTCAGGAAATAATCTTGTCTTATCATATAGCTGCCATATAGTATCGTTGCAAAGATAAGAAAAAAGAGCGAAACCCGAACGTTTTGCCATAGTTTGTCAATTCTTCGGTATTCGATACTTCGCAATTTTGGGCAATGAGTGTTGTACAAGCTGAGTTGGGACGTATAGTCGGTTTACTGCTGCACGCAAGTTGTAAGCAAATCTTCAAAATGGCAGGATGCTCGGAAACAAAAAGCTGCTAAGTGGGAAAATTACCAAGCAGTGGTAATGGCATTACCACTGCTTGGTAATGGTGTTACCGGTGGCTGGTAATGGTATTACCACTGCTTGGTAAAATGATAGCGAAACACTGACGGCTTTCAAAATTATATTCCGGGGGTTAATCATTGCGCAGCATGCCTTCTCCGGTTTTGTAAGGAATGACAGCCGGGAAGATAGAAAGTGTTTTATCGTGGTGTGCCTACAGCCACGAGGAAGACCACCCATGAGAGGATGCCAATGATTAGGCTCAGACCGAATACCGATGAATTGCAAATGAAGAGATTGATTACGAAGACAATAACCGCCAAAAGACCGCTAATGCCTGATGCTACAACCGTGTTTGCTCTTCCCTTGCTCATCTTTATTTTTTCGTTCATGTTTCAAATGTACTGATAATATCTTGAACGGACAATAAATTGTGGTGGAAAAAATCATGTTTCGGAATGAGCGTATGGACGAGATGGTGGGAACGATTGTTAAAACGTAACGTAGGGTTGCAGCCGTTTTATTACATCGGGAGGAAAGTTCTTGAGCAATCTGAGTTGTGAGAGCGATGACAAATTCCCGTTCAGGCGACGATAATCCAAGATGTCGCGCGCCATGTAGAAATTGATGTAAGGATGTCGGCGCAGCTGATTGAGCGATAGTTTGTTAAGATTTAATTTTTGTGTGTGAGGATTTCTCACTTCAAAAAACGGAAGCGACTCTTCCGGAAAATCCTCTATTTCCTTGAGTTGTCCAACGGAAACGTAGCCACCCAACCGTTTTCCGTAACTAACTATTGCACGTGCCCACCCGGAACCTATGCCGGGAACTTTTTTTAGCAAGGTGGTGTCTGCCACAGCAAGATTGATATGCTCGTTCACCTTTATCTTCAACGGATAGCGTATGGTGTCCCGGTCATATTTCTTATAGGGTTGATAAGCATCTTGTGCCTTGTATGCTTCGTATGCCTCGTGTATTCTTTCGCGTTCCGCCAGTTTGTTCTCATGGTATGCTCGGACGCTTGCCAGCGTGAAGGCAGGTTCATAATCATCTCCGATGGTGATGTAGGGTTCTAAGGCTCGGTACTGTTTGCGTGTTAGTCCGTAAATCTTGGCAAAATCCTGCGGAGATCTGAATACGCCTCCTTTCGCACGATATTTGTAAATGTTGCGAATTTGATAAGGTGCCAAGCCCAATCGCTCCAGTTCCTCGCCATTGGCAGTGTTGGGGTCGAACGGAAATGGTTTCACATGCCTGCTTTCCGTGAAGCGATAGGCTTCTTTCGGATTTCCGTTTCTTTCCGATGCGGCACCTCTTTTGAAGTGTGTGTCTTCGTTATCTGCACCACCTATCGTCCGGTTGTTGTCGTTCCCCAACAAATAGACGGCAATGATGACTGCCGCTGCAAGGGAAAGGAGGAAAAGAACAGCCTTTCTGTCCGATTTTTGCAAGTAGAAAAAATCTCGAAAGTTCATCGTTCCGGCGTAAAAGATTATATTTGTGGCAAAAAAAACGGTTTGTCTGCGAATTTATGCTTACTTTTGCAGAAAACCATGTTATACAATATGAAATTGGTTCTTCGTTTCTTGCGCGCGTATCCACTGACCATCTTATTTCTGCTTGTCATTTGGTATCTTTGCTTCATGGATGTTCCGGAAACACCGTTACAGAATGTGGCATTAATTGATAAATGGACACATTGCGCTCTCTATTTGGTGCTTGGCTTGTTGTTCTCCTTTGAGTTCTTGCGCACTCGTCCGAAAGCCTCCTTCCTTCGGCTGCTTCTTTGGATTTGGCTTTTTCCGGTCTGTATGGGTGGACTCATCGAACTGTTGCAAGCCTATTGCACCGGTGGCAGACGTAGTGGGGAATGGATGGATTTCGTGGCGGACGCTATGGGTTCTACCATTGCTTTCCTCATCTGTACTCTTTGGGCAAGGCGTCGCGCCAAAGCTTAAACGGATGAACGCGCAAGTGGGAGTTGTAGAAACGAGAGTCGCCCGTTACCTCCA
The DNA here is from genome assembly GCF_008016795.1 of Prevotella brunnea. GTDB lineage: Bacteria > Bacteroidota > Bacteroidia > Bacteroidales > Bacteroidaceae > Prevotella > Prevotella brunnea. The sequence continues at coordinate 22,476 of NZ_SDIK01000059.1, forward strand.
TCCCGATGAACTCAGGGAGATTTAGCGTCTCGTTAGCATCTTTCAGCTCTGCTTCTGCCATCACGAGACCCTCGTTGTCGCCGTAGAACTCATCTATCTCGAAGAGATGCCCTTCGTAATTCACGAGATAACGTCGTTTGTCAATTTTTCCCGGCTCACAAAGCTCCAACAACCGGCGCGCCTCTTCCAATGATATTTCTTTCTCAAACTCGTATCGCGACAATCCACCGTCGAGCGATGCGCCCTTGATGGTGAGATAGGCTTTCTCATCGCGAACGCGAACGCGAACGGTATGCTTGGCGGAAAAATATCCTTGTTGGATGCGACTTGATGAAAAGGCTGCCTTCTTCCAGTCCTTCGACTTGTGAACCAAGAACTTTCTTTCAATCTCCAATCCGCTCATCAGCCAAAAAGGTAGATGGAATATCCGAAGATAACCAATGCCAGTATAAAGAGACTGATAATAATCCATTTAATGACTGTCTTCGCCTGCTTTTCCTGTCGGGCTTCTCGTCTTTGTTTGTATAACTTGCTTTTCTGGCTCATAGTAGTAATATTTTTATTTTTCTATTCCTTTCAACCGTTGAGGTTCACCCCTCTGTGGGAAATTCCATGAGGTATGCCTTGATAAAGTTGTCAATCTTTCCGTCCATAACCCCATCCACATCCGATGTTTGGTAATTGGTGCGATGGTCTTTCACGCGTCTGTCATCGAAAACATAGCTGCGAATTTGGCTCCCCCATTCTATTTTTTTCTTGGAAGCCTCCACTTTTGCTTGTGCTTCCATTTTCTTCTTCATGGCGCGATCGTAGAGTTGAGACTTCAAAAGCTGCATGGCTTTGGCGCGGTTCTTCGGTTGGTCGCGCGTCTCGGTGTTCTCGATGAGTATCTCTTCTTGCTCTCCGGTGTCAGGGTCTTCGTATTGATAGCGCAGACGCACACCCGATTCCACCTTGTTCACGTTCTGCCCGCCGGCTCCTCCCGACCGGAACGTATCCCAACTGACGCGTGCCGGATCAACATATACCTCGATGGTGTCATCAATCAATGGTGAGACGAATACGCTGGCAAAGCTCGTCATGCGCTTTCCTTGGGCGTTGAACGGGCTGACGCGTACCAAACGATGCACGCCGTTTTCGCTTTTTAGGAAACCGTAGGCATATTCTCCGCCTTCGAACTTCATTGTTACGCTCTTGATGCCTGCCTCGTCGCCGTCTTGAATGTCAGAAATGGTAACTTTATAGCCGTGTGCCTCGCCATAACGCATATACATTCGCATGAGCATTGATGCCCAATCTTGGCTTTCAGTGCCTCCTGCTCCGGAATTGATTTTCATTACACATTCCATTGGATCTTCCTTTTGTCGGAGCATGTTCATCAATTCCAGCTTCTCGATGGAGGAAACCACTTCGGAATAGTTGTCATCCACCTCTTCTTCGGTAACGAGACTATCCTTGTGGAACTCAAAAGCCAGTTGCAACTCGTCAGCCTGTGTTCGCACATTCTCGTAGCCTTTGAGCCACTTCTCAATGTTCTTCACCTTCTTCATCTGTTCTTGTGCTCTTTCGGCATCTTCCCAGAAGTCAGGAGCTTGGGTTCGGAGTTGTTCCTCCTCAAATTCTATCTTTCGTTGGTCAATATTCAGATAATGATGCAGAGCTTTTACGCGCTCCAATACATCTTTAAGTTGATCGGCTGTTATCACTTCTTTCCTTTTTGTTTCTAATCAAATATGTGTCCGTTACTCCTCATACATCTTGTCAATGATGTCCTTGAAGTTTTTGTATATGACCGGACGTTTCAGTTTCAACGTGTTGGTCAGTTCTCCGGTCTCCATGGAAAAATGATGTGGCAGCAACGTAAACTTCTTCACTTGTTCGTAAGGGGCAAGGCGTTGCTGAAGGGTTTCTATGCGCTCCCTGTACATTTTTACCACACGTGGGTTGTGACAGAGGTCTTCGCGATGTTCGAAGGCGATACCTTCCTCGGTTGCCCATTCTTCTAAGACACGGAACTCCGGAACGACCAGCGCGGAGACGAATTTGCGTTGGTCGGCTATCACCACTGCTTGGTCAATGAATTTATCTACCAACAACATGCCTTCCATCATCTGTGGAGCAATGTATTTTCCATTGGAAGTCTTGAACAGGTCTTTTATGCGTTCTTTCAGGAAAAGCTCGCCGTCTTTCAGATAGCCGGCATCGCCCGTATGGAAAAAACCATCCTTATCGAAAGCCGTTTCGTTGATATGCTCTCTTCGGAAATAGCCGGGAGTAATCGTAGGACCCTTGAGTAGTATCTCATCGTCTGCTCCTATCTTCACCTCGATGCTGTCAATGGGGCGTCCCACGGAACCGATGGTATAAGGTTTTCCCTTGTGGTCGCAACTAACTGTTGCCAAACTTTCCGTTAGTCCGTAGCCCACAACCATCGGTATGTCGATGGCATGAACGAACTCCTCCACTTCCGGCGAGACGTAAGCTCCGGCAGTTGGGAAAATATTGGGATTCAGCAGCCCCAATTCCTTTCGGACAAGGCTGAGAATGGTCTTGTTCACCATCCTGTATTCCAGTTCCAGGGCAAGGGGTACACGCTTACCGCGACTGATGTACGTGATGTTTCGTTTGCGTCCTATCTCCAATGCTCTTTTAAATACTTTTCGCTGCAAAAGGGTAGCATGGTCAATCTTTTCCTTTACGGCAATATAAACTTTCTCCCAGAAGCGAGGTACGGCTGCCATGCAGGTGGGATGCGTCTCGCGCATGCTGTCTTGGATTTCTCGGGGATAAGTGTTCACAATCAGCTCGCCCCCAACCGCCAACACCAAATATGCCCATGCTTTTTCAAAGATGTGGGCGAAGGGGAGGAAGTTGATTACTCTGTCTTTTGAAGTTACGGGAACACAACGCGTATTGGCTTCTACCGCCGACAGGTACATATGATGGGTGAGGATGACGCCTTTGCTTTCGCCGGTGGTGCCACTGGTATAGAGGATGTTGCAGATGTCTTCGGGTGTGGCTTCTTTCCATAAATTTTCCACTTCTGATTGTCGGGGGAACTGATCTCCCAACTTTAAGAAATCCTCAAAGAAAAGTGCGTGGGGATCGTGGGAACTAATCCTGACACTGGGGTCGAAAATAACAATCCGTTCTAATGACGGGCAGAGTGCAAAGATGCGGTGAGCCTTGTTGTATTGTTCCTGTTCGCCAACAAATAAATAGCGCACGCCGGCATCTTGAACCATGTATTGTATCTGCTGTTCCGAGCTGGTGGCATAAAAGGGGATGGTGATAACCCTCACTCCGTAGGCCCCAAAGTCGGTGTAAAGATATTGAATGCAGTTCTGCGAGAAGATTGCGATTTTCTCTTGTGGCTTTAGCCCTAAATTAAGGAGTGCGTTCGATACTTGTTTCACGCGGAGTGAAAACTGATTCCACGACACGGACTTCCATTTCAGACTGCCGAAGTTGCGAAAGGTGAGAGCCGGTTTGGCTCCATGTTTCTTCGCTTGTTCGTGAATTAGGGTTGAAAAATGACACACTGACTGCATACTTATCTCGTTTTATTTTATGCAAAAATACTCATTTATCGGCAAAAGAAGAAATAATTTGCAAAATATATTCCTCCGATTCTCCGGAAACGACCTTTCAATCTTGTTCAAAATCACACAAAAAAGGGAATAAGGGTCGTCTCGGTGAACAATTTGCAATCGGTTTTCTTGATGGTTAATATTTGTAAAGATTCAATGATGGAAAGCCTTTGTTTTTCGTTGAGTTTTCTCTCGATGGGTGTCTTCAAGACTGTGTTTGCGCTTTCCCATTTTACTCAATCCGTCATGAAGTACATGAATATGCGAGAATATTTCCTAAATATAACAAAAAATCCTTTCAAGAGTTCAGCTTTTGCGTTTCGTTTGTTGAGCTTTTGCCACGTGAAAGCTTAGCTATTGCGATTTGAAAGCTTAGCTTTTGCATGTTGAAATTTTATGCGTTTTTATATATTATTGATAGTCAGCGATTTAATAAAAATGCCAATGCTTCGCATATTCTCTGCCATCGGAAACCTTTTTGTGAATAATCAATCCTCTGGGTTAATGAACGTGAAAGTTTCCTTCGTATTGAAAACAAGTACCGGTCAATGGCATGAGTATCGACCGCTTTGGGAATAACCTGCTACTTTGAAGACACAAAGTCATGCTTTGCCCGCACAAAGGCTTTGCTCAGAGCCGGTACGTTGGTTCAGAGCAAAGCCTATAGCCCGGCAGTCCGTCCATATTCCAGTAGCTATATCACAACAAAGGTGGCTAATATTAGATGCTTACATTGCAAAAGGTAAGCTTTTGAAGAGTGAAAGCTAAGCTTTGTATAGACAGAATGAGAATAATTTAGAGTGCTATTGAAAAAATATGCGTGTCGATTTTATTTTTCTTTAAAAAAGTTTGGTCAATTAAAAAAAACACCATATCTTTGCACACGCTTAAAAGGAAAAAGCAAAATCCTGCTTCAGTAGCTCAGTTGGTTAGAGCACCTGACTGTTAATCAGGGGGTCGTTGGTTCAAGCCCATCCTGGAGCGCACAGACGGAAGTCCGAACAAAAAGGGCTTCCGTTTTTTTTTTGATGGGAATCTGAAAGGGTTATTCCCAATACAGTCATTTGGAAAATAAATTATCGGGATTGCTCCATTGACCCTCTGAAAAGGACTCTGTCGTTGTACGCCGCCGGCTTTTGTCTTTGTCGGACGGATAAACACAACTATAAAAATCTAAGTTTAGCCTTCCAAACATCCATTACATCTTTCTTCCATGCCAAATAGATTAATATTAATAAGGTGAAACGATCCATCTCGTGCATTTGAAACTAAGTCCGTGTTCAACTTTTGTGTGTTTTTTTTAATGATTTTTACAAAGTGTCAGCAAATAATCGGAAATAGGCTTATTTGGTAAGTGTCAAGCCGATGAAAAGCCATGTTTCTTGTTTTCTTCGTTTACATTGTGCAGTATATTGTTGCATAATTCTTATTTATTCTCGTTTATTTAAGTGAGAAGTTGCAATTTGTGGTGCCTTTAATAAAATAAAGTATAATAAAAGGATGATAGAAATGAAATGATTATTATTTAGTGCATATTTTTGCACTTTTAATCCATAAAGAAGAAATAAGTGTTAATAAACGTAAATATGATGCTTTTTCATTTGAAAATATATCTTTTGTCAGGATTATTGTATTATATTTGCAGTAGTTAATAAAGTAAAATGCACAATCAGACGGTATGACTTCGATGTAATAAGCATTTGAACGTACCGGATAAAGAGAGGAAATCTTTCACTTAAACATAATTTAAATAGTAATTTTATGGAAAAAAGACTAACAATGTTTCTCGCATGCCTGTTCCTAAGTTTAGGGATAGCTATGGCACAAACACAGATTAGCGGTACTGTGATTTCTGCAGACGACAGTCAGCCCATTATCGGTGCTTCCGTGATGGTTGAGGGAACTAAAAACGGTACCGCTACCGATCTTGACGGTAAGTTTACTTTGAGCGTACCCAAGGGTGCGAAACTCGTAGTTTCTTACATTGGTATGGTAACCCAGACCGTATCCGCAAGCAACAACATGATTATCAAGTTGGCAAGTGTGGGTAGCGATCTTGACGAAGTCCTCGTCGTAGCTTATGGTACGGTGAAGAAATCAACCTATACCGGTGCTGCCACCAACATCGACTCGAAGAAGTTAGAGAAGGTGCAGGCAGCCGATGCCTCCAAAGCTTTGGAAGGTATGGTAGCCGGTTTGTCCGTAACCTCTCCTTCCGGTCGTGCAGGTCAGGGAACAACGATGCGTATTCGCGGTATCGGTTCTTTGAATGCTTCCAGTGCACCGCTCGTTATTTTGGATGGTGCTCCTTATGATGGTGAAATCAATGCCATCAATACAAAGGATATCGAGAGCATCAACGTCTTGAAGGACGCTGCTTCCGCTGCTTTGTATGGTGCTCGTGGTGCCAACGGTGTAATCTTGATTACTACGAAGAGTGGTAACAAGGGTCGTGTACAGGTATCTTTCGATGCTCGCATTGGTACAAACAAGCGTGCCGTTCCGGAGTATGACATCATCCGCGATCCGGGCTTGTATTACAAACTGACATGGGAAGCTTTGAAGAACTCTGTTACTTACATTGATGATCCTGAGGCTAATCCCGCTCAGTGGGCTTCCGACAACTTGATTGGAGAATTGGGTTACAATATTTACAAAACTCCTGACAATCAGGTGGTTGATGCGAACGGCAATCTTACCACTGCTCCCATCCGCTACGAAGACGCAAGCAACTTCAACGATTGGGATGGTGTTTTGTACGACCCGAGAACCCGTGAGGAATACAACCTCAGCGTAACGAAGGGTAGTGAAAAATCTAAGGTTTACTTCTCTTTGGGTTATTTGAATGACCGCGGTTTCAACATGAATACCGGTTTCGAGCGTCTGACCAACCGTATGTCTTATGATGCTGACATCACCGATTGGTTGAGAATTTCTGCTTCCTCACAATTTGCTAAGACCAATGCTCGCAATGCGGCTGACGAGAGTAACAACTATAGCAATGCTTTCATGTGGAGTCGTATGATTGCTCCTATCTATCCTATCTATAAGCACGATGCTGATGGTAAGATTTTGCGCGATGCAAATGGAGAGGGTATTTATGATGATTCGCAAAGCCGTCTCTATGCAGGTGGTATGAACCTCATCAAGCAAAACCTACTCAATGTACAGAAGAATACCAATTACTACCTCACCGAGAACGCACGCATCGACGTGAAGCTGCCTTACAACTTCAAGTTCAGCACAACTGCAACATTCAATGGCAACTGGTGGCGTTGGACTAATTTGGTGAATCCACTCGTGGGTGATGGTCAGGCATACGGCGGTATCCTCAATAAGGAAGTAAACCAATCGTTGTCAACCAACTGGAACCAAATCTTGAATTGGGATCGGACATTCAACGACTTAACAATCCATGCCATGTTGGGTCATGAATACTTCTCACAGAGATGGAACTTCATGTCTGGCGAAAAGAAAGGTCTTCTCGACCCGACTCTGCCGGAATTCCGTTCAGCAGCTTCCATTTCCGATTTGGACTCTTTTTCTCGCGAATACAAGGTAGAAGGTTTCTTCGGACAGGTAACAGCCGATTATATGGACAAGTACTATGCTTCTGCTTCTCTGCGTCGTGATGGTTCTTCCGTATTCCATCCGGATCACCGCTGGGGTACATTCTGGAGCGTGGGCGCATCTTGGCGTATCAACCAAGAAGACTTCCTAAAGGATGTCAAGGCCATTCAGAACTTGAAGCTGCGTGTCAGCTATGGTGTTCAAGGTAACGACTATCTCTACTTGCCGGGCTCATCGGTAAGAGCTTATACTCCGTACACCAACCTTTATCGAATTTCCTCTACAGGTACGGAAAGTGTTTATGGACCTGTCTATAAAGGTAACAGAGAAATCACTTGGGAGAAGAACAACAACTTGGACGTAGGTCTTGAATTCTCATTCTGGAAGGGTGCCATTGCCGGTGAACTCGACTTCTTTACTCGTCGTACATCAGACATGCTCTTCAACCTCCCGATACCTTCAACAACAGGTTTCGATACAGAACCCGTAAACTTCGGTAACATGAGAAACACTGGTTTCGAGTTTAGCCTCTCTTCTAATGTTTACAACGATGAGCACATCAACGTGAATGTAGGCGTAAATGGTATCACTTATAAAAACAAGATTACCAAACTGCCTGAGAAGTTCAAAGAAGATGGTATCACTTCTGGTTGGCGCATTATGAAAGAGGGTGGCGGCATCTACGATTACTATATGGTGAAATCTGCCGGCGTTAATCCTGAGAATGGTGAACAACTTTACTGGATTTGGAACGACAAGAAAAAACAGTTCGAGAAAGTAGGTGGAGCTAAATATGACAGCGGTTTGAAGAACAGACAATTTGTGGGCTCCTCTTTGCCTAAATTGACAGGTGGCTTCTACATCAACGCTGCGGCTTACGGTTTCGACTTCTCCATGCAGTTCGCTTATCGTATCGGTGGAAAGGTTTATGACGCCAACTACGCTGGTTTGATGTCAGCCGGAACTCCGGGTACTAACTGGCACATGGATATTCTCAATCGTTGGACTCCGGAGAACAAAAACACCGACGTTCCACGTTTGCAGAGCAGCACACAAAAACTAACTGAAGCTACTGACCGTTTCATCATTGATGGCTCTTACCTCAGCTTGAACAACCTCACATTAGGTTACACGTTGCCAAAGAGCGTCTTGAATAAAGTGGGTATTCAGGGACTTCGCCTTTACTTTGCTGCCGACAACCTCGGTTTGTGGTCTAAGAGAAAAGGTCTTGACCCACGTGTTTCACTCAACGGTACACAAAATGTCAGTGTAAACAGTGCGGTACGTGCCCTCTCGTTTGGTATCAACCTGAATTTATAAAAATCAGTTTAATAAACGATTATAAAATATAAGAAATATGAAGAATTATATAAAAGTTGCAGCTGCACTCGCATTCACGTTTGGTTTGGCAGGGTGCGACCTCGATCCTGTGGTAACGGATAACGTAACTCAGGAACGTCACGACGAGTTGATTGGCAACCCGGAAACACAGCCGAAGGTAGCAAAAGCTGCTCTGGCAAATGTATATTCCATTTTCCAGGACTATTATTCCAGCCATGATGATTTCGGCTTGAAAGCTTTCCACATCGCTACCGATTTGATGTGCGAAGACGTTGCATATCAGAATTGGAACTGGTTTCAATTCGACTATCAGATTGATAACCGCATGGAGAATTATCGCCGTACCAGATCCACATGGGGACAGTTCTATGGCATTATCGCGAAAGTGAATCTCCACTTGGAAACTTACTTTGCTCAGGAATCCGACGATCCCGAAGTGATGGCATCTAAGGGTGAGGCACTTGCTCTACGTGGTATCGCTTACTTCCATTTGGTAAACTTCTATCAGCATACCTATAAAGGTCATGAGAATGCGCCGGGTGTTCCTCTCGCATTGAAATCAACTGATGAGAACCTTCCTCGTGCTACCGTGAAAGATGTTTACGCACAAATCATTAAGGATCTGACATACGCTGTTGATCACTGCCATAACACCGGTGTTCGCACGGATGTAGATCGCTCTGTGGCTGCTGCTTACTTGGCAAAGGCTTATGCTCAGATGGAAGATTGGAAAAATGTTAAGACCTACGCTGTAATCGCACAAGAAGGTGGTTCCGATAAGGTTACAGAGCCGGCTCGCGGTTGGGACATTGGTCAGCCTGACATCTTGTGGGGTTATGACATCAACTCTCAGAACTCTACGCTGTGGGCATCATATTGGAGTCACATGGATCATTTCCTCTCCAGAGGTTATGCTGCCGGTGGTAAGACCAAGCTCATCTACAACTATCTGTACAACCAGATTCCTAAGAGCGACTCTCGCAGAAAGCTTTGGATTGACAAGGAAGCATTGCCGGAAGTAGCGATGCAGATGATCGCACAGACTCACAACTCTGGTATGAAAAAAATAGATGATCTTGATAATTTCGAGCAAGTGAAGTTTATTGCAGGTGAGGCAGGTATGGAACAAGATTATTGCTTCATCCGCGTTCAGGATCCTATTTTGCTTGAAATCGAAGCATTGGTAGAATTAGGAGAGTTAGGTGATGCACAAACCAAGCTCACTGCTTTTGCCAGCAAGCGAAATCCTGAGTTTAAAGCTCCCGCAACACAGGATGAGCTTCGCAAGGAGATTCGTTTCCAACGCCGCATAGAGCTTTGGGGTGAGGGTACAAACTGGTTCGACATGAAGCGCTGGAAGGAAACCATCGACCGTACCAAGGGTTACACGATTAAGGATAAGGATGGTAAGGACGTTCAGGTTGTTTCCAACCACAAGGAATCTGCAAGAAAGGTAATGCGAACGGACGATAAGGACTTCTTGCATAAACTTCCGATTAAGGAAATCAATGCCAACAAGAATTTGGTACAGAATCCATAAATCTCTGAGTTGTTTTTAATTATCATGCACTAAGCATTTCTTAGCATGTAGAAAATGGGCTGCATCCCTATGAAAGGAATGCAGCCTTTTTATGTCTTATCAGCATACTGCGATTTTATCGTAAGTATCCAATCTTAGTCGCTTTTGTGAAGAATATCGTAAGCATCCAATATTAGCCGCTTACGAAATAAAAAGAAACAGGAGTTAAATACCGGTGGAACGGTGTTTAACCCCTGTTTAATTCAGCTCAGCTGTTGATAGTTCTGTTTATTAGTTTATCAAACTTACTGAGCTGTTGATAGTTCTGTTTATTAGTTTATCAAACTTATTGAGCTGTTGATAGTTCTGTTTATTATTTTATCAAACTTACTGAGCGTTTGATGAACTTATCCAGCGCAGCCCCTTTCAGCATGCCATTTTGCAATAGGGCAAGATCTATAAGTTGGTGAATCGATTCGTTTTCTTTGGCATAGTTAGAGATTATCGTTCTCTTTTCATCTTTTTTCTGTGCGATGGAGCTTTCCGTTTTCTTGAGGTCTTCTTTTTCCTCGTTTGTTATTTCTTCCGGCTTCTTCTTCCCTTGTTCTTGTCGAAGTACTGCCAATCGTGCTTGCAAACCTTTTATCTCACCGATTATCGGTTTGAGGTTGTCGTTTGTGTTCTTGTCGCTTTCTTCCAAAATCTTTTTAACGAGTGAATGGTCCGAGTTCAAAACAAGTGTATAGTTATCGGGCATCTGAGCATAGAAAGCCATTCCTTGTTGGAATTTGCTCATCTCTTTCATTCTGCGCATATATTCATTTTGGGTAATGACAAGCGGTTGTGCCTGTTCTCCCAATGCTTGTACATCAACCATAAACTCTGTTTTCTTCATGTTAGGCATCTGTGTTTGGAAAGTCTCTACCAGCAAATCGCGTTGATTTTCGTTTAAGGTTTGTTTGGGGGTGTCTTCTTTGGCGATAATTCTGTCTATCACATCAGAATCTACTCGGACAAAACGCGATTTCTCGAATTTTTGCTCGAGCATGGAAAAAGTAGGTACATCAAGTTGTCCGTCAGCAATGATAACCGAATAGCCTTTTTCTTTTGCTGCTTCTATGTAAGAGAATTGCTCCTCTTTCTCTGTCGAGTAAAGATAGATGAGCGTATCGTCTTTGTCTTTCTGGTTATCTTTGATGAGGCTCTTGTATTCTTCAAAGGTAAAATGCTTGCCATCGACATCTGTGAAGAGCGAAAAGTCTTTGGCACGGTCATAGAAATCGTTTTCCGACAACATACCATAGTTCACAAAGAGTTTCAAGTCGTTCCATTTCTCTTCGTATTCTTTTCTATTTTCCTTGAAGATACTGTTGAGGCGGTCTGATACTTTCTTCGTTATGTAAGAAGAAATTTTCTTTACGTTGGCATCGCTTTGTAAATAGCTGCGACTCACGTTTAAGGGGATGTCCGGCGAATCGATCACCCCATGCAGCAGAGTGAGAAATTCCGGTACGATACCTTCCACCTGATCGGTAACAAATACTTGATTGGAAAAGAGTTTTATCTTGTTACGTTGCAATTCGATGTTGTTTTTAACGCGGGGGAAGTATAAAATACCGGTTAAATTGAACGGATAGTCCACGTTGAGATGAATCCAGAACAATGGCTCATCGTTCATTGGGAACAATGTGCGATAAAAGCTTTTGTAGTCTTCGTCTTTAATGTTTGATGGCGTTTTGGTCCATAGAGGCTCTACATTATTTATAATGTTATCTTCATCAGTTTCAACGTTTTTGCCATCCTTCCATTCCGTTTTCTTGCCAAACACGATAGGCACGGTCATGAATTTGCAATATTTGTTCAGCAGACTTTCTATTTTTTGTTTTTGTAGAAACTCTTTGCAGTCATCATCAATATGAAGGATGATGTCTGTTCCTCGTTCTTCTTTATTCGTTTCTTCCAACGAAAACTCCGGACTGCCGTCGCAGCTCCATTTTACAGCTTTTGCGTCTTCCTTATAACTCTTTGTGAGTATTTCTACTTTCTTTGAGACCATGAAAGCCGAGTAAAAGCCAAGTCCGAAATGACCAATAATAGCTTCAGCCTTGTCCTTATATTTATCAAGAAAGTCCGTTACGCCTGAGAAAGCAATCTGATTAATATATTTATCTATTTCTTCGGCATCCATACCGATACCATTGTCGCGAACGGTGAGTGTGCCCTCCTTTTCATCGACGATTATGCTAATTTTCAGATGATCTGTCTTGTCTTTGAAATCTCCGGTGATAGCAAGTGTCTTTAGTTTTCGAGTTGCATCAACGGCATTTGAAACGAGTTCACGCAGAAAGATTTCATGATCTGAATAAAGAAATTTCTTGATAACAGGAAAGATGTTTTCTGTTGTTACGCCAATTTTACCTTTTTGCATAGTTTATCTTTGTTTTTTAATAATATTTTTTGTCTATAACTATACAAATTCTGTGCCAATACCCACAAAAGAAAACCATCTAACCCAAGTTTCACTCTTTATTTCGTCCAATCCCCTTGTCTTTGCTGTTTCTGCATTTCGATTATGGACTTTGTGTCCTACAAATTTTTATTTTCCCGAATGGTTCATGTTTCAAGTTTAATTCAGAAATATTCTGTTAGTTCCTAACTAATTATTTATCAGTGTGATATATATTATTTATGCCTTTACATGGGGGAAATTTCGGCTAATTCCCTACAGTAGTGCGGGAAGTTCGAAAAGTCTTGTACCGTTGCTGCCTTTTATCAAGATGTATTTCCCTTCGGGTACCAGCCTTTCAATCTCCTTTTTCACCGCTTCCACATCCTTAAACTTTCGGAATTCGGTCTTGGTTTTCAAGAAGTTCTCGCCCACCAACCACACCTCCTCAATGCCGGCAACACAGATGCGGTCCACCACTTTTTGGTGTTCCTCTTCGCTTACCTCTCCCAGCTCGCGCATATCGCCGAGAATAGCCATTTTGTTTCCCACGTCCATCAGTCGGAAATTCTCTATGGCAGCCGCCATACTCGATGGATTGGCGTTATAGGCATCCACAATCAGCTTGTTGTGTTTGGTTTCCATGAGTTGCGACCGGTTGTTTTTTGGCGTGTATGTCTCCAACGCGTGGCAAATTCGTTGCGCATCTATGCCGAAATGCAGTCCGATGGCAATGGCAGCCAGCATGTTGTCAAGGTTGTAAGTCCCGATGAGGTGCGTGCGTACCTCTTTCCACTCACCTCCCGGCTCTTGCCATCTGAAGCACAGGAAGGGCGCACAGTCCATCAATTCTCCTCTTACATTTGCCGTTTCGTCATAACCGTAAGTCATGATGCGGTTGAATTGTCTTTCGTCCGCCATCTTTGTCAGGTCGGCATTGCTCTCATTGAGGAAGAGCAGGCAGTTGTTGGCTTTCAGATAGTCGTAAAGCTCGCCTTTTGTCCGCTTCACCCCTTCGAAACTTCCAAATCCTTCAAGGTGCGCCCTCCCCACGTTCGTGATGAGTCCGCAAGTGGGTTCCACGTAGGTAACGAGTTTCTCTATGTCTCCCTCGTGCGAAGCTCCCATCTCTATCACGGCAATGTCGTGTTTGTCGTTCAGTCCCAAGAGTGTGCGTGGCACCCCCACATCGTTGTTGAAGTTGCCTTCCGTGTGCCACACGTTGAATTTTTCTGCCAAGACTGCCGATATGAGTTCCTTGGAAGTTGTCTTTCCGTTGGTTCCGGTGATGCCAATGACGGGTATGTGGAACTGTCGTCTGTGTTCGCGTGCCAACTCTTTATAGGTGGTGAGTGTGTTGGCAACGAGAATGTATCTGTCGTTGCCCGGCTCGGCATACCCCTCTTCGTCGATAACGGCATGGCTGCACCCTTTCTCCAGTGCCGCTTTTGCGAATTTGTTTCCGTCGAAATTCGCCCCTTTCAGTGCAATGAATATGCTTCCTTTCGGACAGTCGCGGCTGTCGGTGGTGATGACCGGATGTTTTTCGTACAACTTGTATAGTTCTTGAATGTCCATGATTTCCGATGTTTGTGGTGATGCAAAGGTACGGTAAATCGCAGAGACTTCAAAAGAAGTTCTGTGATTATTTCTCCTCACGGCGTTAATTTGTCCCACCCCCTCAGGTTCCTTCCTTTATGTTGTGCGCTTCTGAAAGTTTGTCTTTCACACATCCGACCTGATCATCACCACGAAAAAACATGACAAAATCAGTATCAAAATCATGCTTTGTAACACATTGATAATCAAGGTGGTATTAATCGAAATTTAAAAGCTTAGCTTTTGCACTCCGATACATGACCTTTTGCATTGCAAAAGCTTACCTTTTGAAGGGCAAAAGGTAAGCTTTTGACAGATGAATGAAGAAATTTTAGGACATTATTGACCTTTTCCCATATTGTGGGAAAGGATTTTTGCGTTGTCAATGTCCCCAAAAACTAAAACAGCTGCTTGCCTTTTGTCTTGCCCGGACGGGCAGGTGCTGATATGAGTTCATGGCGAATGGCTTTTAGTTGGTAAATTGCCGAATAACAACCATCTGTAATTGAATGTTTCTAATGACCGTTCGTTGGGAAAAAGCACCCATGCGGTTTCTAATGACCAATTTGGGATAATGCTATTTCACAAACAAATAGCCGGCAGCAGATTGTGTTTCGGAAACACAACAAGAGCCGGTATTCCGTTCGGGTTACCGACTCTTGTTGTTGGATGTGTGGTGAGGTCGTGAAATCTCCATTTTTTGCTGTGGAGTTCCCTTTCCTTGTGTGGGATTCCCATTTCTTTAGGAGGCTGTTACCGGTCTAATTTCCACGTAACGCCGTCTTTCGTGTCTTTCACTTGGAAGCCCGCATCGGCAAGTGCATCGCGGATTTGGTCGCTGACTGCCCAGTTTTTTTCTGCTTTTGCTTTGGCGCGTAGGTCGAGAACCATGTCCACCACCTTGCCGTATGCCTCCTCTCTTGCGCTGTTGTCGGTTTCTTTTTCGTTCATCAGTCCAAGAATATCGAACGCGAAGAGGCGCATTACCTCGGAAAGTTCCCTTAGGTCATCTTCGGCGATGCTTGCCTTGTGGTCTGCGATGAGATTGATTGTGTGGCAAGCCTCGAAGAGTGCGGAGATGACGGCAGGCGACATGAGGTCATCGTTCATGGCATCGTAGCACCTCTGTCGCAACCCACCGACAAATTTCTTTGTGTCGGCATCCGAATCGGCTGAGGTTTGAATGCGTTTCAAGTCGTCTATTCCGTTCATTAGCCGTTCGTAACCTTTCTGTGCAGCTTGTAAAGCCTTGTTGGAGAAGTCCACCGTTCCGCGATAGTGAGCCGACAGGATGAAGAATCGTATGGTCATCGGTGTGTAAGCCTGTTCCAATGTCTTGTGGTTTCCGGTGAAGAACTCTTCCAACGTAATGAAGTTGCCGAGCGATTTTCCCATTTTCTTTCCGTTGATGGTAATCATGTTGTTGTGCATCCAATATTTTACCATCTCATCACCCTGTGAAGCCACTACTTGGGCTATTTCGCATTCGTGGTGAGGGAACACCAAATCCATGCCACCGCCGTGGATGTCGAAATGTTTGCCTAAGTATTTGCGTCCCATTGCCGTACATTCGCAATGCCAACCGGGGAAGCCTTCGCTCCATGGCGACGGCCATCGCATGATGTGTTCCGGCATGGCACGTTTCCAAAGGGCAAAGTCTGCTTGGTTCTTCTTCTCGCTTACACCTGCCAACTCTCTGGAATTGTTAATCATGTCGGTGAGGTTTCTGCCGGATAGCACCCCGTAACGATGGTCTTTGTCGTATTTCTTCACATCGAAATAGATGCTTCCGTTGCTCTCGTAGGCATATCCGTTCTTCAAGATTTCCTGAACGAGCTCCTCCTGTTCGATGATGTGTCCCGTGGCGTGTGGCTCTATGGAGGGCGGAAGCACGTTGAGCATGCGCATGGCGTCGTGGTAACGATTGGTGTAATACTGTGCCACCTCCATTGGTTCAAGCTGTTCCAATCGTGCTTTCTTCTCAATCTTGTCATCGCCTTCATCGGCATCGTGTTCCAAATGACCCACATCCGTGATGTTTCTGACGTAGCGCACCTTATAACCGATGTGCCTGAGATAGCGGAACAGTAGGTCGAAAGTTATGGCCGGACGTGCATGACCCAAGTGTGGGTCGCCGTAAACAGTGGGTCCGCAGACGTACATTCCCACGTTGGGTGCCGCAATTGGCAGAAAGCGTTCCTTCTGTCGGTGCAGCGTATTGTAAATCACTAAATTCTGCATGATAAATTGTATTTGTTTCTTTTAGCTGCAAAATTACAAAATAAATGTAAGTCCAGCCACTTATCTATCTAAAAATTATTAACTTTGCATCATTCATCTATCTCAACCATGAGAGAAAATCAGGCTTATGCAACAAATCATTCAGCATTTTACCGATAACGATGCCTATACGTTCAGTTGTCAGTACTACGTGCTTCAGACTTATCCGCGTTCCGAAGTGGAATATACCTTTTTCGACCGTAATCAGACGGTTTATCCTGAGGGCTTTGCCGAACAGTTGAACGAGCAGTTGGGCTATATGCCACAAGTTGTCATCACGGAAGAAGAAGTGGAATTCATGGCTCGCAAGATGTATTTTCTGCCCGAATGGTACTTCACGTTCTTGCGGGGGTATCGTTTTAATCCACACGAGGTTAGCGTAACGCAGGATGAAGAAGGTCATCTGGATATTTCCGTTCGCGGAATGTGGTATTCTGCCATCATGTGGGAAATGCCCATCCTAAGCATTATTTCCGAACTGATGCACAACCTGCGAGGCGAAATGGCGACTTACGACCCCATGCGGGAACGAGAACGTTGCGCGGAGAAAACGAGAAAGTTCCTTTCCGGCGGACTTGCGCTGGGCGATATGGGTACACGTCGCAGGCTTTCGTTCGACCATCAGAACATGGTGGTTCGCACAATGGCTGAAATCTCGGCGGAAGGCGGATACCGGGATGCCGATGGATTTCATCCGTGGACCGGTAAATTCACCGGAACAAGTAACGTGTATCTCGCCATGAAATACGACCTTACCGCCATTGGAACCATGAGTCATCAAATCATTGAATTTGAAGAGAATGTCAGCGGTATCTTTGAATGTAACTTCAACGTGATGAAGAAGTTTAGCGACGTATATGATGGCGACAACGGCATCTATCTTTACGATTGTTTCGGCGACAAAGTGTTTTTCAGCAACTTGTCAAAACGCATGGCAATGATGTTCACCGGCTTGCGTGTGGACAGCGGCGTGGAAGAAGAGCAATTGGAAAAGATTATAGGGAAATACAAATCGCTGGGCATCGATCCTGCCACTAAGCAAGTAGTGTTCAGCAATGGCTTGGACATTGATCGCGCCATGGAAATTCATCGGTATGTGAATGGGAGAGTAAAGGACAGCTATGGTGTGGGGACGTTCCTTACTTGCGACGTGGAGGGGGCAGAACCCATGAACATTGTCGTGAAACTGACACGAATGCGCATAACGCAAAATAGGGAATGGCACGACTGTGTGAAGCTGTCATGCGACAAGGGAAAGACATTGGGCAATCCGGAGAAGTGTGCTTACCTGATGAAACTATTGGAATAAGCGCGACAAAAGTCGATTCGTTGAAAAGAACAGAGAAGTCGTTGAAAAGAATTTGCGTCTTGCGTTTGCAGTAACTGTCTCTGACGACTTCACCGGGGAATGTAAACGGCAATGGTCTTTAATCGCACGTAGTTGGCACTGAGGTACATAAAGCCCCGATAGGGGTTGTTTGTCCCCCAACTATTCTTGCACAAAAAATATTTATTGCCCGCTTCATCGTGTGCCAATCCAATGATTTCCATGCAGTGGTCATCGGTTGTCTTGTGTCGTTCGAACGCTTCTTGGCGTTGCTCCTGTGTTACTTTCCCACTCTCATCGTCGAGCACGGCAAAGCCCCTGCCGAACGAGAAGCCCCTTTCCGAAACATCGCCTTCCCAACAAACGGGATGACCGCCATACAGACTGCGTTCTATTCGTTGCATCATGGTGTCGAGTGGCACATTGAGGAATGTGTCATGGAAGTAGTTGTCGGGCACTTCCAATGGGAAACGCTCGTTGAAAGGATGATGGGTGAAGCTGGTCAAAGCCGTGTATTCGTCATCACGACACACACTTCGGGCAAATTCCTGTGGAGTATAAACAGCTCCATACATGAACACTTGTTTCGGTGCATAGCCTATCTCGTTGTCCATGAGTTCATTGATGAGGCTCATCTGTATCTCCGGATTGGATGAAAGTGGGGAGTGAATGGCTTGTTCCAACTTGCGAACGAGTTTGTTATAATTGGTTTGAGTTTTCCGGTGGTAAGCGTCGAAGTGTTGAAGTCCGTAATTTTGAATTAAATCTATCAGCATACCTGCCATGCCCCGTGTGGTGAAGTTGTTGCTTTGCAGGCAGAATGGCATTCGGTTCTTTCTTGAAAATAATTTCTCTCTTACTTGTTCCGTCAGATATGTTCGCGCGGCATAATCCACGCTGAGATGTACGGAGTCGCCTCGCATGATGTGTTCCGTTTCAATGGTTGCCAACATGGCATATACCCAGCAAAGCGAACTCCTGCCTTGACTCTTTACGGGCGTGGTGTTCAAGCGGATGTCGTTGGTAAACCGCCTTGGACCGGCAAAGTCGTTCTTCTGCTTTTCACATCCTGTGAACAGCATTATGATGAGGAGAAGGAAAGCTATTCTTTTCATATTCATTTGCAAAGATACTGAAAATAGTAATAATCCGATAATTTGAAAATGAGAAATTCTAAGATATTTTACTTACCTTTGCAAAGTAAACAATGACAATGGATATACAGGAATATGAAATCATGGCACCCGTTGGCTCGCGAGAAAGTCTCGCGGCAGCCATCCAAGCAGGTGCGGGATCTATATACTTTGGTATCGGGCAGTTGAATATGCGCTCGCATTCGGCAAACCATTTCACCATAGCCGACCTGAAAGAAATAGCCGATATGTGCAATTCGCGTGGCATTAAGACCTATCTTACCGTGAATACGGTAATCTATGATGAAGACCTCGTTGCAATGCGGGAAATCATTGACGCGGCGAAAGAGGCTGAGATAACGGCGGTGATAGCGAGCGACGTGGCGGTGATGACCTATTGTGGGCAGGTGGGCATGGAAGTTCACTTATCAACACAACTTAACATCTCAAACATTGAGGCACTGAAGTTTTACGCTCGGTTTGCCGATGTTGCAGTCTTGGCACGCGAACTCAACATGAAACAGGTGGCAGAAATCTACCGACAAATAAGGGAACAAGACATTTGCGGCCCTCATGGCAAACCGATTCGCATTGAAATGTTCTGCCATGGAGCATTCTGTATGGCTGTTTCGGGCAAGTGTTACATGAGTCTTCATGCCGCCAATCGTTCTGCCAATCGGGGTGAGTGTGTACAGATTTGCCGCCGTTCCTATACGGTTACGGACAACGAGACCGGCAATCAGCTGGAGATAGACAATAAATACATCATGAGTCCCAAAGACCTGAAGACGGTTCGGTTCATTGACAAGATGATGGATGCCGGTGTAAGGGTATTCAAAATAGAAGGGCGCGCGCGCGGACCTGAGTATGTTTATGAGGTGGTTACTTGTTATAAAGAAGCTATCCGGAGCGTTCTCGACGGCACTTTCACAGAAGAGAAGAAAGACGCATGGGACCAACGACTCGAAACGGTGTTCAATCGCGGCTTTTGGGATGGATATTATCAGGGACAGACGATGGGCGAATGGACAAAGATATACGGCAACAAGGCTACGGAAAAGAAAATGCTCGTGGGCAAGGTCATTAAGTATTTCTCCAAGTTGGGCGTTGCGGAACTCGCTGTCGAGGCGGCAGAGATTGTGCGTGGTGAGAAGATGCTTATCACCGGACCGACCACCGGCGTGATGAAGTTCAATGCCGAGGAGATACGTTACGAGTTGAAACCCGTTGAGAGAGCCGAGAAAGGTTGGCGTGTGTCGGTACCCGTTCCCGATAAGGTGCGCCCGAACGACAAGGTCTATAAGTTCGTGAAGACCGGAATGGAAGAATAAAGAACTGAAAATCTATATATCTATGATGGAACTACGACAGATTGCCAAATTGTTTTTAAGACTCTCCGTTGCCACTTCTATGCTTTCGGCAGTTGCCGACCGCTTTGGATTATGGGCAAAGGAAGTATGTATGTGGGGAGACCCCGACAAGTTTTTGGCTTATACGCAAACATTACTTCCCTATGTCCCGGCTGATTACATCGCCATATTGGGTTGGACAGCCACCGGACTAGAAGTTTTCTGCTCTCTTTTCCTTCTCTTGGGATTGAAACTAAAGTGGATTGCTCCACTCTCCGGTTTGTTGCTTCTCACTTTTGCGTTGGCAATGGCAACATCAATAGGCATCAAAGCTCCGATGGACTATTCCGTATTCTCGATTTCAGCCGCGGCTTTCGCGATACCGGCGTGTGGAAACGGACTGATGGAGATGGACAATTTGTTCAGGCGCAGGCGCAGGGACAGCAGAAGAATACAAATGATAGGTTAAACAAACGAAGAAGAAAATGACGATAAACGAATTGCAAGATGAGGTAATAGAGGAGTTCTCGGAGTTTACCGACTGGATGGATAAATACCAAATGCTCATTGATTTGGGAAACGAATTAAAGCCTTTGGGAACTCAATATAAGAATGAGCAAAACCTTATTGATGGTTGTCAGAGCAGAGTGTGGCTGCAATGCGACAAGGTGGACGACAAGTTGGTGTTCACTGCTGACTCCGATGCGCTCATAACAAAGGGCATAATCGCTTTGCTCATTCGCGTCATCAGCGGGCATACCCCAAAGGAAATCATGGATGCCGACCTTTATTTCATCGAGAAGATTGGGCTGCGCCAGCATCTTAGTCCGACACGTAGCAACGGTTTGCTCTCCATGGTGAAACAAATCAAGTCGTATGCCATTGCTTATTCCATGAAATAAGTCTTCGGGAGATGAATTCTTTTTACTTGCGAAACGGGCTGTTTAGATTGTAATTTACACCGATGAGAAAACTGCGTGCCATAGAGATGAAACGGTTGTCCCCGGGTGAGTTCAAGGTAGCGAAGAAACTGCCCCTTGTCGTCGTGCTCGACGATGTGCGGTCGCTCTACAATGTGGGCAGCGTGTTCCGTTCTTGCGATGCTTTTCGTGTGGAGGCGGTTTATCTTTGTGGAATTACGGCAACACCGCCAAGTGTGGAAATCCACAAGACAGCTTTGGGAGCGGAAGACTCCGTGGATTGGAAGTATTTCGCGAATACGGCGGATGCCCTGCACGAACTCCACTCTCGCAATTATTTCGTTTACAGCGTGGAGCAGGTGGAAGGCTCAACAAAACTTCATCGCTTGCATGTCGAACATTCAAACCGCCATTATGCCGTGGTGTTGGGGAATGAAGTGAAAGGGGTGAAGCAGGAGATAGTGGACGAAAGTGATGGCTGTTTGGAAATACCGCAATTCGGTACGAAACATTCGCTCAACGTGAGTGTTACGGCAGGTATCGTTCTTTGGGAATTTACCCGGCAATTGCTGCCGCGTGAGGGCAGATGAAGCGATGCCGGTGAGGACGGACTACCTTTGGCGAGGCGGAAGAATCTTCCTTATCCGCTATGTGGGAATGACCATTCGAAAGGGTAAGAAAAGTTTACAGATGTGAAATTGGAAAAAGACGGATAACTTGCAGTAAATCAGTACGATAGATTTTAAAAATCAAAATGTCTTATACGGATTTAGCTTGTCACAATTCTGACTATAAAAAAAGTAAGAAATTATGACAAAACGTAAAACCCCGCGCGAATTTTCGTATTCGTTCAAGCTGCAAGTGTTAATTGATTATTATTCTAGCGGTTCTTATCAAGCGTCTATATTGCGTAAGTGGAATGTGTCTAGTGGTTCGATGTTCAAATGGCTGAA
>NZ_SDIK01000060.1 GCF_008016795.1 Prevotella brunnea
CGTTGTAAAAGCTTAGCTTTTGCAATGCAAAAGGTCATGAATCGGAGTGCAAAAGGTAAGCTTTTAAATAGCAATTAATATCATCCTGATTATCAACAGATTACAAAGGGCACTTTCTTCTCTGTTTTTGTCATGTTATTTCATAACGATGACAAGGCGAATGTTCGGTATCAAGAGTCTGTTTGCCATCACCTGAATACGAATTGGAGACACAAGGAGATATACGCCATATATGTGGTTAGAGAGAAACATGTCGGGACGTATGGTTTGATGTGATGTTTCGTGAGTTTTCTCAAAAATATTTAGAACACTATTGCATTCCAATAGGAATATCCTCTGCCTTAAGATAAAAATAACGACGTATGTTTTGGAAATTTAAATAAAAAGTATTATTTTTGTTTCGCAATCAAGTGTTCATTCATAAATGAGCACGTTAAAGTAATGTGGTTTGACGATTGTCATCCATCAAGTTTCCTCTGTTGATTGGTAATACATTTGTTTAGGGTACGAGGACGACAGATAGAAATTGTCCACATGCAAAAGGTGATTAAATATCCGCCCAAGAAATTTTAATAATAGTCTGACAACGTATGATTCAAGCATTGATAACCATAACCCCCATGTTGGTGTGCATGTTCTGGGTAGTGATGTTGCTGTTAGAGTTGCACGAGCACGGCAATCGGGCAGCACATGGTGAATTGTTATTGTGGGCCATTACCGCAACCTTATTATATTCCGGGCACTGTGTCTTCTTTAACTATGAGTATCAAGTGCTGCCCTTTGTCGATTCGATGTATATTACCTGCAATTTGGCTATCTTTCCTCTCTATCTGCGTTACATCACGAAACTGACCCAAGGACGCGTATCAACAAGGTTGAACGCCTTGGTATTATTCCCGCCATTGGTATTTGGCATAACCGCATTGATTATCTACCTACTCATGACCCCTGAGGAAATTGCTCACTTCTTTGATATTCACCTCTATCACAATCAATTCGATGAACTAACCCCTTTGAGCTATCTACAGACCATATTGCATCAAGCGCGCAAGGTGTTATTCGCAATCAGTGTGGTGCTTACAGCATGGTTGGGCTTCCGCAAGATAAAGAGTTATAACCGTTTGGTGGATTCCATCTATGCTTCTACCGATGACAAGCGGCTGCGCGGCATTACCCCCATCTTGCTGCTCCTGCTGGTTACGGGCGTGATTTCCATTGTGGCTAACGCTATCGGGCGATGCACCTTTACCGGTCAGACATTGACGCTGTTCATTCCCTCTACGGTGTTCAGCATATTGCTCTTTGCCATAGGATATTTTGGCTATCGCCAGCAATTCTCCTTTGTCGATATAGATAAGGAAGAAGAGCAATCGGGAGAATGTTCATGCGTGGGCAATTTCTCAACAGAGCAGCTAAAATATGTAGTTATTGACGAACAACTATTCCTGCAACCAAATCTCAAAGTAGATGATGTGGCGCGTCACATGGGCACCAATCGTCGCTACGTACAGCAATTGCTCAATGTAGAGATGGGCATGAGCTTCAACGAATACATCAACCGTTTGCGCACCGATTATGCTGAACAGCTTTTCAAGAATCGAAAAGACTTATCGGTGGAAACTGTACTGGGGCTATCGGGTTATTTGTCGGCTAGCACGTTTTACCGCAACTTCAAGAAATACAAGGGTTATACGCCCCGCACATAGAGAAACCTTTTTTCATTATCAGCCTTTATTAATAATAGGTGTATGAGATTTTTTATCTTTTCTCAACCAATAGATGTGTGCATAACATCAGTGGCAGCGATTATTGTTTCTTTTCCGGTGTCGTGTAGAAATCAATCATTCTGCGGATGGCACGTTGGCAGACCGGACAAAATTCCGGATTGGCATTGGTGCGCATCCGGCAATCGGGGTAGGCTCTGTAAACTCCATGTTGAGAATAGCCTGCCGGTTCGTAAGCTCCTATCTTCCAATTCTTTTTCTTGCTGTCCGGTCGGTCCAAATCTTTGGGTTGTGGAGTGGGAACTGCCGTCTTAGCGTTCACCATGTCAGCCCATTTTTCTTGAAAATCCACCAAAGTAGTAAGGTTTTGTTCCCACGGCTCTACATCGCGCGGATACATGGGTATTTGTTCGTTGCCATAAGCATATTCATCGCCCAGTCCGGCAAAGGAATGCCCGAACTCATGAACCACGACCGGTTTGAATGCCGGATGATGTGTCATGGAAAGATTGTAGGAATTGAGAATTCCGCCCCCACCATAGTTTGCCGTATTTACCAATACGATAATGTGTTCGTAAGGCGTGCCTGCCAAGAGATTGTGCAAATCTTTCAAGTGCAGTGTGGTCAGATATCTGTCGCTATAGAAGGTGTTGAAATGCGAGTGCAGTGCGGTGTTTTTCCATATGCCTTTGCCCGGTTCCGATGTCCCACTCTCCTCCGAAGCAGCTTTCACTGCCACGATGTTGAACCTGTCGCGCATAGAACGGAACGGCTCATGCGCGAAGAGTGCCTCTATCGCCGTGTTACAATCCTGAATGAAAATGGGCATCTCGGCTTCCGTATAGCCTTCCGAGATATAAGCGATGTGAATACATTGTGAGGTGTCCGCAGCCTGTTGCAACGTGATGTAAGGCGTTACGTTCTTTTCGCCTATCTTCCGAATAAGGATATCCGTCGGCACCACCATATGTGTCAGTTTTGCCATGGTTTCTCTTCTGTTGTTTTTCAGTTCCACCGTAACGTCCACCGTATCCTTCGGGAAAGGCACGAGAAAGACGTTTTGGAAGGTGCGGCTCGCGGTCTTCGCCTCATCATACGACAGCCATTCCTGAAAGAGCGTTGAGAACGAGTTGCGATAAATAACCCTTTGTGAGCGATGGTCGCGCACGATAACTTGTCCGTTTCCCTGCACCGGCAGTTCCGCCAATCTCTCGCGTTTACCATACCATCCCGGAACTTCGCAGAGTTCATCAAGCGCGATGTTCTGATGTTCGGCGTTTCCTGCGAAAGCATAGTCTATGCGCAGCGTGGCATTTTTGAAATACTGTTGGAACTCTTGCGCCGCCACTGTCAGTGAGACGAGTGCGAACAGGAAAAGGGATAGAATTTTCTTCATCGTAAATTATGATTTTTCAGGTTATGCAATCTGTTTCGATTACAAAGGAAAACAATTTCCGCTAATTTGCCAAATTATTTCACCACGTATTTCATCCGATTTACATCTTTCTTGATTACATTCAGTCATGGAAAAGATGAAGTAGAATAATTAAATAATCATATACTTAAAAACTAAATAGTAGAAAAAGATAATCATTGTTTTCCAAAAAGAAAATCAACGAACGATCCATCGACTTACAAAAGTAGAGCAAGTAAAGAAACAAGAAGAGATAAGTAAAGGCATATAAATAGCTAACATACAATTACTTATATTATTATATTTGAACGAAATGAAAAAATATATAATATTTTCTGCAACATTTTCTTTGTCATAATAAAACTTTTTGCATACCTTTGTAAGCAGAAAAGTTATCCAAAAAAGAAAACTAAAACAAAATAAAAACAACCAAAGTTTCCCAAAACATACAACCAATGCGTTGCAAGAATTGGTAAACCGACAATAAAAATTTATCATCCCAAACAATGGAAATGAAGAATTTCAGCATCACCAAACGCGATGGAACGAAAGAACGTTTCTCGCTTGACAAAATCATGAATGCCATCGCCAAGGCATTCGAGAGTGTGAACGAACCCACCGACTTAGGCACTGTGTCGCGCGTGCTCGCCAATCTTGACATTCACAACAACATCAAGGTAGAAGACATCCAAAACCAAGTGGAGGAAGCCTTGATGAAAGAAGGACATTACAAGGTGGCGAAAAGTTTCATTGTCTATCGACAGCAACACACCGAAGACCGCGAGGTGCTGGAGAAGATGCACTTCCTCACCGATTATTGCAAAGCGGAGAACGCTGCCACCGGTTCCAAGTTCGATGCCAACGCCAACGTGGAGCATAAGAACATCGCCACTCTCATTGGCGAACTGCCCAAACAGGGTTTCATTCGTCTGAACCGCAGACTACTCACCGACCGCATTAAGAAGATGTATGGCAAAGACCTCGCCAACGAGTACCTCGACTTACTCAATCACCACTTCATCTACAAGAACGACGAGACCAACCTTGCCAATTATTGCGCCTCCATCACCATGTATCCGTGGCTCATCGGTGGTACGACCTCCATCGGTGGCAACTCCACCGCTCCCACCAATCTCAAGAGCTTCTGTGGCGGGTTCATCAACATGGTCTTTATGGTATCAAGTATGCTGGCAGGGGCTTGTGCCACTCCGGAATTTCTCATGTACATGAACTACTTCATACAAAAAGAATATGGTAAAGACTATTGGCAGCACCCTGAAAGCCCTGCCGACCTCAGCCTGAAGAAACGCACCATAGACAAAGTTATCACCGATTATTTCGAGCAAATTGTCTATTCGCTCAATCAGCCCACCGGCGCGCGCAACTATCAGGCAGTGTTTTGGAACATATCCTATTACGACCGCTTCTACTTTGAGTCGCTCTTCGGTAATTTCTTCTTCCCTGACGGCACGCAACCCGACTGGGACGCCGTGTCATGGCTGCAAAAACGATTCATGAAATGGTTTAACGCAGAGCGCACCAAGACTGTGCTCACTTTCCCCGTGGAAACCATGGCATTGTTATCTGAGAACGGCGAGTGCCGCGATGAGGAATGGGCAGACTTTGCCTCTGAGATGTATGCGGAGGGACACAGCTTCTTTACCTATATGAGCGACAACGCCGACTCGCTCAGTTCTTGCTGTCGTCTGCGCAACGAGATACAAGACAACGGCTTCTCCTACACTCTCGGCGCGGGAGGCGTCTCCACTGGGTCGAAAAGCGTGCTCACCATCAACCTCAACCGATGCATACAATACGCCGTTAACAACAAGCAAGATTACAAGGCATACCTATCCCACATCATAGACCTCTGCCACAAGGTGCAGCTCGCCTACAACGAGAATCTCAAAGATCTGCTCCGCAACCACATGTTGCCTCTCTTTGATGCCGGCTACATCAACATCGACCGGCAATACCTCACCATCGGCATCAACGGACTTGTGGAAGCTGCGGAGTTCATGGGGCTTGACATCACTCCAAACGATGCCTACAAGGAATTTGTGCAAGGTGTGCTCGGGCTCATAGAAAAATACAACAAAGCCTACAGAAGCAAGGAAGCCATGTTCAACTGCGAGATGATACCGGCGGAGAACGTAGGAGTGAAACACGCCAAATGGGATAAAGCCGATGGCTACTTCGTTCCGCGCGACTGCTACAACAGCTATTTCTATCGTGTGGAAGACAACTCGCTCACCATCATTGATAAGTTTAGGTTGCACGGTGCACCCTATATAGAGCATCTTACCGGCGGATCGGCATTGCACATGAATCTTGACGAACACCTCTCGCAACCTCAATATCGACAACTCTTCAGGGTGGCAGCAAAAGAAGGATGCAACTACTTCACCTTCAACATTCCCAACACCATCTGCAATGACTGCGGACACATTGACAAGCGCAACCTGAAGGAATGTCCGCACTGCCATTCCACAAATGTGGACTATCTAACGCGCATCATCGGATACATGAAACGCGTCAGCAACTTCTCGGTTGCCCGACAGCAGGAAGCCTCCCGACGCTACTACGCCACATCTGATAAATACAACGCGGAGGAAAAACCGGAAGAATGTCTCGCGAATGCTGAAGTACGTTAATACCGACATTGTCTTTCAGGAGTTCCCCGACGAGGTAACGCTCGCCATCAACCTCTCCAACTGTCCCTGTCATTGTCCGGGCTGCCACAGCGCGTACTTATGGCAGGACATCGGACAACCACTGACGATTCATCGACTTGAGGAGCTTCTGAGCGAAGAGGCAATTCCCGATCTCACCTGTGTGGGACTGATGGGTGGCGATGCCGAACCAAAAAGCGTGAGCGAACTGGCACGCTATCTGCGCCAAGCACATCCCGAGCTGAAGATTGGTTGGTACACCGGACGCACCACCATAGCCTCCGACATCGATCGCCGCTGTTTCGACTACATCAAGGTGGGACCTTATCTGCGGCATCTCGGAGGCTTAGATAGCCCACGCACCAATCAACGCATGTTCCACCTTTGTGCCGGACCCACTGCCGAACCTGTTATGAACGATATCACCGCCCGTTTCCGGAAAGGATAATCCGAGTGGTGCCATTCTCACATTCCTCTTGTCCGATTATTCCGTGCGAACAAAGAATTTTTCAAATATTGATTCACGCGCGACAAGGGGCAATTTATCGGACTGGCAAGCATATTGACGGAAAGAAATGTATCAGCAAGAAAGAGCGTTGATAATCAGACGCTTACGAAACGCGTTTCAAAAGCTGAGCTTTTGCAGCATTAAACAATTCTCAAAATACAACTAACTGAAAATAAGTAAGTTACCTCGTTTTTGAAACTGAATAGGTAACGATTTAGAAACGAGCAAGCTACTTGGCTTCGCTGTTTTCTGCCTAACAAAGAACGCTTGTTATTCTGTTTGCAAAGATAATACTTTGTTACCGAATAACAAGCGTTTTTTGGTGCGAAAAGATATAAAAGAATGAATGCCTTACAAGTTTATGCTGTCTTGCGGTATGTGCGAGATGGCTTGTTAGTCTTTTAGTCCAATAACTGTTGTCTTAATGATGGTACATGCAGTTGCTAACTTTTTCTTAAACAGGGAATAGGTCTAAGTCCAATTGTCTGTTTTTGGGAGGGGCAAAGACTCCGATAATTAAATAAGGATCAGGAGCTTTTCTTTTATGCCACTCGTATGAAGTACCTAAAAACAGATAAATATCTTTTTTCGCCATGTCCTCATATTTCCTGATAACTTTCTGGACAGCGGTTTCTTCACTTTTATCTTTTCGAATGCAGTTTCTATATAAAGCTCCAATTTCCCAATCTTCAATCATGAGGGTACGCGTTATTCCATCTTCAGTTACGAATTCATAACTGAATTTATAAGGAATCTTCTCTGCAAATTGAAAAGAATCCTTCATGTCCTGTTTATCTTCAAAGATGTTCAATTGGCGCAACTTTGCTTGATACTTCGCTTTGAGTTTTGACAATTTATCAGCAAATTTTTCCATGCTCTTGCCATCGTCTTTCTTCCTCAGATCACAACATACCACTCGGTTCACATGTGTAGGTTTTAATACGGCTAAAGAAATTTTGTTCTGTGTCGTCAAGGCAAGAAGTTCACTCATATTTGTGAAAACCATCTTGTTTTTCAGAACCCATTGAAGCCTTAAATTCCAATCTGTCCCTTTGCCATTTTTACCAAGGATATTCGGATCGATTTTAAGCGTATCAATATTATAGATATGGTAACTTTCTGGCCTACTGTCCTGAGTCCTTTTCTCCACATCTACCTCTATCCATTGCCATTTGTGATACCGAGGCACATCGTTATCCGCATAAATCACCCGATAGGGGATTGGGAAAATCCTTATCCAAGAGCCATCCTCACGAAACCCTGCTGTGCATACCGTTTCAAGGTGTTTTTCCGATAGAGAAGGATAAGTCATTACAGATACTAATATCCGCATAATTATAACAAAATTTCTTGAAAATCATAGGTTACATTCGGCAATTCCATCAAGGCTCCTGCCACTCGTGTACGGTGACATTGCCTTGGATCTTTCTCAAAGCAAGTGAGACAGACTCTTTTTTCCTCGTCTAAAACAGAACGCACATATAATAACGCATCCCAATTCTGTTTTAATGAGGTTTGCTCATATTCCTCAAACAGACGGTCGTAGTCCTCTTGAGTATTTAGTGCTTTTCTGTTTTCAGATTCTATGCCTAACGCAGGTACATGTATGTATTTGATCCCTACGCCCTCACAGGCTTTTTGTAGAATACCCTTGGAAAAACCATATTTCATGCTGAACGCATTTTTCCTAACATCGCATAACACTCTAATATCATTGCATATCAGTTGCTTCAGATACTTTTCAAGGGTAAATCCTTCATAGCCAATGGTCATCAGCACCGAAGAGGTGAATTTGTACCGTTCCCTGTATTTCCTGACTTTATCCATTTCTTCTTGCGTCAGCAAGTACTGGGCAATTGTACTATTGATTGCTGTAAATGGGTTTGTTCTATATGTATAGGCAATTAACTCATTTTGAGACATGTTACCGTATAATTTGCAAACTTCACGAATAGCCTGAGTATCAAACAAATCCAAATCCCTGATAAAATGAGTTTCATGCAAGGAATGATAAAGGCTGTCTTTTCTTTCTGTTTTCTCTATATCCAAATATCCTTGCTTGGATAAAACCACTAAATCCTGATTGGCCTGAAAAGAGAAACAGCCGTATTTATAAGGAACAAAATCAAAGGCTTTCTCACCAACCTGCCTACGCGTAAAAAGGAATAGATACTTCTGCAAACTCTTTGCAGAAACATCTTTCCCAAGCGCTTCGAGCAACGCCAAAATAATTTTCCTTCTATAATACAAAACTTGCATATTCTTGGGCAAAGTTACAAATTATCTTTAATAAAGCCAACAATCTTGGCAATTTTAATGTATATCTAAAATAGCATTTAACAGTAGAAATAATGTGAAGCATAGCAATTTTACTGTATTATTATACAAGCTTAGGTTTGCGCTATTTTATGTTGAGCCATGCAGCGAAGGAGATTAATTACAATCTTCTACCTCGCTTCTTTCTGTTTGCT
The DNA here is from genome assembly GCF_008016795.1 of Prevotella brunnea. Taxonomy (GTDB): domain Bacteria; phylum Bacteroidota; class Bacteroidia; order Bacteroidales; family Bacteroidaceae; genus Prevotella; species Prevotella brunnea. The sequence continues at coordinate 8,790 of NZ_SDIK01000060.1, forward strand.
TGGTTTCTGAGCTTGCGCTGCCACGCTGTTTCTGCATAGTCATCACCATGTGCGGATGGTGTAATCAAATCGCCCAACCCTTCCACCGCTTCATCGGCTGCACTAATGATGGTGTCTGCCACTGCACCAATGGGATTCTGCACTTGTGAGGTATCATTGTCTCGTGAGATAGAGGAGCGGCTTGGAGGTATGAGTTGATAACCTGTATCGGGATATTTGTTCTTGTCTGTTGGCTCTTGTACTGTTTGATGTGGTTTCCTTGACTCTTCCTTGTTAGTTGGTTCAAAATTCTTTTGCAAAGAACGGTAGCCGAACTCCCTGCCGATTTCGGAAGCCTTGAAGGATTGCCCTGCGTATGAGAACTTCAAGCCATATACCTTGCCCTGCTTGTTCTTCATACGCTCTATGGTAATGCCGTTTTTGTTCAATTCATAAAGGAACATGGAATGCCCCGTGACGCCTGTTCCTTTGTACTTGTCAAGCAAGGTGTAGCAAATCTTCTGCACCTGCTGCTTTGTTTGCTCTCTTGTAAGGCTGGCTTTTTCCTTTTGGTGTTTCCTTTCTGCCTTGACCTCTTTTGCAATGGTCAAGCCTTTCTCCCTGCTGATTTCCTCTGCCACCCTTGCAGCCCTATTGCTCACAAAGGTGGTATCATAGACTTCTCCATACAGACTGATACGGTTAGCAATTATGTGAATGTGTCTATTATCGGTGTCCTTGTGCGTTACTGCCACCCATTGGTGGTTGTCAAGTCCCATTCGCTTGGCAAACAAATGTGCTATCCACATATATTCGGACACAGACAGCTTTTTCTCGTCCTGCGGTGCGATGCCAATTTCGATACGGAGAAACTTGTACCTGCAACGGCTGTTGTAGTTACTGACCACTTTCATTTCCTCATAGATAGTCTTTGGATCTCTGCTGCAAAGATTGTGGAATGCAAGCCGACTACCGAGTTTGCCTTCCCTGAAAATATAGTCCAAAGCTGTGCTTCCGTGCGCTATCGCCTTGCATTTACCTATCATTTCTTGTTAGATTTAAGACCTTATATACCTCATAATCCACACGAAAATGCGGGTCGTAAAACCGCTTAAATGCCTCTTTGGCACATAGCGAAAGGTTCTTGGTGATATGTAGCCAATCCTCGTCCTTGAGCTTGATGAGATTGGAAATCTGCCCATAGAACCTTCCTGTATGTTGGAGAATGGCAATGGCTTCCCTCTCATTGTCTGTCATCTTGGGAACGGCTGTTACTTCTCCGTTAAGGAGTATTTCCCGACAATAATCGGAGAATTTCCGTCCCGTGCTTTCCGCCCTTGATTTGATACGTTTCTTCTCTTCACTGGTACATCTTACCTTAATGAACTCCGTTTTGTTCATCCGCTGTTCTTCTTTATCCTGTTGCTGCCATCGGGCAGCTTTTCCTTTATATCTGTTCATATAAGTTTCCTTGAAAGTTAATCATTGAATATGATTTGTTGTTGTTTAATTCCTGAATACTGACCGATGAGAACGGAGTGATTACGGTCTTATCTCCCCGACAATCGAACGAGGGGAGCAAGAGCAGTTTGTGGGTACAAACTGACGTCTTGCAATATCAGCTAACGAAACGTTTACGCACAAGGCGTTTTGCTGCTTGAAAGTGAATGCTGTGCATTCCGTGTTTAACTGTGTTCGTGGTGTTCTCATCATTCAGTATGTTTGACAAATGTCTGTTGCTATGTTCTCTAAAAAAGGGTTGAGGGTTTTGAGTGGAATAATAGCCCCTTTTCCCAAAAGTCCTCGCCCCTTTTCCTGTGCCTCACAGCTTTCTCCACTTCTCTATGTCCTCACCATACTCCTCCAAATGAATGCGCACGATGTTTTCCACAAAACTTGAAAGGTTGCTGCCCCTGTCGCCCAATCTGCGCACGATGAAGTCGGCACGCTCCTGTGTGTCCCTGCTCAGATAGACCGCCTTTCGGTTGCATAGTTTGGTTGGCACAAGATAGGCTTGCTTGTAGGCTTCGAGTGTTTTCTTCCTCATCTTGGAGCTGACGCGTCTTTGAACAGTCGTATTCTCAGTATGCTGTGTATGCTCGGATTTCCCAGAAGTGATATCCGCTTCTCTTTGGGTAACACTGTCCTCATTCATTTTTACGTCCGTTGTTGTTTCCTCCACAGGAATGGGTTGTGCTTCTGTCTGTGGGATTACCTCATTGTCCATTTCATCATCTTGGTTGTCCAAGAACCACGAAAGGTCTTTGTCTTTCATCATTGTTTTCTTTTTCATTTCTCTATCTGATTTTATGTTTGACTTGTTTTGATTCCTTGTTTTGATTTTGGTCTGTAACCGACATGTGTGCCTGTTTCTGCCCTTTATGCTTCTGTCGCTCACGGACACGACTGACATGAAACTCGTTGAGGTCTTTGAAATCCTTGTAGTGTATGCTCATGTCCTCAACATGAAAGCCTGCCCCTGCAAACTCCTGTACAGCTCTCCGCCCTGCATCGTCATTATCAAGAAAGGTACGAATGAAAGATATTCCCTGCGCATTCATATACCGAATTGCTTTGGCGGTATTGCTCACGGAGTTTAGCACAATACAGGCATTTGTTACTTCTTCTTTCATTGAAAGAAAAGAAAGAAAATCCATAAAACCCTCGAATACACAAGTTGGCTGTATTTGGTTTATTATCTTGTCGGTGAATATAGGAGTAATGTCTTTCGGAGCTATCGTTCCCTTGAACGTGCCATTGTCCCGAAGTTCATGCCCTCCTGATTGATTGGCAAAGCCGATGGATTGATAGCGCCTGCCCCTTACCTCATAGCTGATACATTTAAGGAAAGGCTTTGCCTTTTCCAAATCAATGCAGCGTACCTTTGTAAGATACTCCTGCAAATGTGGCGGTAGGGTGCCTGATATACTTATCAGTTTCCTTGTCTCGTTTGCAGCCATCGTAGGTTGGAGATTGTTTTGTGAGAAGTCTTTGTGAGAACTATATACTGTATTATCGGAAGCGTTCTGCCCCAAGTGGTGGATGGCTTCCGATAGCGTGCAGCCCTCCAAACGCATACAGAGGTCGATGATACTTCCGCCCCTGCATTCGGCATAGTCTATCCAGAGGTTCTTCTGTGTGTCCACCTTAAAACTCGGATGCGTTTCCTCTCTGAGTGGTGAGCGGTACAGCGCATAGGAAGGTGTCCTACGTACAGGCTTGATGCCTTTCCTTTCAAGATACTCCACGATGGAGTGTCGCTTGATGAGTGATAAATCTTCTTCTTTCATTGCTTGAATAATTTAAGTGATTGAGTTATAATCGATTGTCTGAATTATAATCGATTGTCTGAATTATATTTGATTGCATTTGAATGAATTTCCCTTTTCCTAAGTCTTTCCCCTCCAAACTTTTTCATCTTTCTTCTTACTACATACTATTTTGATATAAGTAGTTGATTTCCAATATTATTTTTTAGTACCAAGTCATACTACCAACCTACTACATGTGCCTACTACATCTGATAGTTGCAACTGCCTAATAAAGGACAAGGCAATATCTTCCTTACCTTATATACATAGATGGGACTGCCACCCTCTCGCCTCTTGCTCACTTTCTCAAAGCCTGCCCTTTTCAGGGCTTCGCCCATGTGCTTTAAGGACAAGGGATGATGCGTGTAAAGTCCCAAGTAGGTGATTATCTCTGTGGTGGTCATATAGGTACATTGGGGATTATCCTCCGTAGGTTTCTCAAAACAGCACAACAGTAGTTCCATTTCTGCCGTCTGTACTTGGAATTCCTCACTCTCCCTGTATAGTTCCGTTATCCCTTCATCGTCAAACCAATAGCGGAAACCTATGCTCAGCAAGGCTTTCGTTTCCGCATAGACATTATCCATAGAAACAGCCTTTGCTCTCTCAATATCTATGGAAAGCACTTCAAAGGGCAGAAACCGTCTGCTGCCTGTGGGGTCGGTAAGGAAATCGTTACCATTTACCGATGCAACGAAACTCGCCAAATGTGGATGTTCCTCCACATACTTGTCGTAAGGCATACGGTACTTGACCATCGGGCAGGTGATGAGGTTTTTCAGTTCGTTCTCGTCACGCTTGTTGAGGGCTTTGAGCTGGTCGTCAATGTTTACGATGAGGTTTTGCCCTATATAGGTAAGCGTGTCCTTCTCTTGCGGATATATCTTTCCCGTGTAGCTGTAACCATGCAGGGCAGGTGGGCAGAGCAAGTCAAGGAAAGTTGTCTTGAACTTGCCCTGCTCGCCTGTCAGTACAAGACAGGTATGGTTACGGCATTCACGGTCGTCCATGGCGTTGGCGACCACTGCCACGAGCCATTTGGTAAGGTATGGCAGCCACTTGTCAGAGTTGCGCACAACTACGCAACTTGCCAATTCGGGAATGGCTTTCAATGAAAGGGAAGAAATATCACAATGGTTATTGTGTTCATTATTACCATTACCACTACTGCCATGAATACAACTATCGCTATTGCCACTATAATTACCTCTGCTATTACCAATATCCACCAAGGGCAATCCATTGAAATACTCCTGTATGGGATTGACACGTGGAGAGAAGCTGCTCTCTATAATGGAATAGAGGTTGTCGGAAGATGTGATAATCCCCACATCGTTGTCAAGTTCCCTGCGGAGCGTGTTGATTTCATAGCGACCCACTTTTGAGAAGTGAGCATCTTCCTTGCTTCGGTATTCGGTTCGCCCCAACACCGTGTTGTACCTAAACTCATAATAAGAGGAGAAATAGGTTTCTATCTCACCATTTTTGGAGGAAGTCTTCCTTTGCTTGGGCGTATTATTTTCGTCCACTGAATTGCCTTTATCTGCGTTCCTTTTCATTATATGCTTGGTTTGGTTTCCGAGAGTGAAGTTATGAAGAGAACTGGAAAGTTCCAAGCATTCAAAGAGTGCTTGCATAATGTTGCGCTCATTGGCAATAAAGTTCGCACGGATTTTTATGGAGATGGGGAAAGAAAAAACTTATTTAAGCCTGAACTAAGTCAAGACGGGGGATAAAATAACAAGAAAAGGCAGAGGTAGAAGTGTGCTCTTTGCACACGTTTGCAGTATTCTACACCGATATTACAAACGATAGAATCAGCACAGAAATATGGTAGCGTTTGTCCACACCAAGAGTGTCACAAGCTGCCACTTGGGCGAATAACGATTGAATAGGAGATACAGCACCATATCTTTGTACCCAACGGACGGTGAAAGAAAAAAAATAGGGTAAGAAGGTGCAAACGGCTGCTGATAAAATGCATTGTCTTTTTCCTTGAAGTTCCCGATATTTCCCTGCTGTTCCCTGCTGCTTTGAAGTATGACAAACTCATCATATTTTTGCAGGCATAAACGTGCGATGAAACGCAGAACAGACAAAGGTGTTGTCAATACCAACAAGACAGAATTACAAACAAAATAACAATAAAACAATGGGATATTTTATCATTACGGATTCAAACTGGGCAAAGCTGAGGAACGAGATACTCTGTCTTGCCGAAACTTGCCACAAGGCATTTGGGGAACAGAGCAAGCATACCGATTGGCTGCACAACGGTGATGTGTGCAAGTTGCTTAACATCAGCAAGCGCACATTGCAGCACTATCGGGATACAGGCGTGCTGCCTTTCTCGCAAATCGGGCATAAGTGCTATTACAAGCGTGAGGACGTAGAGCAGTTACTCCAAACCAAAACAGAGAAATCAAAAACGGATAAAACTAAAATCAACAAATAAACACGAAGATTATGGAACAGGTAAGAGATTTGAATATGGAGGTGGACGATATGCAGGTGGTGCTGTCCGCTATCTACGGAGTAAGCAAGAGAATTAAGGAAGTTGCTCTGACACACAAGCCGCTGTTTGGAGGTGAGCATTTCCTCACAGGCAAGGAAGTGTGTGAGCGGCTGTATATCAGCCCTCGCACCTTGCAGGACTATCGGGACAGGAGAGTTATTCCCTATACGCAGTTTGCAGGGAAGATACTTTATAAGGAGTCGGATTTGGAAAGGATGTTGGAGGAGAATTATAAGTAGTCGTCCCTCAAGAACTCGACTTACAACCAGCAAAAGGTATTGGATAACACCTTTGTTTCGTTAAAGTTGGAATCCACTCCTTGAATACTCCATTTTATCATAGTTCGAATAAGGCACAAAAGAAGCCGCATGGCTCTTTTGAAGTTGAATGCAGCCGCAGCGAGCATCACGTTGATGGCATCACCCAAGAGACCCTTGTAGAAGTTCCTCCCCAATCGATGATCTGCCTTGCAGTGCCCTATGACAGGCTCTATTCCTGCTCTCTTGCGGAAGAACATTTGTTTTTTCTTTTTCGTGTGTGGCGAGTCGCTTGCCTTGGGAACGCCGGGTATCATGATGTTCGTCTCTCCGCACGTTTCCTGCCCGCGATACCCTCTGTCCCCAGCGAGTCTTTTGATTTTCCTGCCATAGACCCTGCCGACCTGCTCCATTGCCTTGTCTATCGTATGACCGTCGTATTCATTGCGGAAAGATAATGCACCGACAATGAGACCATTCCACAGTCTGACAAGGGAGACTTTATTGCCGAACTCGTATTTCTTGTGGTCCTTCCCCTTGCTGATGCACAACACGTCCGGCTCATGAAGGGAGTAGATCTTGTGACCGTCCATTCTCTCGCCGTTAACAAACTTCATGCAGACCTCAATACGTTCTTGGTAAGAGTTCTCAGGGGGCAAATTCCGAACCAGCTCGCGCAACAGCCTTCCGGCGATGGTGCGCATCCGACGGTCGGCTTTCCTTACCTTGGCTGAACTGTTCTTCCTGCCACGGAAACGCTGCACAAGCTTAAGTCTCTTGATTTCCCCGGCATAGCTTTGGCGCACCTTGAGATGCTCTGCATGAGCCACGTCGCGGCAGAAACCGATGATTTTATTCAGGAGTTTCGAATCCGTGGGGAACGTGACGTTCTTCTCCTGCACGGTTGAGTCGATAAAGGCTGTCTGCTCGGTGTCGGACTTGCGTCCACGACCGTCCTTGCCGTCATTTCTGTTTTCATTCTCTTTCCGCTTGTCGTCAAGCAGCAGGTTGACCCGGATGCTCTCCTTGAGAATCAACTCCATGCCCGCCTCGCCAATGCGATGGCGGAACTCCACGAGTTCCGTCGGTACGCAAGGCTTGGCGATGGTGAAGGATTCC
>NZ_SDIK01000061.1 GCF_008016795.1 Prevotella brunnea
AATAATTTCTTCAACATGCCGGATGCCGACATGAAACTCATGCTTGAAGCAGCGGCTGAATCGCCACCCGAGGTAACAGAAAATGAATAAGGGGGCTTGTCACTAACATGCTGTCATCCGAACTATTGTGTCTCAATGAGTTGGAATGAGGATTTCTATGTTTAGCGGACAGTAATAATATGAAAAGATACAAAGGAAAAGCTGCCCGATGGCAGCAACAGGATAAGGAAGAACAGCGGATGAACAAAACGGAGTTCATCAAGGTAAGATGCACCTTAGAAGAGAAGCAGCGTATCAAGTCAAAAGCGGAAAGTGCAGGGCGGAAGTTCTCAGATTACTGCCGTGAGATACTCCTTAACGGAGAAGTAACAGCCGTTCCCAAGATGACAGACAATGAGAGGGAAGCCATTGCCATTCTCCATCATACAGGAAAGTTCTATGGACAGGTATCCAATCTCATCAAGGTCAAGGACGAAAGGTGGGTACTCATCACAAAGAACCTATCACTATGTGCAAAAGAAGCATTTAAGCGGTTTTACGACCCTCATTTTCGTGTGGAAGATGAGGTATATAAGGTCTTAAATCTAACAAGAAATGATAGGAAAATGTAAGGCGATAGCGCACGGCAGCACGGCTTTAGACTATATCTTCAGAGAGGGCAAGCTTGGCTATCGACTTGCCTTCCACAATCTTTGCAGCAGGGAGCCAAAGGCTATCTATGAGGAAATGAAAGTGGTCAGCGATTACAACAGTCGTTGCAGGAACAAGTTTCTCCGTATCGAAATAGGCATCGCACCGCAGGACGAGAAAAAGCTGTCAGTGTCCGAACTCATGTGGATAACCCATTTATTTGCCAAGCAAATGGGACTTGACAACCACCAATGGGTGGCGGTAACGCACAAGGATACCGACAACAGACACATTCACATCATTGCCAACCGCATCAGTTTGTACGGAGAGGTCTATGATACTACTTTTGTGAGCAATAGGGCAGCAAGGGTGGCGGAAGAAATCAGCAGGGAGAAACACTTGACCATCGCAAAGGAGGTCAAGGCGAAAAAGCAGCATCAGGAGCCAAAAGCCAGTCCAATAAGAGAGCAGACAAAACAGCAGGTACAGCAAATCTGCTATGCCCTGCTTGACAAGTACAAAGGTATGGGTATTACTGGGCATTCCATGTTCCTTTACGAGTTGAACAAGAACGGCATCGCGATAGAGCGCATGAAGAACAAGCAGGGCAAGGTCTATGGCTTGAAGTTCTCATACGCAGGACAATCATTCAAGGCATCCGAAATCGGCAGGGAGTTCGGCTACCGTTCCCTGCAGAAAAACTTTGAACCAACCAACAGGGAAGAGCCAAGGAAACCACACCAAACAATACAGGAGGCAACAGAAAAGAACGAACGCCCTGATACCGGTTATCAACTCGTACCTCCAAGCCGCTCCTCAATTTCACGAGACAATGACACACCACAAGTGCAGAATCCTATTAGTACAGTGGCAGACACCATTGTTAGTGCAGCCGATGAAGTTGTGGAAGGATTAGGCGATTTGATTACACCATCCACACAGGGCAATGACTATGCTGAAACAGCGTGGCAGCGCAAGCTCAGGAACCAAGCCAACAGAAAGAAAAAACGTGGAAGAGGATTATAACTCACGCCTGAACAAAATGCAGAAAGAAGAATATCTCATCAAGAACGCTTGTTATTCGGTAACAAAGTATTATCTTTGCAAACAGAATAACAAGCGTTCTTTGTTAGGCAGAAAACAGCGAAACCAAGTAACTCGCTCGTTTCTAAATCGTTACCAGTTTAGTTCTACTAACAAGGTAACTTCTTTATTTTCAACAAGTTGTATTTTAAGAATTATCTTAGAATACAAAAGCTTAGCTTTTAAATCGCAATTAATATCATACTGATTATCAATAGGTTATGGGGTGTGTTTCGGGCGTGGTTTTTGTAATATAATTTCGTGGTGCCGGTCGGGTCGAATGTGCGCTATCAAGTGTCTGTTTGCCATCATCTGAATACGAATTGGAGATATGAAAGGATTGGTGCTATCCGGCATTGGAACAAAATACGTCAAGTGTTCATGACTTGATACGACCTTGCGCGAGGTTTCCACAAAATCATTCAGGACGCGCTATTGAGAAAGGCTAAAGAAGTTCTCGCTGCCATACGACCCCGAGAAATCCTAACGACCGATTGGGGATAAAGGAACGTGAGCGAAATTGCAAGCGTTGGAATTACTGCAATAAAAGAGAGAAAGACACGAAAAGGAGCGACCTGCTTGTGCAAGATCGCCCCCTTTTGTGCAAAAAAGATTATTATTGCCTGCTGAAATTAGTTCAAGAAATGTATCTGACCAATAAAGTAAAGCACTGCATAGCCGAGAATCAGCGAAATGAGACCACACGTAAGTCCGGTTCGCAACATATCTTTCTGCTCTACGAGACCGGTGGAGTAAGCAATGGCGTTAGGTGGCGTGGAGATAGGCAGACACATGGCTGACGAAGCAGCTATCGCAATACCGATAATGATGGTGCTTGTTCCGCCAATACCATCGAGTTTATCGCCCATGCCTCTACAAACTACTGCAAGTATGGGCACAAGGAGTGCTGCCGTGGCAGTGTTAGAGATAAAGTTAGAGAGGAAATAGCAAATGAGTCCGGAGATGATGAGGATGATAATGGGGCTCCATTTACCGAAAGGAATACTCTCTATTGCAGCATCTGCAAGTCCGGTCCCATTCATTCCCAATCCGATGGCGAAACCTCCTGCCACCATCCAGATAACGCTCCAGTCAATTTTCTGAAGGTCTTTAGCCGTAATCACACCCGTTACCGCGAAAACGCCCATAGGAATCATGGAAACGGTGTTGGTGTCAATGCTTGTTACGGTCTTTGGGATGACCCAAAGGAGAATGGTAACTACGAAAGTTGCCATAACCACCCACATGCGCCAACCTTTGTGTATTTCTCCGGTAATCTCCAGCTGGATGGTTTTTTGCGTGAATGGGAAGTATTTAACGAGAATTCGCCAGCAAATGATGAGCAGGATAATAACCAAAGGACACATGAAAACCATCCAATGCAAGAAGTCGATGTTCATGTTCAGTCCGGCAGGGTCATTGAGATATTTCTGCGCAATGAGGTTAGGGGGCGTTCCGATAGGTGTGCCCATTCCACCGAGGTTGGCAGCCAAGGGAATGGACATGGTAAGAGCAACGCGTCCTTTCTCGTTGGTGGGAAGAGCGGCAAAGACCGGAGCGAGGAAAGTAAGCATAAGTGCTGCCGTCGCAGTGTTGGAGATGAACATGGAGAAGAGACCGGTTATCATGAGGAAACCCAAGAGTACGTTCTCACTCTTTTTACCGAACGGACGTATCATGTTCTTGGCGAGCAGCGTATCAAGTCCCGATTTCGATGCGGCAATGGCAAGAATGAAACCGGCAAGGAAAAGCATGATTATGGGATCGGCAAAGGAAGCCATGATCTCTTCCGAATCAAGCAATTCGCCCACACCGTCGCTTTTGAATAACGCAAATGAGTTTTGAGAAACGGTGGTACACATGATGGTAATAATCGACAACGATGTAGCCCATGCCGGTATACACTCAGTCAGCCATGACAAGGTGGCGAATACGAATGTGGCAATGATGCGTTGTTGAACTACGGTTAAACCATTAATACCAAATGCTGTGGTCGGCAAATTCCAAACCACGGTGGTGATGCCAATAATGGCGAGCAGCTCCCAAATCTTTTTTTTCTCTACGTGTTTTGAGAGCTCGTTTGAATTGTTTTCTGACATGGTGTAAAATTATTTTATTAATTGATGATTACCTGTTTCTCAAAAGATGGTTGCTAAATTACTAAAAAAAAAATAAAATAGCAAAAAATCGTACTTTTTTCGTACTTTTGCAGAAAATTTAATGTTATGTATAGACAAATTTCATTCTATTTGTTGGTTTTCATTGTTTGTTGCGCTTGCAATAACAATGTGAAGAAAGTGGCTGATTCGCCCGAAAAAGACACGACAACCATTGAGTTTAAGTATGCGCAAAACATCAAAGTGGAGCAACAAACCGACTATTTAAAAGTCATCTTGAGCAATCCATGGAAAAAGGGGAAGACGTTGCATACCTATTATATAATAAAGAAAGGAGAAAATCCTGACGTTCCCGATGATGGAACGCTGATACATGTTCCCTTGGAACGCAGCGTATTCTTCACCACAGCCCATGCCAATCTCATGGAGATGTTGAACAAGCAAAAGGTGATAGCAGGAGTTACCGACCCACAGTACATGCTCATCCCCGATGTTCAGAAACGTCTGAAGACAAATGAGATAACGAACTGCGGTGATGGTATGAAGCCTGATATAGAGAAAATCATCGACTTGAAACCCGATGCGTTGCTACTTTCGCCATTTGAGAACAGTGGTGGTTACGGACAACTTGACGAACTGAAGATACCCATCATAGAATGTGCCGACTATATGGAGACTTCCGCACTCGGACGTGCCGAATGGATGAAATTCTACGGATTGCTCTTCGGTTGCGAAGGCGTTGCCGACTCCTTATTTTCAGAAGTGGAGAAAGGTTATCTCGCGTTAAAGACTAAGGCAAAGAAGGCAAAACAAACCCTTTCCGTGCTGCCCGACAGGAAGACGGGTTCCGTATGGTATGTGCCCGGGGGTGCAAGTAGTGTGGGCTTGCTCTATAAAGATGCCAACGGTAAGTATGCTTTCGCGAAAGATACACATAGTGGCAGCCTTGCCTTACCTTTTGAAACAATCTTGGACAAGATGGGGGAGAGCGACTTCTGGATTCTTACTTATATGGGAACATTGAACAAAAAGCAGCTATTGTCAGAATATCAAGGTTACGCCGCATTAAAACCTTTCCGCACAGGGCACATATATGGATGTGCGGTGGATAAGATACCCTATTTCGAGGAAGTGAGTTGGCGTCCTGATTGGTTGCTGAACGATCTTTTGCAACTCTTCCATCCCGATCTTTATGAAGGAAAACTGAGATATTACCGTACGTTGTAACGAAAAATGGCTTCAGGATGACAAAAGGTTATCGCATAGGAGGTGTGCTGATACTGGGCATGGCGGTTCTCTTTATGTTAAATTTGTGCATTGGCTCGGTGAAGATTCCTGTTGGCGATGTGCTCAATATTCTTCTCGGACGTTTCGATGGAAAGGAAAGTTGGCGATACATCGTTATGGAAAACCGACTTCCTCAAACTCTGACCGCCGTTTTCTGTGGCGGGGCATTAGCCGTGAGTGGCTTGATGTTGCAGACAGCTTTTCGCAATCCGTTGGCAGGTCCCGATGTGTTCGGCATTAATTCCGGAGCCGGTTTAGGCGTGGCATTGGTGATGCTGCTGCTCGGAGGCAACGTTTCCACCGCACTTTTCTCTGTTTCCGGTTTCCTTGCAATATTGTTAGCTGCCTTTGTGGGTGCAATGGCAGTAACCGCACTCATCTTTTTCTTTTCCATAATGGTAAAGAACAGCGTGTTACTGCTCATCATAGGTATCATGGTGGGGTATGTATCGTCTTCTATTGTGTCGTTGTTGAACTTCTTTGCCACGGCAGAAGGTGTGAAGAGCTACATGATATGGGGACTGGGCAATTTCGGCGGAGTTTCTTCCGATCACATCCCATTATTCGTTTCAGTGGTTTCCTTCGGCATTTTGTGCGCGTTGCTTCTCATCAAGCCCTTGAATGCATTGCTTTTAGGACCTCAATACGCTGAAAGCTTAGGCATTAACACTCGTCGGGTGCGCAACTATCTGCTTGTGGTTACGGGACTTTTATCTGCCATTACCACTGCCTTTTGTGGTCCGATAGCCTTTATCGGGCTTGCCGTACCACACATTGCCCGGCTTTTGTTTACCACGGAGAACCACCGGCTGTTGTTGCCCTCAACCATTCTTTGCGGATCGCTGACGGCTTTGTTGTGCAACCTTATTTGCTATCTGCCCGGAGATGGTGGCATCATTCCACTTAATGCCGTAACGCCTTTGATTGGTGCTCCGGTCATCATTTATGTTTTAATGAAGGGCAGATAATCTCTATGAAATCATATTGTATAAATCATATTAATCTTATCCCAAACCGGTGCTTCGTGGCATTGGTTTTATAATATTCATTGAGAATGGAAACAAAGAATTTATCATCATTTCGTCGAACGGTAATAGGTGTACAGTTTCTCTTCGTGGCTTTCGGTGCCACTGTCCTCGTACCGTTATTGGTAGGACTCGATCCCGCCACTGCTTTGTTTACGGCAGGTATCGGTACCTTCATATTTCATTTGGTAACGAAAGGGAAAGTACCCATTTTTCTTGGCTCATCATTTGCTTTCATCGCTCCCATCATTGCCGCCTCGAAGCAATGGGGAATGCCTGGGACTTTGGCAGGCATCATGGGCGTGGCGTTGGTTTATTTCCTGATGTCGGCACTGATAAAATGGCAGGGAAGGAAATATCTGAATCGCATCTTTCCGCCTGTCGTCATTGGTCCGGTCATTATCCTGATTGGACTTTCGTTGTCGAGTTCAGCAGTGGATATGGCAAAGACCAATTGGATGTTGGCCGGCATCTCCCTTGCTGTTGCCGTCACGGTGCTGACGTTGGGCAAAGGACTAATAAAGCTTGTCCCTGTAGTCTGTGGCATTGCGGTAGGCTACATCGTTGCCGTATGTATGGGCGAGGTGGATTTCTCGAGTGTAACAGCGGCACCATGGATAGCCCTTCCATCGGCTCTGTCTGATTTTCATTTGCCACAATTTGCGTGGAAACCATTCTTTTTCATGATACCGGTTGCCATCGCTCCCGTAATAGAGCACATTGGCGATGTTTATGTTGTGGGAGCTGTGGCTGAAAAAGACTTTGTGAGCGATCCGGGATTACATCGCACCATGTTAGGCGATGGCTTGGCTTGTCTGGCGGCGAGTTTCTTCGGAGGTCCACCTGTTACCACTTATAGCGAAGTAACAGGAGCGATGAGTATCACGAAGGTAACCGACCCAAAGGTAATACGCATTTCGGCAATGACCGCTATCATATTTTCCGTTATTGGTAAACTAAGTGCTTTGCTGCAGAGCATTCCGGCGGCAGTATTGGGTGGCATCATGCTGTTACTTTTTGGCACCATCGCTTCGGTGGGAATTCAAAACCTTATCCGAAACAAAGTGGATTTGAGTCAAACGCGAAACACTATCATCATCTCTGTTACTCTCACGTTAGGCATAGGAGGTGCGATTATCGGATGGGGCGATTTCGCTATGAGTGGCATTGGCTTATCGGCAATAGTCGGCGTACTCCTCAATCTTATCTTACCCCGGGAGAAAGAGGAGGTAAAACACCAATAAGAGCTGTCGCTTAAGTTTTCGTTATAGGGTGGGGGGATGAGGTTGTTGCCCTTCATCCTCCACCCTACAAGCCCCTGACTTTGTAAATCTGTTCCTTTGCCTCGTTGATTTCCTGAAATTTCTTTTCCGCAGCCTTGCGAATGTCATCCCCCAAAGCGGAAACGCGGTCGGGATGATGTTTCAATGCCATCTTTCTGTAAGCGGCTTTTACTTCATCGTCAGTGGCTGAGGGAGATATGCCTAATATTTTATAAGCTTTTTCTATGTTTCTATTGTTGGTCGGACGAGAACCGGCATCCATGTTCAGCATTGATTCCACATCTTGAGCTGTCAGCCCGAGATAGCCAGCCACCTCTTTGAGCGCGAAGATTTCCTTTGAACTCACCTCACCATCCACTTTGGCTATGATAACGAGATAATTGAGAAGCTGCAGTCGCTGGGAGATATTCATATGGAAAGAGATTTCCATACAACTCTTGCGAATGGTTTCCTTAAATTGTGGCTCACCTTGTTGTTTCTGCATCTCAAAGAGTTTCAAGAGAATGTCCTCGCCTTGCGCCACGGCTTGTGATCCGAAGTTATCGCGAAGAAACCTGCGCACGAACTCCATTTCCGAATGCATTACCATTCCGTCCGCCTTGATGATGTAAGAAGAAAGAACCAACATGGAGAAGAGGAAAGAATTTCGTTGCTCCTCGAAAGGACGCTTCCCAAAAGGATTTCCTTGGTATCGTTTCCCTCCGCATTGAGCTGAATTGTTTTCGGAATCGAAGAAGCCATCTTTGGACTCTTTGCCAACCGCCATTGAGTCATCCAGCATACTCCCAATGCAGTACCCGGCTATTGCTCCCAAAATACTACCACCACCCAGTATCCATCCAAGTGCTCCCCCAATCCATTTTCCAAGTGCCATCTTTGCTTTTATTTTGTTTTATCAGAGTGTCTGAACCTTCTTTTTCAGACCTTTATCAGATTTTATATCCTATCAATACACAAAGATAATGCCAAATTTTGGAAAGTCTTTACTCATATCGGTATTTTTTTTCAACAGACAGAATAAACCCAAATCGATTATTAGCAACCACTTTAGTTCTTTCTTCTAATGACAGCCAATAGAAATATTTAATTATAGATGTTTGTTATTCAGCAATTTACCAACTAAAAACCATACGCAATGAACTCATGTCAATACCTGCCTGTCCGGGCAAGACAAACGACAAACATATTCTTTATTTGACCGGATCGTTGAAAACGCGAAAATTCCTTCCCCCCGATATGAGAAAAGTTCAACAATGTCCTAAATTTTCTTCATTCATCCATCCAAAGCTTACCTTTTGCACTCCAAAAGGTAAGCTTTTGCAATGTAAAAGGTCATGAATTGAAGTGCAAAAGCTAAGCTTTTAGATCGCAATTAATATCATCTTGATTATCAATAGGTTATGAGACGTGTTTTGGACGTGGCTTTTGTAATATAATTTCATGTTGATAGTTGAGGCGAATGTGCACTATCAAGCGTCTGCTTGACATCATCTGAATACGAATTGGAGACATAAGGGGATTGGTGCTATCCGGAATTGGAACAAAATGTGTCAAGTATCATGACTTGATACGACCCTGCGCGAGGTTTCTACAAAATCATTTAGGACACCATTGGGAAAGAATAAAGAGCTTCTCGCTGCCACACGACACCGAGAAATCCTAACGATTGATTTGGGATAAAGAAGGATTATTTGATGTTTATTTGGTACTGTCCTATAAAA
>NZ_SDIK01000062.1 GCF_008016795.1 Prevotella brunnea
ACTTGCTTATGGAATCCGCCCAGGCTCACTGTTGGATAAATTGAGTTAAAAATCATGCCCACCCCTTGTTGTTACAGAGAAAATTCTTAACTTTGTGGGAATTTACGAAGAGAACAAAAAATGACAAACCCCGCAGAGAAGAAAGGACAACACGTAAATCCTTTCTTTTTACCATACGACACGCCACACAACACGGTGCCCTTCGACAAGATAACCCTTGCCGACTATGAGGAAGCCATGCTCGAAGGCATACGCAGAGAAAACGAACAGATAGAGAAAACCATCAACGACCCGGAAGAACCCACCTTCGACAATACCCTCATTCGAGAAGACGAGGTAAAGGGACGCAAACACTATTACGACTTGCTGTCAAGAGTCGAAACCGTGTTCTTCAACATGCTCAGCGCAGAAACCAACGACGAAATGGACGCACTGGCACAAAAAATGAGCCCCATACTGACGAAACACGCCAACGACGTGAGCCTGAACCCCAAACTCTTCAAGCGCATCAAGGCAGTACACGAAAAACACCGCGAACTGACACCCGAAGAAAACAAACTGCTCGAAGAGAGCTACGACGGCTTCGTAAGGAGTGGCGCACTGCTCAGCGACACCGACAAAGACAAACTGCGCAAAATCTCGGAAGAAGCCTCCATGCTGGCATTGCAATTCTCGCAAAACCTGCTCAAGGAAAACAAAGCCTTCACGCTGCACATCACCGACGAAAAACAACTCGGCGGACTGCCCGACACCGTGCGCGAGGCAGCAGCAACAACGGCAAAGGAACAAGGCAGGAAAGGATGGGTCATCACGCTCGACCAACCCAGCTACGGTCCATTCATGACCTACAGCAACGAACGCAAACTGCGCGAACAACTCTATATGGCACGCGCCACAATGGGCATCAGAAACAACAACGAAAACAACCTCGCAGTGTGCCAACGACTCATCAACCTGAGAAGAGAAATGGCACAACTACTGGGCTACGACACCTATGCCGACTACGTCATGAAATACAGAATGGCAGCAAACGTAGAAAACGTGTACCGACTGCTCGACAACCTCATCGACGCCTACAAGCCCACCGCAATCAAGGAACGTGCCGAAATTGAAACACTGGCGAGAAAACACGAAGGCAACGACTTCCAACTCATGCCGTGGGACATCGCCTACTACGCCCATAAACTGAAGTTGGAAAAATATAACCTCGACCCCGAAACACTGCGCCCCTACTTTGAACTGAGCAACGTCATCAAAGGCGTCTTCGGACTGGCAACAAGACTCTACGGCATCACATTCAAAGAAAACAACAACATACCCACCTATCACCCCGACGTGAAACCTTACGAAGTGTTCGACAAGGACGGAACATATCTTGCCGTGCTCTACGTGGATTTCTTCCCGAGAAAAGGCAAACGCGACGGCGCATGGATGACCGAATATCAGGGACAACGCATCACCAAGGAAGGAGAAAACATCCGCCCGCACGCATCGCTGGTGATGAACTTCTCGAAACCCACCACAGAAAAACCCGCACTGCTCCGACTCAGCGAAGTGGAAACCTTCCTGCACGAGTTCGGACACTCACTGCACGGCATGTTCGCCAACAGCCGGTTTGAAAGCCAATCAGGAACAAACGTCTGGTGGGACTTCGTGGAACTACCCTCACAATTCATGGAAAACTTCGCCGTGGAAAAAGACTTCCTCCGCACGTTCGCCTTCCACTACCAAACCGGCGAACCCATGCCCGACGAACTCATAGACAAAATCATCGCGGGACGAAACTTCCAAGTCGCAACAGCGTGTCTGCGACAAGTCAGCTTCGGACTGCTGGACATGGCTTACTACACACAAAAAAACGAGTTCAAGGCAGACATCATGCCATTCGAAAAAAAAGCATGGGCAAAAGCCATCATCGGAAAACAACTCGACAATACCTGCATGACCACCCAGTTCTCCCACATCATGGCAGGAGGATACGCAGCAGGCTACTACAGCTATAAATGGGCAGAAGTACTCGACGCAGACGCCTTCAGCCTGTTCAAGAAAAACGGCATCTTCGACAAGGCAACGGCACAAAGCTTCCGAGACAACATCCTCGCAAAGGGAAACACCGAACACCCCATGACGCTCTACAAACGATTCCGCGGACAGGAACCCACCATAGACGCACTGCTGGAACGCAACGGCATAAAAAACAAGCAAGGGGGAAAACAATAAACAAAGGCGAGAAAACAAAACCGAAGCAGGCAGAAAACACACGCCACAAACACAACGGAAAAGAACACCGACAGAAAACCACGATGACAACAAACGACAAGAAAACACTGCTCGACTACCGCTATCTGCGCATGGCGCGGGTATGGGCGGAAAACTCTTACTGCAAAAGACGACAAGTGGGAGCATTGGTGGTGAAGGACAAAATGATCATCAGCGACGGATACAACGGCACACCAAGCGGATTCGAAAACGTTTGCGAGGACGAAAACGGACTGACAAAACCTTACGTGCTGCACGCCGAGGCAAACGCCATCACCAAATTGGCACGAAGCGGCAACAACAGCGAAGGGTCCACACTCTACGTTACGGCATCGCCGTGCATAGAATGTGCAAAACTCATCATTCAGGCAGGAATAAAACGCGTCGTCTATGCGGAGAAATACAGACTCACCGAAGGCATAGAACTACTCAGACGCGCCAACATAGAGGTAGAATACTTAAATCCGGAAGACAATGGGTCAGAACAAAAATAATCGCTTCATGCCCCTGTGGCTCGCGCTCAGCGTCGTCGTCGGAGTGTTCATCGGAACATTCTATACCAGCCACTTCGCAGGCAACCGACTGAACATCATCAACAGCGGAAGCAGCCGACTGAACAACTTGCTGCACATCATCGACGACCAATATGTGGACTCGGTGAACATCGACGAACTCGTGGAGAAAGCACTGCCCGAAATCCTATCAGAACTCGACCCACACTCGGTATATATCAGCGCAAAAGACGTGCAAAAGGCTACCGACGACCTCAAAGGCTCGTTCTCCGGCATCGGCATCGAGTTCACCATCAGAGAAGACACTATACACGTGCAAAACGTAATCAAAAACGGACCGGCGGAAAAGGCGGGAATACTGGCAGGCGACAAGATTGTCAGCATCAACGACAGACCCTTCGTGGGCGACAGCGTTACCAACGAGGAAGCCATGCACCGACTGAAAGGACCAAGAGGGTCGAAAGTGAAAATCGGAATAAGAAGGTTCGGAGAAAAGAAAACAAAAAACTTCATACTGACAAGAAGCGACATCACAACAAAAAGCATTTCAGCCACCTACATGCTCGACGATTCCACCGGATACATACGCATCAAAAACTTCGGAGAACGCACCTATGCAGAAATGCTCGCCTCGCTGCAACAACTCAACCTGCAAGGAGCCGACCACCTCGTAATCGACCTGCGAGACAACGTAGGAGGATATTTGGAAAGCGCAGTACTCATGGCAGAGGAATTTCTGAAGAAAAATCAGCTCATCGTCTATACACAGGGACGCAAAAGCCCACGCAAAGAATATAGAAGCCGCGGAAAGGGCAGCTACCAATACCTGCCACTCGTGGTGCTCATCAACGAAGGAACCGCATCAGCAGCAGAAATCTTCGCCGGAGCCATACAGGACAACGACAGGGGAACTGTAATCGGCAGACGCTCATTCGGAAAAGGACTCGTGCAACAACAAATACAATTCCCCGACGGAAGCATGATACGACTCACCATAGCACGATACTATACGCCTGCCGGACGCTGCATACAAAAACCATTCAAACCCGGCGACAGAGCCGACTACGAACAGGACTTGCTTGCCAGATACCAACACGGAGAATTCTTCTCTCGCGACAGCATCAAACACACCGGACCGGCTTACCACACCGCAAACGGCAGAACAGTATATGGAGGGGGAGGAATCACGCCCGACATATTCGTTCCGGAAGACACCACGGCAGTTACCTCTTATTATAAGGAGGCAGCAGTGAGCGGACTCATCCTGCAATACGCCTTCAAATACACCGATGACAACCGACCCATGCTGAAACAATTCACAGAAATGCAACCACTGTCGGAATATCTCGCCGGACGAAACCTCGTGGACGATTTCGCCAACTATGCAGAAAAGAACGGATTGAGACGACGCAACAACCTCATCAGAAAATCGCACACACTGCTGGAAAACTACATCAACAGCCGAATCATCTACAACATGCTCGATGAACAGGCGTGGAATCAATATGTCAATCGCAATGACAAAATGGTGAGGAAGGCTCTTGAGGTGTTCAGGAAAAACAAGGCTTTCCCGGAAAAACCAAAGGGAAACCAAGCAAATAAAAGACACACATGATGGATAAATCGGAATTGAGAAAAGAAATCAGAAACAGAAAACGACAATACACGAAGGAAGATTTGCAACGGCTCTCACTGCCCGTCATCAACCGACTGCGCAACCATCCGAAGCTGAAAGCCGCCCACACCGTAATGCTCTATCATTCCCTGCCCGATGAAGTCGATACACACAACTTCGTCGATGAAATGGTGGCAGCGGGAAAACGCGTTCTGTTGCCCGTGGTCATCAGCGAGACGGAAATGGAAATACGCCACTACACCGGACCGGAAGACATGGCGGAAAGCTCCTTCCACATTCTCGAACCGGTGGGAGAACTGTTTACCGACTACGAACAGATAGAATTCATCGCAGTGCCCGGCATGAGTTTCGATAGCCATTGCAACCGACTCGGACGTGGCAAGGGATATTACGACCGCTTCCTAAAGAAAGTGCCAGGAGCCTACAAACTCGGCATCTGTTTCGACTTTCAGAAACTCAACGAAATCCCAACGGGAAAATACGATTGGAAAGTGGATGAGGTGCTGTGATTCTTTCATTCCAATTCGGAAAGTTCCAACCAGCGCAATTCCTTTTCATCCAATTCCTCCTTCAGTTTGGGAAGCAGTTTGCTTTTCTCCGTCAGCTCCTCAATCGACAACCTGCCGGAGCATAAAGCATCTTCCATACTCTTGATTTCCCCTTCCAACCTGTCAATGTCAGCCGAAAGCTGTTCGTATTCGCGTTTCTCCTTGTAACTCATGCGGCGACGCGTGTCGTTGCGATAATCCTTTCGCTCACCGGTTTTCCGCACCTTATCTGGGTCGGAGGCTTCCTCCCTGCCCTTGAGCGAACAGTATTCCCGATATTGCGTATAGTTGCCGGGAAAATCCTTCACCACGCCGTCACCTTTGAAAACGAGCAGATGGTCCACCACCTTATCCATGAAATAGCGGTCGTGCGAAACAATGATGACACAGCCGGGGAAGTCCTGCAAATACGCCTCAAGCACCTGCAAAGTCTGAATATCGAGGTCGTTGGTAGGCTCATCGAGAATGAGAAAGTTGGGATTCTTCATCAGCACCGTGCAGAGATAGAGCTTGCG
The DNA here is from genome assembly GCF_008016795.1 of Prevotella brunnea. Taxonomy (GTDB): domain Bacteria; phylum Bacteroidota; class Bacteroidia; order Bacteroidales; family Bacteroidaceae; genus Prevotella; species Prevotella brunnea. Next base: position 5,471 of record NZ_SDIK01000062.1, read on the forward strand.
CCGCTCGCCACCCGAGAGTTTCGCCACATAGTTGTGTTGCTGTTCCGGCTCAAAGAGAAAATGGTTCAGAAACTGCGATGCCGACAAGTGGCGACCGCCACCAAGGTCGATGTAATCAGCAATGTCGGTAATGACATCTATCACCTTTCGGTCATCGCGAACCGTCATGCCCTCCTGCGAGAAATAGCCGAAACGCACCGTCTCGCCAATGTCGAAACGTCCACCATCGGGCGCAACAAGTCCGAGCAGCATCTTGACGAACGTGGATTTGCCCGTGCCGTTATTGCCCACAATGCCCATCTTCTCGAACCGGGCGAAGTTGTAATAAAAATCCTTCAGAATGACTTTATCGTCGAATGTCTTCGAGACGTATTGACATTCGAAAATCTTGCTTCCTATATACACGTTCGAGGCTTTCAGCCGAAGCTGTCGCTCCTCTATTCTGCGTTGCGCCTTCGCCTGTAGCTCGAAGAACGCCTCCTCACGATAGCGCGCCTTGTGCCCCCTCGCCTGCGGCATGCGGCGCATCCACTCCAGTTCGGTTCTGTACAAGTTGTTGGCTCGTTGGATTTCCGCCCGCGCGTTATCGATGCGCTCCTGCCGTTTCTCCAAATAATACGAGTAATTACCGCGATAGGTATAGATGGTCTTATCGTCCAGTTCCAAAATCAGGTCGCACACGTTGTCGAGGAAATATCGGTCGTGAGTTACCATGAGCAAAGTCTTATTGCCTCGCGAAAGAAACTCCTCCAACCAAACAATCATTTCCAAGTCGAGGTGGTTGGTAGGCTCATCGAGAATGAGCAAGTCGGGCTCAAGAATAAGCACGTTGGCAAGTGCCACGCGTTTCTGTTGTCCGCCACTGAGTTGTCGCATGGGCTGCGTAAGGTCGGCAATCTTTAGCATGGTGAGAATCTGCTTTGCCTTGAGCACTTTCTCGGGATTGCCTTCATGGTTGAAACAAGCATCGAGCACGGTGTCGTCCGGGTTGAACGCCGGATTTTGTTCCAAGCAGCCCACTCGCAAGTCGTTGCGATAGATAACCTTCCCGTCTTCGTAGCCCTCCTTCCCCATGAGGATGGAGAGGAGCGTTGATTTCCCGGTTCCGTTCTTTGCGATGAGTCCCACGCGTTGTCCTGCGGCTATCGAGAACGACAGCTCTTCAAACAGCACCTGCGCCCCAAATCGCTTCGTCAGCCGTTGTACGTCTAAATAAGGTGTTTGCGCCATAAAAATCAGATTTCCCCTGCCGGTGCTTTCAGACTGTGATTGATTTCCTCAATGTAATCGAGTACGGCATCGCGCCCTTCCTTTGATTCTGAGGAGGTAACGAAATATGGAGGCAGCTCCGTCCAGCGGTCCTCCAAATTCTTCATCCAGAGCAGGGCATTGCTCTTGGCACGTCCGCCGGAAATCTTGTCTGCCTTGGTGAAGATGATGGAGAACGGCACCTTGCTCTCGCCAAGCCAATCAATGAACTCGCGGTCGATGAGTTGCTGCTCGTGGCGGATGTCGATGAGCACAAAGACATTGACGAGTTGTTTGCGTTGCAGAATGTATTGGGCAATCATCTGCTCAAGTTTGTTGCGCATCGTCTTGGAGTTCTTCGCGTAACCATAGCCCGGCAAATCGACCAAATACCATTCGTTGTTGATGATGAAATGGTTGATGAGCAGTGTCTTACCGGGTTTCGACGAGGTCTTTGCCAATCCTTTGTGATTGCAAAGCATGTTGATGAGACTCGATTTTCCCACGTTCGACCTGCCAATGAAGGCATATTCCGGTTTGTTGTCGTTCGGACATCGCGAAACGGTGGGCGAGGAAATGGTAAATTCCGATTTTTTTATTATCATCTTCTTGCAAATGTCGGGGTTGATACTTAATTTTGTTACATTCGATGCTTGGAAATCTGACGTTGATGATTCTTTTGTTCGCGCGAAATGAAGCATCGAAGCTATTGAATTGCAAACTTACACAAAATATTCCGTTTTTCCCATCTTTGCCCTCCGTTTTTTGTTTTTCGCCATGGGAATACAACTTTTTCAAATACCTACATTCCTTGTGCTTCCCTCGTTTCGCTGAAAAATATTGCCGGGACAGCTGCCTCTCGCCGGTCATCAACCATGGCTGGTTTGACAATTTGTTGAAAAAAACATCAAGTTGAATAAAAAATCTGTTTTTTTTTCGAAATAAGCTTGCAAATCAATAATTATTTCATACCTTTGCAAATCATAAAGTAATAACCTTGTATTTATTATTAACATTTAAACCATATTTGACTTATGAAAAAACTTTTACTCTTAGCTATCGTAGCTATCTTCAGCCTTGGAGCATCTGCTCAGGACCTCAACCCAATCAAGGAAGCTCCGGCGGGAACCATGAAAATTTACAAACGTGCAGGTTCTGCGTTCTACGTTAGGACGAATCCTGAAACGAAAAAGAATGAACTGACATTAGCCAACCAAGACACCTTGCCGGAGATGAAAGTCGTGTTCACGGCCGACAATCAGGTCTATATTCAGAACCCGGTATCAACATGGCAGCTTGGTTCTTGGGTGAAAGGAACCATCTCCGGCAACACCATCACCATTCCTTGCGGTCAGTGCATCGGTGTAAGCAAGGACAGAACATGGGGTGTAATGATAGGAATAATGAAGCAAACCGATGACAAAAAAAAGATTGTCATCGACGAATCGCTCTCTAACATCACCTACACCATCAATGGCGACTACATCAAATTAGAGAACACGGCTACCAAACCGTTAATCAGCGGTTTGGGTACTTACTACTCTGACGAGAAGAGTTGGACCTATAACCTCGACATATCCTCAATGTACACATTCGATGCAGAAGCAACTGCCGGCATTGAGACTGTTGCCACCGAAGCCAACGAGGGCGAGGTTTCAAACGTTACCTACTATGACCTCACCGGCAAGCGCATTGAAAAGGCTGCCAAGGGCGTGGTTATCAAGAAGATTGAATACAAGGACGGCTCTGTGAAAACAGAAAAGTTCATTGCCAAATAAGCAACGACAAAGACACAAAGGAATTGGTATTCGCCATGGGCAACCAACTGAAGATTTGCCCGAAACCGTACTGAATCCGAATCATAAGAAGAGTGCATCTCGATGAAGATGCACTCTTTTTTTATGCAGGTTCGCCGGCAAGCGATGGATTGGCACAGCGTCGCAAACGGACACACGCCGGAAAGCCAAAAAAAAAGTTGGGCAGTCTCACGACTACCCACTTTCCAATTTGCTTCTTTAATAATATGATATGTTTATTTTATTTTCTCATAACCATAAGTTGCCGTGCAGCACAGTTCTTCCTCGATGCGGATGAGCTGGTTGTACTTCGCCATGCGGTCGGTACGCGACATGGAGCCCGTCTTTATCTGACCGGAGTTGGTTGCCACCGCGATGTCTGCGATGGTGGTGTCTTCGGTCTCGCCCGAGCGGTGCGATGTAACGGTGGTATATCCTGCCCGATGTGCCATTTCTATGGCGTCGAGTGTCTCCGTGAGCGAACCAATCTGGTTCACCTTGATGAGGATGGAGTTGGCTGCGCCCATCTTGATGCCTTTCTCAAGGAATTTCACGTTGGTAACGAACAAGTCGTCGCCCACCAACTGGCAGCGGTCGCCAATCTTCTCGGTGAGTTTCACCCAGTTTTCCCAGTCGTTCTCGTCGAGACCGTCCTCGATGGAGTCGATAGGATATTTCGTAATCAGTTCCTCGAGATATGCAATCTGTTCCTCTGCAGTGAGTTTCTTGCCATTGGGGTCTTTCGGCATACCGTCCTTTAGTTCACGATAGTTGTAGAACCACTTGCCATTCTCGCAGGTTGCAAATTCTGAAGCGGCGCAGTCCATTGCAATCTTCACGTCCTTTCCGGGTTCGTAGCCGGCGTCCTTGATGGCTTGCATGATAGAGTCGAGTGCATCTTCAATGCCGTTGAATTTCGGTGCGAATCCGCCTTCATCCCCCACAGCTGTGGAGAGTCCGCGTTTCTTGAGGTTTTTCTGAAGTGTGTGGAACACTTCCGCGCCCATGCGGAGTGCTTCCTTCATGGATGGTGCACCAACGGGGCGTATCATGAATTCCTGGAATGCGATGGGAGCGTCGGAATGTGCGCCACCATTGATGATGTTCATCATCGGAACGGGCAGTGCGTGAGCGTTCGTGCCACCGATGTAGCGATACAAGGGCATTCCGAGTGCTTTTGCAGCGGTCTGTGCCACGGCGAGCGATACGCCGAGGATTGCGTTTGCGCCGAGCTTGCTCTTCGTGGGTGTTCCGTCGAGAGCCAGCATTTTATGGTCGATGGCGCGTTGTGCTGCCGCACAGCATCCTTTGAGGGCGGGTGCAATGATGTTGTTCACGTTTTCCACTGCCTTCAAAACGCCTTTTCCTCCGAAGCGGGCTTTGTCGCCGTCGCGGAGTTCCAATGCTTCGTTTTCACCGGTGGATGCGCCTGAGGGCACGCTTGCGCGACCCATTACACCATTATCAAGTGTTACTTCTACTTCTACCGTCGGATTGCCACGCGAGTCGATAATCTCGCGAGCATGAATTTTTTCAATCTTCATTTTCTGATTTTTTTTGTTTTTTATGCTAATCTGTCTTTTTTATGTTTCCTGAAAACGAGCGGGGAAGCATGATTCCGTTGCCATCGATTCGGCAGCGGAGTGTCCCTTCCTGCCTAATCGCGCCGAGAGCCATTGCCTACCCGTCTTTGTTTGTGCTTTCAAAGTTAGGCATAAAAATTGAGGTTTGCAAGTATTTCACAGAAAATAACATATTGGTGTGTGGGGGGTCAGGCGTTGGGCGTTCCGGAGTTCACCACCGGTTGTGTGCCGTTTTCGCTGCACAGCACCACCATGAGGTTGCTCACCATGGCGGCTTTCTTGTCTTCGTCGAGTTCCACCACTCCTTTCTCGCCAAGCTGTTTCAGTGCCATGTCCACCATCGACACGGCTCCTTCCACAATTTTTTCTCGCGCCGAGATGATGGCGCTTGCCTGTTGGCGGCGCAACATGACGGCGGCTATCTCGGGTGCGTAAGCCAGATAGTTGATGCGGGCTTCCAAAATCTCTATTCCTGCCATTTCGAGTCGTTCGTCGAGGGTCTGCACCAAGAGGCGGTTGATTTCTTCGCTGTTCTCGCGCAGGGTCTGTGTTTCTTTATCGTCGTCGAGGGTGTCGTAGGCATATTGTCCTGCCACGTGTCGCAGGGCTGCATCGCCCTGAATGCGCACGAATCGTTCGAATGCCATCATGAGGTTGCGCGTCTTCATTTTCTCACTGTCTGCCGAGGGTTGTGCCATCGACTCGGAGTCGATTTCAAAGATGGCTTTATAGGTGTCTTTGAGTCGCCAGACGAGCATCATGCCAATCATGACGGGATTTCCTGATTTGTCGTTCACCTTGATGGGTTCTGCGTCGATGTTGCGGGCGCGGAACGAGAGTCGCTTGGTGTTGATGAAGGGGTTTACCCAGCAGAATCCCACACGGGTGAAGGTGCCTTTGTATTTCCCGAAGAACATCATCACGCGGGCTTCGTTGGGTTCCACGCGGATGAAACCGCACAGCATAACGATGAACGCCACCAGCAGCAGAACGCCGAGCAGCATCAGCCACGCACCGGAACATTGGTCGGCATCGAGCCGGATGCCGCCTTCGATGACAGCGGCGAGGGAGAGGGGCAACAACAGAAGACTGAGTGTGAGCATGAGAAAACCGTTAAGGGTCATGCCTTTGAATGTAAATTCTTTCGATTCCATAAATGTGTTGTTTAGAAGGTTGGTTTTATCTGATGTCGCAAAGGTAACGGATTTATCATCCATCTTCCAAACTTCCGCCTTGTGTTTTAGGTTTCTTTAACCTCGAAGTCCCATTCCTCCAATCGGGTTGTGCGAGGCGTTGTCATGCCAGTCTGCTTATTTATATAAAAATATAAACGGCGACAAAAAAGTGTAAAGTTTCGTTATTTTCAAAATTCTACCTTTTTGTCGCCGTGGCGGATGAAATGAAGCGGGAGAAAGCTTACTTATTTGTCGGCTCTTTCCCAACTCGCTGATAACAAGGAGGATGAGAACTCGCCAAAAACTGTTCGGCTCTCGTTTCTCATTGCCTTTCCCGGGTTTCAACCGGATGAATTGAAGTAATAAATCCTTGTTTTGTAAAGAAAATCGACAATTTTTCGTTTTTTTCCCGCTTCTCCGCTCTTTTCTTCCCTTTTTGTCGCCCCTGCTGCCCAACAGCCTACTGTTTTGTCGCGTTCATCTTCCGTTTTGGTCGGGGGAATCTTCCCTTTCGGTCGGGAGAAAGTTCCCAAATTGTCGGTCTTTTGCTTCGTAGCGGTCTGATGGTCAGACGGTTGTTGTGTCTTTACCATAATCTTACAATTGATGTGGTAATGACCTCTACGTCATGACGGGTCGTGCGTTCATGAGAAGGGGGTTGAACCTACATGCACGAGGTTACGCCCAATGTGGTTCCGATGGCGGTGAGGATGGTAATCATCACCTGAAGAACGATTTTCCAAGTTTCTTTTTTCATTTTCTTTGTTTTGTTTTTTAGGCGAATCGGAGCAGTGCTTCCCGAGCCGACAGCCGGGGGGAACGCCTTGCGTGGTTCCCCCTTGTGCCGTCCGCCGCGTGTTCTGCTCGTTTCGCGGTTTGGTGATTGTTTTTCCGGTTCACGTGTTGTTTGTGCGCCGGCATTAGGGATTTGCGTTTCCGCCGGTAGTTCCGCCGGTGGTGCCGGGTTCGCCGGGTTTGCCGGTTTCATCGCCCGCGCCCACGTACTTCTTCACCTGTTCCAGCTTCAGGTCGGTGAGAAAGGTTTTCACGCGGTGTTTGCCGGCGTCCACGCGTGTTTCGGGACGGAAGAGGATGTGCGGGTCGTAGATGTTCTTTGCCGCCGTGAAGTCCTTGTTCTTCCCTTCGCCGTGGGAGCGTATGCCCACCTTGAAACTTCCGAAGCCTTCGAGTTTCACGCGTTTGCCGCTTTTCAGCACGTAGCTCATCTCCTTCACCAGGGCGGATATCACCGCAAGGATGTCTGCCTCGGTTACGGTGCAGCGGTCGCTGATGCGCTCGGAGAGTTCCTTCACGCCCACCGTGCCGTCCATGACGGCGCGAGCGAACCAAAGTCCTTTTGTCTTACTTTTCTTTCGGTTGTCCTGATACATTCTGTACTTTACTGCCATAATGTCAATTTGTGTTTTTTATTCTCCGTGTCGCGGGTCTGTCGTTTGTGGTTTCCGCGCGATGCGGGGAATGGGTTTCAGATTAAAAAAAAATTGTTGTTGTTGTTGTCAAAACGGTTCCGACAGCCGAGCCGTCTTGCTTATTAATATATTAAGGTGTCTCGCATTTTGTTTCTGCTTCATCCGTCGTAGCCCACGTGTATCCATCGTTTGCGTGCCGACCGTAACGGTTCTTCCAAAAGTTCCGTGCAAGGGGTGTGAGCACGCAGTATGGCGGCATACTTCCGACACATCGCCGTGTCCGACACGTAGATGTCGGCTGCCCTGCCCGTGAGGTGTCGCGAGTGGCGTGCGCCTCCCACCGCCTTGTTCAGTTCGCCACAGCGGTAGCCACTCGTAACGACGACGCGCCCCACCCTCTTCCGGAGTGGTTCAAGCACGTGTTCGCAGAGCTTTCTCAGGTTCTCCACCACCTCCTCGTTCGTCAGTCCGTCGGAGGGATGCGCCGCCGGCTCATTGTCGATGCCGAGGCGTATCGCCGTTCCCGAGCGGAACATCTCGCCCACGGTGAAATGGGGCGTCAGGTTCTCTTCATAATCTATTTTCATGGTATTCGTCTGTGTGTGTTCATGACCGGTGTTTTCGTTCCCCCCATCCGCCTTTCCGTGTCCTTGCGCAGTGTGGGGTTATCCGTTACGGTTGCAAAGGTACGACATTGCCCGACCCATATCAAGTTTTCATTGTGTAGTAATGTGTGTAGTCTTTCCCATACCCATGTCCGACAGCATGATTATCAGCCATTTCCGAGCATCCAAACCTCAGCCGTCGGAGGGAATCATGCAATTCCGTGAGCGGAGCAACAAGGTTCCATTGGCGGAACAACAAAATTCCATTGGCGGAACAATGAAGTCCCCCGGTTGGAACAATGCGCTCCCATCCGGGGAACAACACGCATCGGAATTGCACGTGCGGTTCGGCAGTGTCACAAATATTTCCATCCCATCCCGCCAAAGCCCAACCTTTGCACGCCGAAAGCTAAGCTTTTGCAGTGCAAAAGGTCATGATTTGCAAGGCAAAAGCTCACCTTTCGAATCACAATAAATATTATCCTGATTATCAACCAATTAAGAAAGTCCTCCGCCGCTCTGTTTTTGTCCTCTTTTTTCATGGCGACGGGCAGAGAAAATTTTATCTTAAAATTTTAAAAAAACTTGTTTGACTGAAAAATTACACCTACCTTTGCAAACAAAATAAAACAAATCATACCGAAAAACAACGGTTGAGAAAATGTATTCATGCTGACACATGCGAAGTGGCTGCCCCGACGATGGGGACAACACGCACACACCTCTCCTTTTTTACAGCCATATGGATTGGTGGAAAAGATTGCATCACGATAATTATCATATTTTAATTATTACTGTCCGCT
>NZ_SDIK01000063.1 GCF_008016795.1 Prevotella brunnea
GGGATAGAAGTTTCCGCTACGACTGCGCGGAATACGGAGCGAGAACTCAAAGCCGTGACTGTACCAACGACGAGAACGGAAGCCATTGCATTGCTCATGGGCATTTTCGCTGACGAACAACTCTCGTTCATGATACATCAGGGAGTTCATGATTAATGACTGAAGGGTAACAAAACCCTCGCTGCTGCTTGTGTAATTCGAAAGAATTTCCGAAATTTGCGAATGTGTAAGTTTCATTTTTTCCTTTTTTATAGTTTTCAAATACAAAGATAAGAAAAAAGAAGCTTACACACTTTTATAGGACAGTACCGAAAAGCTACACATTTACGGTGCTAATAACTCTCTACAACTCGCCTACAAAGTTGCACATAATTGTTTGAACTACAGCAATGTACAAGTACTCTAAACAGACTCTCTACGTACTCTTGGCTACAATTATTTTTTGCGAGAAAAAAGTGTAGCCAGATTGTAGCCATTGGAGAGTATTTTGGGCGTTTCGGCTATCTCTGTAACTACTCTGAAGAGGTAGAGGACTATAAAACAAAAGTATCGTAACTCGTTGGAATTACGATACTTATACTTTTTCAGTAGTACTCTCTGGCGATGCTGCCAGAGTACTTAAAGCGGAGAGAGAGGCTCTTTCTCTTGAACTATCACAAGCTATCAAATTGTATCAATCTATTGTAATATAGCAGTTTACGCAAAATGTTAATAAAATGAGATTTCACGGAAAATCTTTGGTAATATTATTTTTAGGGTGTAACTTTGGGTGCATAAAACAATACACCCGAAGATATGAACATCAAACGGAACATCATCTTCACGTTGGAGAGCAGGAAGAAGGACGGAGTTCTTATCACAGAGAACGTGCCTATTCGTATGCGCGTTAATTTTGCGTCCAAGCGGATTGAGTTTACCACTGGCTACCGCATTGATGCTAGCAAGTGGGATACAGATAAGCAACGTGTGAAGAATGGTTGTAGCAATAAGTTGAAACAATCGGCTTCTGAAATCAACACTTCACTCTTGGAGTATTATACAGAAATACAGTCAATATTTAAGAGGTTTGAGGTAGAGGACGTAATGCCAACGCCCGAACAGATAAAGAAGGCTTTCAATGCTTTGCACAAACCTGTGAGCGAAGAACCTAAGCCAAAGAAAGAAGCGTTGCCTTGTGATTTCTTTCAGGTGTTTGATGATTTTGTCGAGGATTGTGGACGTCAGAACAATTGGACGGACTCCACGTTTGAAAAGTTTGCAGCCGTGAAAAATCATTTGACCAACTTTCGTGAAGGACTTACCTTCGAGTTCTTTGATGAGCGAGGCTTGAATGACTATGTGGGTTATCTCCGTGACGTAAAGGAGATGCGTAACACAACCATTGGCAAACAACTTAGTTTCTTGAAGTGGTTTTTACGCTGGGCTTTCAAGAAAGGTGTACACCAGAACAATGCTTACGATAGCTATAAACCTAAACTCAAAAGCACACAGAAGAAAATCATCTTCCTCACATGGGAGGAACTGAACAAACTCCGAGAGTTCGAGATACCTGCTACTAAGCAAGCTTTGGACCGGGTGCGTGATGTATTTCTTTTCCAATGCTTCACAGGCTTGCGCTACTCCGATGTGTTTAATCTTCGTAGAAGTGATATAAAGGGCGACCACATTGAGGTTACAACGGTCAAGACTTCTGATAGTTTGATTATCGAGCTGAACAACCACAGCAAAGCGATACTTGACAAATACAAGGACGTGGCATTTGAAGATGACAAGGTGCTGCCTGTCATTACCAATCAGAAAATGAATGACTACCTCAAAGAATTGGCAGAACTGGCAGGTATTGACGAGCCTGTGCGCCAAACTTATTACAGGGGTAATGAACGCATTGACGAAGTTACACCTAAGTATGCCTTACTGGGTACACATGCCGGTCGCAGAACATTCATCTGCAATGCACTTGCATTGGGAATTCCTCCGCAAGTTGTGATGAAATGGACAGGACACAGTGATTACAAGGCTATGAAACCCTATATTGATATTGCAGATGACATCAAGGCAAATGCCATGAGTAAATTCAACCAATTATAATACCGAAACGATATGAGCCAAGAAATAAATAAAACAGGGAACCAAGATCTATCTTTTGTTGTACGAGCCATCGGTACCGATCTTGAGCATACACAAATACGCTTAATAGCTTCTGCAAACGCAGATATGCTTTTCCACTATTGGAAAGTGGGACATTTTATCCTCTACCTCCAAAAGAAAGAAGGTTGGGGAAGCAAAGTAATAGACAATCTATCCAAGGCGATACGCTCAAAATATCCTGATAAGAAAGGGTATTCTCGTAGAAATATCTTCTATATGTGCCAGTTTGCCAGTGCTTATCCGTTGGAAGTGCTGAAAGAGATGGACAGGATAGATAGCATGCTCACAACTCCGACTGTAGAGAAGGTTTTAAGTCTGACAAACGAACTCAATCAAATTGTGCAACAACCTGTTGCACTAATTCAAGCCACGGAAAATCAATCGAATACAATTACGCAACAGCCTGTTGCACAATTAGAAGAAGTTACTGAAACATTGTCATCAATCTATCACTGTGACATCAGTCAGATAGAGGAAATCTTCAAGCATTCTGCCATAGTTCGCACCAACTGGGCGAGCCATGTAATTCTGCTTAATAGTAAACTTCCTTTGGGCGAGTGCTATTGGTACATTACGCAAGCAGTTGCTAATGGGTGGAGTCGCAATGTTCTGCAAATGCAGATTGAGACCAATCTTTTCGATCGGCAAATTATGGCAAAGAAAGTGAGCAACTTCTCTGTGCGATTACCCAAACCGCAAAGCGACCTTGCCAACTATCTGATGAAGGACCCTTACATCTTTGACATGATGGGACAGACAGATAAAATGGCAGAACGAGACATTGAACGGCAATTGGTTTCACATATCACAAAGTACTTACTCGAAATGGGAAGTGGCTTTGCGTTTGTAGCACAGCAAAAGCATTTTGAAGTAGGTGATTCTGATTTCTATGCCGACCTTATCCTCTATAATATCCAACTACACGCATACGTAGTTATCGAACTTAAAGCGACACCATTCAAGCCCGAATACATGGGACAACTGAACTTCTACATCAATGTAGTGGACGATACCCTACGTGGCGAGCACGACAATAAGACTATCGGCTTGCTCCTCTGCAATGGTGGCGATAAGGTGGTAGCGCAATATGCCCTTTCAGGTTACGACCAACCAATTGGCGTTAGTGATTATCAACTATCAAAGGTAATTCCCGAGAATCTAAAATCTGCTTTACCTACGGTGGAGGAAGTCGAAGAGGAAATTAACAGATTTATAGGAGAAGATTAAACGGACAAGATGTGTTGATATTGAGTGTTCTTTGCTTAGCAAGGACCACGTAATTAATGTGTTATCTTAACTTGAAAATAGTTGCTTGTGCTAAAAACTTAGATTAGTTAAAATGATAAAAACTAAAATTGTACACACTAATAATAACGGAGATATAGAATATAAAGTACTAAATGACACCGATTATTTTATAAAAGCCATAGGCTGGTGCCTTGTATTCCTGTTAGCTTGTCTTTTTTGTTTTTTTATTCAGAAATGGGTTGTTTCCCCTTTTCTTAATACTATTTCCTGCATTTTTACATTATGTGCTATTGCCCTTTTCGGATTTATATATCGCCGTAGTAGCTTACTAGGAAAGGAGGAAGCTTCTCTAGTTACTGATGCTATTCATTTTATTGCTGAACAAGATGCAATTCAACGAAATCAGGAAATTGTAGATATTAAATTTTGCTCAGATACTTTGGACTCATATGGTACTATTGATGAAGAATATGTCCTAGTTTTGCTATCAGATAAAACAATACTAAAATATCCTATCGAACAACTTAATAGAGAAGATAAGCAGTATAATTATAAGTTGATTAAGAAAGGCTTCTCAGAATGTACAGATAAAACCAAAATACAAAAAATATTAAGACCAACCTTACGGTATAGGATAATGAATTCTCCAGCTCTTATCACACCTATAACATGGATTATCATAATTGGCATTTTGGCTATAGGATCTGTTGTAATGTCCCTGTTTTTGACAAATATTCATGATGCATATGATGCCATTGCCCTACTCTCAATTCCATTTTGGCTACTAACATTTATTCCTATTGATAGATATATAGATAAGACATTACCAAAGAATAGAGTTTGCAATATTATTAGATTTATTCTATCAATTCCAGTTTTCATATTAAAGCTAGGCAACCTGATTATGCCCTTTTTAACAATAATGCTAACGCTCATACTTATGTTTGCTTTCTCTTTCTTACCAATATTTTTTATAGTGATAAGTATAGAGTTGTTAGGATATAATATAACGTTAAACGCTAAGCTTTTTATTTTTCTTACACTCCCTTTTATTATTGCATCACAAGGTTCAATATTTATACGCAATATTATCTTAAGGCAAGTTCCATTTCGAGGGAATGATCATCATTACCAGTTATTCATGAGAGAATTGGTAAAGTTCCTATATACAAAAGAAAATTTGAATTTTATCATCTATGCTGGGTATTTTTTCTTTCTGACAGTTTCTACACTTAAGACTTTACAGACTGGAGGAACCATCTTAGGTAGAGAGATTGATTTAATTGTTGCAAAATCCTTTCTTGTATACATTGCATGCACGAGTATGTTTGACCGAAAGAAATCCTCAAACATTGAAGGAGGTACATTACTAACTCTTTTTTTTAAAATATTGTTGGCCAGTGATGATGAAATCTGGATACAAAAAAGAAAATCCCATAAATTGGATGACTAATTAATTTCTATTTATTATGAGTGTATACAGAAGATATAATTATCAAATTCATACAGATAAAGGTATCTACAAGCGAAGAATAAAAATAAAGGATTAACCAAGTTGAAGGTCAAAGAATAGTTTAATTATCAAACATTCCAAGAAGTTGTATGAAACAATTTCTTGGAGTGTTCACTATTTCTTCAAATGCTTCTTTAGTTTTCTTTGTTCTTGCTTAATCTTATCCTGTTGTAGCAATAACTCGGCTTGTCGTTGCAGGGCTTGTTCGTAATTGACTACCTTTTGTTGTATCTGCCGAATGGTTTTGGGATTGCGATGTGTGATAAAGATGCTGTCGAGATGGGCGAGGTCTACAGGCGTGGCTTTGCCCTGCATACGCAGATAGCGATAACGCAGGTCGTAATCAGAGGCTGTTTGCAGTTGGTTGGCTCCCATACCGAAGAACCAGCAACTGACTATGACCAGTCCGCAGACAAATAAAAGCAACAGGCGCTCGGCTAATTGTACGCTGGCAAATAGTGAGTAGTTCTTAAATTCTATGGGCTTTTGTTGCTTACTGATGAGCTGGTGCAAGGCTTCAAACTTTGGGTCAAGCTTCTTACTCGACTCTGATAGTGCCTCCAAAACAAAAAGTTGGTGTTCCTTGATTTTGGCTTGGGTTTCTTTCGAGAGATGGATTTGCACGGTTTCTTGTGTTTTAACACTATCTCCCTTTGGAATAGATAGCTGTTCTGCAATAGTAGTGCGCAGTTCTATCTGTGCCTTACTGATGGCTTTGCATTCTTGTTTAAGTTCTTCGAGCATATCAAGAACAGGTGCTATTTCGTTATTCATACTGATATAAATTTGATGTGATTAAATTCTACGTTTGCGATTAGCTCTATTGCGAAGTTTCTTTTGGAAGCGGAGCTCATCAACATCTACGCCATTACTTGGTGTTGGCATAGAAAACACTTTACTAATTGCTTCAGATAGGTCGGTAATGATATAGCTTTCATCTACAGAATCTACCATAGGCTCATTTTGTAGATTAGTTTTCTCATGTTTGTGAGAATTTTGTTCTATCTCAGCATTGAGGCGAGAGAAAGAGCACGTTCGGTCTATCTTTGAGCCACTGAAACTACATCCGTCTTTTTCAAATATGATTCCTTGAACAACATCGGTGTTGCCTTTCGTTTTGAAAGGTACTGTCCTATAAAAGTGTGTAAGCTTCTTTTTTCTTATCTTTGTATTTGATAACTTTAAAAAAGAAAAAAATGAAACTTACACATTCGCAAATTTCGGAAATTCTTTCGAATTACACAAGCAGCAGCGAGGGTTTTGTTACCCTTCAGTCATTAATCATGAACTCCCTGATGTATCATGACCGAGAGTTGTTCGTCAACGCACAT
>NZ_SDIK01000064.1 GCF_008016795.1 Prevotella brunnea
TTTTATAGGACAGTACCCAAACTTATGCCTATGTATGACAGAATCATGCTTAGAAAGAGATACATCATCGAATGTATCAACGAGTTGCTAAAGAACAAGGCTAACCTTGTACATTCACAGCATCGATCAATACATAATTTCATCATGAACTTATGTTCTGCTCTTACAGCCTATTGTTTCTTTGACAATAAGCCGGAGGCACTGCCGGTACACGTAGAGAAATCAAGGCAATTGGAACTTTTCTAAAGATTTTCTTATCCCGAACTCGCGTCATCAATTTGGGATGAAAAGGAAGAGTTACTCCTGAACAGCCACAGAGGAGTGTACGGAATAAAAAATGGGAAATACAGAAATATATCTCCCATTTTTTCGTCTGAATGTCCGAGCGATTTTTTCATTGTACCTAAAGGATGGAGTCGGCAAGCGAGCGATGTTCGGATCTTTCCATTATCTGATAAGTATTTTCTTTTTATAATTATCAATTTTTACGATGAACACACCATTGATGGGAACGGCGGTGGAGTACTGTGAATGTGTTGCTCGTGTCATGTTGTAAATCTTTCCGGAACTGTCGTAGATAGTAATCTCTTCGTTTCCTTGAAGTCCGGTGATGTAGATGATGTGTCCGCGTGTCTTGACATTGAAAGGCATGGGCGTTTCATCTTTCATTCTGTCTCCGACGTAGAGGCGAGTTCCGCTTTTCTTCTTCGTATTTTGATTTTCTGAGAAGTTGTATGACGGACGGAAGAAGGTAAGTTCTTCGTTGTTGCTCACAACGGTTGTTTGCGTGAAGATACCTTCCCCCACCCATATCCGGGGTGTTTCTTCCGTGGCAAGATGCCAGTCATCCGTCTTCCATGATGATACACTGTAAAAACCTCCATCGCCGTTTGCAAGCGTCGTTCCATCCGATTGATACTTTCCGTCATAATACAGCCACAGGGTGTGTGGAATATCCATGTTGTATTTGTTATTGCCCGTGAACGTCTCTTTTTCGTATGACTTGTAGGAACTTACGAGGTAAGGAATGCCGAAACAGTTCCATCCCATATCTTCTTTCGATGTGAAGTCGGCTCCACCTACTGTTGATAATCGGTCATCGTTTTGTTGTAGTGTAACGGTCTTAAAGTCCGCGTCTTTCATTTCTGTATAGAGATAGTCTTTCATGGACACCCCTTTACCGGTAAACCTGTAAGTGGCATCAAGTGTGGCAGCATACAGCACTCCGTTGTTCGCATCTACCTCATTCTTCGTCTCGTCCCAACAAGTCGATTCGCTCTTCATGAAGTGGTAGTTCCAATTAGCGCGTTCAGAGCCGTTGTAAGTATATGCCTTGTTGTCTCTGTTTGTCAATGTCAGCACACCGTCATCATCGTAACTTGGTGTTGTAACATTTGTGTTGTAGTTCATCGGGTAGGGGAAGCTGACTATCGCTCCACCGTTTCTCAGTTGACGTTCCACTGCGAGATATGCTGCCTGTACGTTGTTGCCTTCTCCATAGAGACTGGATCCGGTCTTTAAGAGCAGATAGGAGGGAACAAGCGAGTGTCCACTTACAAGCGAGTTGTCTTCCATGATGTAAACAACCGAACCGTCATGAGGATAGAATCCTTGTTCATCTGTTGTCTTTACGCTGGCATAATCTATTTTCCATGTTTCAAAAGCTCCTCTGTCAATTTTATCTTTCTTGCTTACCCCACGGAGTAAACGAGGGTTGCCGAGCAAATCCCGGTCAGACGTGTAGTTGATGAATTTACTGAGTATAGAGATTGGCTCGATTGGGTTTTGTGCGGGACACTCGTCTATGTGTTTGCTTTGCTCCGTCAGCTGATAATTCAGGTTGGCATCGCTCACCGGATAATTATATCCGGAAAGAGTGTTTTCCGTAGCTGCCTGTTCCGCATAATTTACCAAAGAATAATAGATGTGCGCATCATTACTCCCATTATAGGGAGCAGAGTCGTCAGCCCCCGTAGTCTTTCCTTCGGCGGTGATATTTACGGCATATCCTTTATTTCCGATTTTCAGTACCGATGCATTGTTTGCTACTTTATTATGATGGAACAGCGCTTCATATAATAATGCATTATCAACGATTGCAATGTTTGTTGAGCTTGTGGCGGATAAGTCGTTATGATGAACAACGATATTTCTCAATGCCACTATTGCTTCTGCGTCGGCAGGTCGGATATCTATTACCGGCGAAGTAACGATGCCTTTTGGATTAGCATTCGTGGCTGCCGTAACCACGAAACCATCGGCGAGCGACACGATGTTTGTATTGGTAGTATCGAACACGGAGTTGGGAGCAATTTTTATTCCTTTTACTTTCGTATTACTTCCCAACGTGCTGACAATACCCTCACGTTTGTTCAGGAGATTGGTAACATACTCTTTCAGCACCGATTCTTCGAACGTGAAAACGCCCGAGCTATGGTCTGTCTTCTTGCAATCAGCCGTATAGGTCGGGCTGATGCCTCCAAATACGCTTACGCCGTTTCGCAAGATAAGTGTCTCGTCGGTGTGCAGCCCGGCGTTGGTGGCACTTGCGCCTTTCACGAAGACATAAGCTTCTTCCGTTGGATTGTTCACGTGATAGACGGCGGCAAGATCCACTGCTGTTTGCAGGTTTCCGTGTCCCAATGGACTTGCCCAAGAGTTGCCTCGTCCCGTTACCGTGGAGTTGGGGTTTACGTAAATGACCCTTTCCAGCTCATTTTGATATTCGTATGCGCCGAGGTCAATATCGAAAACGAAACGTGCATTGCTTCCGGCATCATGGCGTGTGGTGGGAAGCCACGCAATGTCATAGACGTTAAATGCTGTTGCCAAGTTGTCGTTATAGAGGTTGGATTTTCCTTTATTTAGCAATCTTAATGAAGGATTGATGGAGAAGTTGCGCGATTCTATATCCGTATTCTCCGGATCCAAGAAATTGGGACCGTTGATGACATCTGAATTATTGTTCGAGAGTCCTACGTTGAAGTGATTGGCAACCACCCCTCCGGCAGTATAGTCGGTGGCTTCCATATTACCACCCGTAAAAGCATTATACTTGAAAATATCCCCACTCGAAGCCTCATTCGTGTAGTTGATGAGGTTGAATTGTTTGCCGAATGTATCTTGTCCCATGGGATTATTACACCAAAACACACTGTTGTAAATCACCGATTTGTCCGTTTTGTCTCCCCCTGTAATGTCCACAAGTCCGGAGTTGAGTGCGATGGTGCTGTTTATAATCATGGTTTGACATTCTGATTGAATCGGGTCTCCGTAATTGCTGTGCAACACGTCATTGTAAAGGAGGGCAGTACCACCATTCTTCCCGATGTAAACAGCCGATGAGCTTTTATCATTTTCGGCGGAAGCATCATGGTGTGTGCCACTGTTCATCACGATAGTCTTACTGAGAATTAGCTTGGCAGGATTTTCTTTCTCCACATAGCCATATTTCACGAATGGTGTTACTTCGGAAGTTTCCGTAGTATAAGTTCCATCGGTATAGTATTTCTGTCCTTCACGCTTAAAATCCGATGTAGGAACATCGGAGACCTCGGTGAATGTATCGTCTTTATAATAAACCACCTTTGATAAATTGGCGGATGTAGGTTGTTTTGCTTTATAGGTAGGGGTTTCTGATGTCGTCAGGTTGAACTGATCGTCAAATTTCTGGTCAGCATAGCAGATAGTAGTCCCTTTTGTATTAGATAATGCTTGATTATTTATCAACCTAATGCCATCGATTTCTATTGGGATGGTGTTGATGACCTTGGATGTATTTATCCCGGGAGCTGCCCACCACCCATATCCGGTGTCGTTGCCGTATTCGTTGTCTATGTTATTGTTCTTTTGCCCATAACGTTGTGTTGCATCGGCAATATAAATGAGATGATTCCATGTGTTTGAAGTGGCATCTGCACGATTTTGCTGGCGAATGATAGCCGGGTATTCCTTGGTGTCGTACACGTTGTTGAGTTCTCTGCTGTATCCCCCCTTGATGGTTAGTGATTTCACACCGTACCCCTCCATGGGGTTTCCCTCGGCATCGAGAGGGAGCATCGAAGATTCATTGATTTTTCGTGTGTCGATAGTGAATGCCAAGCGATTGTTAATTTTGTACGTAGGGGTATAAGTTCCATCGAGCAGTCTTATCTCCTTGCGATGCCCGTTTCTGCTCGAGAGCAACGTTTCTATTGCTCGTTGCAGGTCGGACGTGGGTTGGCTCCATGCGCTGCCGTCAGGCAGTCCGTTTTCCGGTTTCTCTGTTGGCGATACCCATAACACGTCCACTTCATCACCGATTGTGGCATATTGGAGCTCGGTATGTGGATATTCGTACACTCCGATGTCAATATAGGTGTGGTTATGCGTGGGATTGGGGTCGTAAGAGATACGATAGAGTTGTTGTTGCGTGCCGTCAGGTTGAACGTATGCCGATGTCATGTAATCGTCTGCTCCGATAGGCAAGTTCATGTTGTTGGCAGGATAATCTTTTAAATATCGAGAAGTAGTGTATGCTCCTGCCGTGATGTAATCGCCCACTTGCTCTGTGCTGTATCCGGCTCGTTCCGGTGGTATTTCGTTTGCCTCGGTATAGGTCGCGAATTCCGCTTTGTAGCTATCGTTCTGCCGTGTGATCTTTTGCAGTATTTTTCCACTTCCATTGTCAGTGAGCTTATTCAATCTGGCAGGACTCCAATCCGCGCTCTCCATATAGCCTGCATAGCCTGCTTCACGAGAAGGGTTGACGAAATTGGGACCTTCCAGTGAATTGTTTTCACCGGATAAGGAAAGGTTGCAGTTTTGATATTTCCCCTTGTTGGCATTTTTTAGTTGAAGTTCTATGTGTATGAGAGGATTAAATTTCACCTCGCGCAAATCGCTCTTGTTCACTTGTGTGATGCCTCTTTCGTTCTCATAGGCGCAGAACCAAGCCATCTCTTTATAGTTCTCGTTGAGTTGCTCTTGAGAGAGTGGCACGTTGCCTTCCTGAAATCTCGGATTGTAATTCCCATCTCTGTCGTACTTCCCATAATTGCAGATCAATTGCGAGGAGAAACTGAAATAAGGATTATCATTCCACTTCTTCTTCATGTCTTCGTTCACTTCATTTCCCCAAAATAAAGTATTGATAATCTGACTATATTTTGAAACCTGGCTATTGTTTTCATCCTTCGGCATCTTATTGGGATTCATGGTGAACACGGCGGGATAAGCATTTGCCATGTTGTGTACGAAATTACAATTGGTCAGATGTAGGTAACCACGTTTGCCTGAATAAACCGCACCACCACAGCCTCCGAGACTTACCGGAGGCTCTATGCCGGATGTGCCATATATCTGCGTTCTCAAGGAATGGTAGGAGATTGGGTTGATGTCAAGTGTCTTGTCGTAAGCTTCGTTGTTGGCGAAGATGGTGTTGAACGCGATTAACCTGCAAGTGGAATATATGGCTCCTCCATGGCCGGGATATGCCACATCGTACAATTTTCCCTGATAACTTACATTGTCGTCCTTTCCCGCTTCAGCAATATTGTGTTCAAAAGAAGAACTATAAACACTCAATGAGGTGTTGGCGGATATGGCTGCACCATATCCCGCGTGATTGTTCTCGAATTTGCATTTTGTTATCACCAAGGGAATGTCTCGATAGGCTATGGCATTTGCTACGTTCGTATGCTTATATACTGAGCCTGTTGTTGTGCCTCGATTGAAATCATCGCAATAACGATCACCATCAATCAAGATACCTCCTCCATGATAATAAAAGAATTTTTCTTCGTCTTCCAAAGCCCCCTCAATATAGTTTCCGGCATAACCTCCGGTGATGGTAAGTCCATCCAACTTCACCGGCTGTCCCACCTCGAAACTTGTATAACCAAACTCATCTCCGGAACTCTGATAAGTTGCCGACTTATCAACCTGTCGGTAGGGCAAAGCTCCTGCTGCCACTTGATCAGGGAAAATAGAGATGACATGGAGAACGCCGTGTTCCGATATGTTATAGACGTTTCCGCTAAGTGTGGTTTGATGAACGAATTCCCATGGCTCTATGATGTTGTTTGCATTGAGATCAATTCGCTCTCTGTTTTTTGTCATTATCTCGATAGGCAGCTGATGAAGCACGTAGGTGGTGCCTTTAGAATTTGTGATCGTAACGTCCGGAATGCTTACCTGCGTAATATTGTCTTGCAAATCATAGATTCCATCGCCCGGAGTTTGAATATAACCTTTTATGTTATAACGACCATAGAAATTGTTTGCCCCGGTTTCTGTTCCATCCGCTTTTACGGCACGTTTTCCGTTGAAGCCTCCTATGATGCTTACCCCTTCCGGAATAAGAAAAGTGTTGTCTAAGGCGTTTCCATACGAACCTGCCACGTCTCGAGTGGGGTAATACACACCTCTTGACACACAAATTTCGAAAGGTAGGTTGTTGGCATCGGGTGAAAGGAGTTCGCCATCTTCTTGTATGGAACGCATTTGCCGGATATAGTCGAGCGCATCCTGTATGCTCTGCATGGGATAAGCGAACGATGATCCTTCTTGAGCGTAGTAGGCTTTGTCGGCATCATAGCCGGGACTGCCTTCCGTAGTATTGATGCTCATCATTGCCTCTGCGGCATTCATGTCAATATCTTCAGGTCGGGTAACGAAAAGGCGGAGCATCAAGTTGTCCGACTGGATATTCTTTTCTACTGCCCTCGCTCCGATATCAATATAAGTTCTGGAAGAACCGGCATAGCGGTTGGTTCCGGCAAAGTCGGCTTCAGAAAGTCCGATATTCTTCAACTGTTCATATTCGTTTTCTGTCATTCCTGCTTTCGTTAATACGGAATAGCTGGTTATGGCGTAGTAGCCAAAGTCATTGAATTTGTTGAAACCTTGACTGTTGCTTTCCTCTGCCAATGTCTTTTCATCGGTTATCCCATTCTTGGCAAAGCGCACACCTTCCCTATTAAGGTTGCGCAGGTTGATGTTATTGGTTCCGGATAAGCGGATGTTTTGAGTGGCGCAGTAAGAGAAGGGATAGAAGTCGAGCGCACTGCAATTGCTTCCGGAGGGTTTCTCGGGATTGGATAGTCCGGAGATATTCGCCTGATCTTGGCTTTCATTCTGCCATACAGCTGTGGAGTTAATTCGTACATTAGCCTCGTCTTGCCCAAACCAAATACCTCCACCACGAATATTTGCCTTATTGTTTACAATGGTTGAGGTGTAAACATGCGCCATGTTCATTGCCATGTTCGATGTGTTATCCGTAGTTGTGTTTACCTTTGTTCCATCGGAAAGATCTGTTCCGTTTTCCAAAACATAGATTGCTCCACCAAAGTCTGCCGTATTCTTGTCGAGCAAACATCCTGACACAAGTGCCTTATGGGTAAGTGCCAGTGCCCCTCCATAGACACCTTCATTGTTGCGAAGGATGCAGTTACGAATGTGAGCGTAGTCGGTTACTATGGCAGCTCCACCAAACTGATTGATGTTCTTTGCTTTTACTCCCGATGCCCGAACCCGAAGGTTGGCATTGCCACCAGTGATGAAGATGCCATCGACTATAGCTCGATCGCTTGTTTTTGTTGTCATGGAAATAAACTTACCTAAATAGCTGGAGAATGAACTGTTTTCCCCAACTCGATCTCCTTCCATATAAGGTAGTCCCTCACCATCGAACACTTTATCTGTAAATGTCAATACATGATAAGTATATACGTTAACTTTCTGTCTTTTGTTGTAATAATAAGCATCGAAATATGTAGGATGTGCGATAATGTTACGTCTGTCCTTGAATCCGCCTTCTGTAGAATAGAAGCCATTGTCGGCATCGCTCTTGTATTCATCAGTATAGCCTCCCCAAATTTCTATGCCTCGCGGGACGATGATGGACCATATTCTTACGTCTTGGTCTCCCTCATAGGTGGTGCGGGTAGCATAATATTTGAATGGTGTGTCAGTTTCTTCCAGCGTTTTGCTGTTTGCCACTTTCACGATAACGCGCTTTTCGGGATGAAGGTATTTGTATCTTCCTGCAGAGTCGAGTACTTTCTGTAGTTTGCTTGAGCAGGCTGCATGTGCCGGACTATTTGCAGATGCGTTGCCTCGACCTGATGGACTTACATAGAAGATAGCCTGTCCCGGCACCGTGGTGATGTCAGGAGCTATGCTATAGGCTCCGTTGTACTCGAAGGCACCTATATCCACTTCGCAATCCTGCACGCGCTCCGAGTAATCCATATCGTATTCGGGCAACGTGATATCATCGTTACCATCGCCATTCAAATCAATGAATTGTGTACCTGAGTTTACTGCGTTGTAGTTGTCTTTTTGCGTTAAACGGAAATCATATTGTGTGATAGCCTCTGTGTAGTCTTTGGCGAATGGATGATAGATATTGGCATTATATAATCTGCCACAATAAACCTGATTGTGATCGGAAATCGTGAAATATCTGTCATTGGGCGCGTTTTGGGAACTTTGAAGGAAACTGTACTTAAACGTGATCGGAGTGGAATTGCTACGATCTATCAATTTATTGTCTCCTCCCATTACAATGGAATTATATACTGTAAGGTGGGCATCGTCTGCGGAAGCTGTCCAAACTCCTAACGCGGCTCCATTCTTATTGTTCGCAACTGTATTATTGTAGAAATCTGCCGATTCAAAGAATGCTCCGGCACCAAGTCTTTCTCCGCTGCTGCCGAGATCATTACCAGTTATCACGGAATTGTATATAGTTCCTTTTATCATGTATAAGCCACCACCATAAATCTGACTTGTGTTTTGCGCGAGGTTGTTCATGATATAACAATTAATAATCGTGGAGCCATCGACATATATTCCCGAGCCTCTTCCATAACCCTTTTCCATGAGGTTATCTCGGATAACGCAATTCACTATTTGTGCATTCTCATAAAGACGCACTCCGGCTCCGCCATCCCGACGTCCACTTCCCCCTCTGGGGAGAGCTGACTTGTAACCATATCTAAGTGTGAAACCATCCCAAATCGCTCCTTCATAGATCACTCGGTTGGCAGGGATGTTGGACAAGGCATTCTCTGTTACTCGACACTCTTCAGGTTGGCTGAGTACGCTTACATCATTTTTATGTAAGTCTCGTTCAAGAATGTTGGCGTTAGTCTGCAAGATGGTTTCATAATCTCTAATATTCACGCCCGCAGCGGTGCGCGATAGGCTGATACCTTCTGTCAACTGTGGGTGTCGTTGATCCTTTCCGGGGTTACCTAATTTAGGAAAAGCTCCAAAAACTTGCACGTGATTGCGCAAAACGTAACCTTTGGGATTTGTATAGATGCCTGCTCCTACCCAAACCTCTTGTAACGGATTTTGAGATGTGGGAGTGAAGTCGTAGTATGTGTGTGTGGTTTGCTTGTTCCTTGATGCATATTTTTCAGTTTGCGTTGTGATGCGTTTGGTGTAGTTTTTCGCCATCTGTTTCTCGGCATTGTTGACTGCGTACTGAAGCCCATTCATTACTACAGTATTGGTTTGCACATCTTTCTTGAAGAACTGCCAATTACTGTTACTATCAGTACCTCTATACAACCCTAAATCATTTTCAACACCACCCATAAAATTCCATGATGGTGAAAAAGAAATGTTAGAGGTGGTTTGAGGCTGAATGAGATAGGTGAGATAGCTTGGATTCGTACTGGAAGTTTTAAGCCGCCATAACGCGTTGGAAGTATTGGAGTCCGACAAATAAATTTTGCTTTTTCCTTCTTTGGCATCCTTATAGCATACGTATTTCTCTTTGGTCAGGTTATAGATATAATACCCATTGCCGGATTGTATGAAAATAAAATCGTCTCCATCTTCCTTTTCCAATGTATTTCGGATCTTGTCGCCACTTATGTTCTTTGCGTAGTAAACAGGATTGTTGATATTGTTGCCGGATAACATTCCCAACTTATAGGGTTGAGGATTGGCTATGTTGCTACTAATAGGTTTGGAAAGAGGGTAATTGATGGTTGTTGTCGTGAAGTTGTAGGAGGCGTTACCATTGATTGCTTTTGCCCATGATGATCCGTCACGCCCTTCTGTGGATAGGTCTGATGTGTCTAAAGTCGCATTCCCATTAGTATCGTAAGTGTATGTATTATAATCTCGCACAAAGGTAACTCCACCGAAGACCGGTTGTCCGTCCTCGTAGGCATTCTCTCCACCGGCAGCTTTCGTTGATTTATGGTTTTCCACAGCCCCAATGTCGGGTAGCCCACCATAGTCGCGTGTGGTGATGGTACTGATGTCTGTGCCCCATGTAGTATGGTCGCCTTCATGATTGGCGGCATTTACCATCGGGTTGCCGTTGTGTGGCTCAAACGATGTGGCACTGCCATTGAAAGTGATGTCGCCATCGGGCGATACCCCTGTATTTTTTGTTGGATTAAGGAAGCGTGGATATCCACTTCCGGCTCCATTGCTGAATGTATATTGAAGATTGTACTGCCATTCTCCGAGCTGGTTTCCACCGAATTGGTCGCTGAACGATGCCGACTTTTTATCAAACATACAGTAACTTCCGCTAACCCCTTTCGTATTGCCAGCGAAGGCTGGAAGAGCATGATCGATACCTCCACCAGATTCTTGGTTGGTATTGTCGATGGCGTTATCCATATTGCCGAAGAAAATGGAATTGGTGTAAGTTTGTTTTGTGGATTGTCCTTCAAGATAGCTTACATAGCCCACGTTACGAAGAAAATCGCAGTGATTGAACGATAGCCGAGCTTTTCCTTCGGAATAGATGATTCCGTTTAGAGATGATGATGCATTGTTGTGAATAATACAGTTCTCAAACTCCAAGTTGCAAGCTCCCGAAGCATAAATTGCCGCTCCCTTTTCGGCTGTACACCCGGCAATAATGGTGTTTCTTATCTTAACTTGTGCTCCCTGAAGAAATGTCATGCCGGCACCATTTTTGTCCTCGTTGGCAAGTAAAGTAGAGGATGCGTTTGCATATCTCACTTGAAAGCCATCAAAGACAACGTTTTTTGAGTTGTTGAAAGTGATGAGATGCGCTACATTCGTCTCATAGTCGGTGGTGATGTTTCCCATAATAATGGTCGGATGCCGCAGTGGGTTCCTCCGGTAGGTGTTCCCGGATATTTCTTGTTCGAGATGTGTGCCTGTCAGTTCACATGGATAACCTCCATATATATTTACATTGCTTGGTATCTCCAGGGGAATCAATCTGATGCGTCCCTGTACAAATGAGTTCGTGTTGTACTGTTTACCCGCTTTTACATAGATGTTTACAGTCTTCCCTTGATACTTCATCGCGTTCCGCTTAACGTCGTAAAGAGCATCCGATAAGAAAGGTAGCGGATGATCCCAGCTGAAACCAAGTGAAAGTGCTTCGGAGCCTTTTTGAGGATTTGAGTCTACGTAATAATTAACGTTGTTCCTCTCTTCATTTGGAGAAATGCTCATATTCGTAAAGCTGTATGCCCCTAATGTTGATCGTGGATAAAACTTCTTGTAAGTTACGTCTTCTTCTGTTTCGCCGAATGGCAAAACGCCCTCCTGATCAATTTCTACAGGAAGTATGCCTACGTTGAGTAACGAGGAATTCAAACCCACTTTCCATTGATAGTTGTATTGCGTATTGTTACCATCGTCTGAGACGTATCCGGCCTTTGGTGATGGCATTGAAAACATTGGATAAGCGTTAGAGGCTATTGAGCCGTTTGTAATATCCGCTTCTTCGGTTGGGCTGTTAAACATTGAGAGAGAAAGAACTTTCAGTTTTTTTGTTCCGCTCCAATCCACGAAGTCAGATTTGGAAAGCGAGCAATGTTTCATGATTACTTTCAGGTTGTCATCATAAACAGAACGCGATGTGGCATATTGAATATCATCGTTGGCGGGACATTCTCCTCCCCAAATAACCGAGTTGAGAATGTAGGCTTTGTCGCGACAATAAAGCCCTGCTGCTCGCCCTGTCGTTACGTTATTGGATGTAACCCCGACACCATCGCAACGGTTTCTTACAATGGTCATTTGCGTAATAGCACCTCCTCTGTTCAAATATACCCCACCTCCTTCGGTTGTAGCCGTATTGTTGGCAATGACCGTTGCGGACGCATAAGGCTTAAACCTAATATCTTTTCCATTTGGAGAAGTTAGTTCGTTTACGTTAATGGCGAGCCCTCCTCCCATGCGTGCTACACAACTGGCTATTATCGAACGTGATATGCCCAGTGATTTTTCAGAATTGTTCGTGTCTATACAAACACCACCACCAAACCCATTGGTAGCAGCTATTCCCAACGACTGGCAAGCAACGACAAAACAATGTTCCATTTTGCCACCACCGTCCATATAGACGCCACCACCGTTGCGTGAGGCTTCGCAATGGCTGATGTGGCAGTTAGTTACCTTTGCCCCTTCCACCATATATATACCGCCCCCATAGGCGTTGTGTGGATGTCCTTCCACGGTAGAGTTCTTTGCGTTCCCATCTTTCACAATACACCCTTCCAGCAAAGCCTCTCCATCAAGTGGAAGTCCACGTCCATTGCTGTCGAAACCATTGGTGGCAAACCATACCACGTGATAGCAATTGCCATAGAATGATGTGTCGTATTTCTTCTTTACGGAGTTCCACTTAAACTCCGCTTCCTTTGAGAAGTCGCCGGTTAATATGGTTTGATGAGCGTAAAACCAGCCCATGTTCTCATTATTGATTTTCTCACGTTCTTCTTTAGTGGTTTCCGTTCCGGAAAAACCACCATGAACTTTTATGCCGGCAGGTATCTTGAACGACAGATATAGTGTATTTCCTCCTCCTGATTCAGTGCTTTCGGTAGGGCTGTAAGTTCCTTTCGCCACCCAAACCTCACCCGTAAGTCCGTTATCGACAAGGTCGTTGATGGCATCCTGTATATTGATTTTTGCCGTAGCCCACGACTTTCCATCGTTAGTATAGGCACCGGATTTACTGACATATCTGATGTTCTGTGCGTTTACACTGGTAGAAATCGTCAAGATTAGAAATAATATATGGAATAACTTTCGTTGTATCATACTTTTGTAATGCTTATCGTGTATTACTTTATAGTGGCAATCACTCTATACCACCCGGTAAAAGTCGGGTTTGGGGATGTGGGACTGAAAGTTTTGTCCGTGATACCGGTTCTGCCGTCAAAGTCAACATCATATTTTATAGAGCCATTCTGAGGTTGCAGGGCATAAATATATTCTCTTCCCGTCCATTTTGTGGGGGTTGTTGTCATGATGCTTTGTTCTTTATGCCCCACGCGGTTTTTTGTGGGCTCGAAGAGTTTGCATATGGTTGGCAGTTCTTTTATTGTAATTCTCCTCACGCTGGTAGTATTGCGCAGTTCTGGTGCTACCTCCCATGTGAAATCAATCTTTGCGGCGCAGTGATAGAGACGCACATCTCCAACGTATGCCTTTGATGCACTTGCCGCAGTATAAACAATTCTGCCATTAGCTATGTTCTTTAGGTCTGTTTGAGGATCACCAAGTGGATTGCTGTAAAGGTCGCGCAAGTCTTCACCGGTCCAATCTGCTAAATCCACCAAAGCAGCTTGTAACGCCATGTCAGGCGACGTAGTGGTCTTCAGTGGAACAGGTGATCTAAGTACATTTTTATAAGTATCTCCAAGCATTGTTTCCAATTGTTGCAAAGTGAAAGGTCGCGAGGAAGCAATGGCATAAATACGTCCCATGTTCGTTTTCTCCGTAGCATTCATTACTTGTGAAGAAAATGTGAGGTACAGATTCTCGTTCAGCTGATAGCGTGCGGTATTGTCTTCTCCGCTCACGCCCGGCAAGTAGCTCCATTCTGATGCGACTATATCTTTCCGATGGATGTATAACAGTTCGTAATTGTTCGTGCCGGTTTGAATCCACGCGAATATGTACAGATGCTTGGGTGGTTGTAACTCATCGTTGTAGCCGGGATCGCCCATAGTCCTACTTTGAACAATGGGGTTGTTTTCTATGGCAACCTCGATGGGAACCCTTAATGTGCAGTGATCATCTTCAGGTTGAACATTCTCACTACTGCATCCCATTAATAATATCATCCCCATAAGAAGGGTAAGAACAGGGCATATCTTCATTTCAAATTCTCTTTTCAATCTTCGTCTTTTTTCTCTCATGCTTACCATGTGGTATTCTCCGAATAACCTGCCTGCCACTTTGTGTAAACATAAAGGTCGGGTAGGAAGGTCAGTTTGCTTTCGCTTATTTTGAATACGAAGGTATATTCATATCCCACGTTCCATGTGGTGTATTTAGCAGGCACCACAGCTGTTCTCGTATGACCATTGTAGTCCAATGACATGACGTAATCTCCCTGTGTCCCAATCGGGAATAAGGTGTACCATTTCTTCTCGGTTGTTGCGAGTACGGGAGTGTCCTCATAGGGATCTGTCATTGCTTCCAGCTTGTCGTCTGTCGATGTGCCGGCAATAGTCGAGAGCGTTTCTTCTTTGTTAGTTCCTATTAAGGGATAAGACACCCTTATCCTTCCTCCGGTCACTATGAACCGGTTGGAATCGGCAGGCTTGAACTTGATGGTGTTCTTGGAAAGGTGTTTGTATAGCTCACTCTCTGTTGTGATTATGTTTCCTTTCTCGTCTTGCAAAATAAAACGTACTCTGCAAAACGGTCGAACGAAGCTTATTGTGACCACCGAGCCATAAGCTGTGTATGTAGGGTAATTATTGTTGGAGAACCACATCTTTGAATAAAAAGGTGTGGCAGCTATATCGGCTTCTGTCTTAGTGCTGATTGCGAAATCGAACGTGATATTTGTTCCCGTTTGTTCCGTTGTGACTGTCGCGGTGAAAGGGGAGTATGCCGCGAAGCGGTAGGCTTTTGCGGCATTGTCCCAATAATGTAAGGTTTGGTTGGTGCTGTTGGCATATTCCCAATCATTTCGATTACTTTCCGTAGTTCCCGCCGTCCCGGAGTGGTGGATTACCTCATATCCTCCAAACACCGTCTGCAATCCGGCATATGTTTCGGAGTTAGCATCGTATGTAGTATTTTTATAGCCAAATACCCTGAACGTATTGTTGAAGTCTTCCAAATCCATGGATCGAGTTTTCGTCGTCGTAGCACGGTTATCACTCAATTTGCCACCAAACACTATTGCATCTTTGGCGTTGGTTTCCGTGGTGTCGGTAGGTAATACATCTTTGTCCGAACAAGCGACAAAGATGATAACCATAAGCAACCCCGTCCATGTCATGAATATGTTTAAAAACGCACAGCTTCTCATTTGTTAGTTCTTCGCGTGCACGCACTCCGGCGCGTTAGCACGATTTATTTTTTTTACTATCGTAGTCAGACGGGGAGTCGAACCCTGTCTGACCTTATCTTCTCATAGGTACGTAATCCCATGAAAAAATGTTCCGGTTCTCTTACCGGTCATATTTTTATTTTACTTCTGTTTCAACGGTCGGATTAACCACAGCTTCATCCACTACAGTAGCATCGAAGGTGATGGGATAAAGTTTTGTGGGATCGGTTCCTTCTTGACCAGTAGTACCGTTCATGTCTTTTGTAACCTTGAACAGATATGTATAAGCGTAGTTGGGAAGCCATTTCATGCTTGCTGCCGGAACGGTAACGCTCGCTCCTTTCACATTAATGACATCTGTCCCATTGTCAGCCGTAAGCGTGAAGTCGATGTAAAGTGTCATGTCTGCATTGTTGTCTTCATTGGGAAGAACAATCTGATAGCCACCACCCGCGTAAGTAGGATTAGCTCCATCCTCGCTGATGTTCCCCTGATCGAATGTTCCGAAATCAAGGTGATCAGCAGCTGCGACTGTTGCTGTGTTGTCGAGTTTGACGTGTCCATCAGCTCCATAAGTTACGGTATAAGTTCCGGATGTCGCACCTTGACCATTGAACGTTCCGTCAAGCAAAGCATTGGAATTGCTGTCGGTGAACTTATTTGCTTTTGAGCGGAATGTAACTTTGCTGAGTTTATATCCCGGTATTGTCTCGTACATACCGAAGCGAACTTTTGTAGCACCATTGCGGAATGTGAATGTTACTACCCCGCCATAGGTATTTGTACCTGTGGTAGAAGTGCTCTTGTCGATGCTTACAAGGTCGGCAATATAGAGTTTGGAAAGGTCATCGGCTGTACCTTTCACTTCAAGGGAATTCTTGGTTTTTGCCTCAACTGTTGCACCTCCATCTGTCAATGACCATGCTTGAAATGTATAGTTGGTTGCTGAATAGTCCCAATAGTGAATAGTTTGAGAATCAAACCCTGTTAAGCCTACATATTCCCAACCTTTGGTGTTAGAGTCCGTTGATCCTGCCACTCCCGCGTTAGCCGTGCCTTTGTACGCAACGGTATAAGTGGGAAATACTACATTTTCTGCACCACCAACGGTTTTTACACCATATGTAAAGAACTTGTTGGCGAGTTTTGTTGCGGCGCCTTCGCCTGTGAGGTCGGCACGAGTCGTGGCGTTGGAACCTGCAGAGAAAGCAATGATGCCTGATGTTGCAGACGTTCCTTGTTGCTCCTCGCCCACATAGTCGTCGTTTGCGCAGCTTGCTAATGTGATAGCAGCAACTGCAAGTAAAAGATGAGTTTTTTTCATACTTAAAAATTTAAATTGATAATACTTTTCTTATTTTCTAATCTTTTTTTACGTTTTTTGTAAAGTGTCATCTGGATAGAGAGTTGAGAAACTTAGTGCTGACTTCAATTGTCTGTTGCTGAATTTACATCTCAAATTCCTGAGTGCCCCCATCCTCAAAATCCTTCACGATGGCATCGAAGCCCGAACCGCCCGAACGTTTGGGCAATGGTATAGTGTCGGCATCCAATTCTATGGTGATTACCCCTCCCTTAAAACGTTTTTGCACTTGATTGGTAACATCGAATACCAGCGTTGAATCCATACCATTGTTGAACAGCATCTTCAAGTCCATATAGTGGCGTATGCCATCGTTTGCCCTTGAACTTCTTTTGTTTCCGTTGATATTGCAAAGCCCGAAAGTCATTAAGCGTCCGCCGGCTATATCGACACGTTCTCCCTGCATTGAGCAATTGGTTTTGAAACGCACATTGTAATGCACGGTAACGGGGTCGTTGCCCGCCACACCTGTGTTGATGTTCACGCTTCGAGACATTCCCGAGAGGTTCGCATTGCCATCCACGCCTGTAATCTTACCTTTGTTGTGATGAATGATGACCTGCGTGAGGTAGATGTAGGTGCATGGCTCTAGCAGCATATCCATCTCTTTTACCCAAACCCCACGTTTCTCATCATAGGCGAAACCATCCAAGCTCTTGTTTATCTCCACCGCTTGTGTATATGCGCCGTAAAGCAATTCCGGTTGGTAGAACGATCGATTGTATTTTGGGGCTTGATAGCGTGCCGAGTTCATCGTTTGGTTTGTATATGCCGTTACCGATTCCAGCGTGGTTTGCTCATCGAAGAGAAGACTTTGAATTCCATCAACCGAGTTTACCATATTCCATGCGAGCAAGTCCCAAAATCCCCAATCGTAAACGGCTGAGAAGGAATGCTCCTTAATCATGTCGGCAAGTACACGTTTGTGGGGAGCGTAGGCATCAAAACCGGTGTAATAACGGCGAATGTTGAAAGCGGAAGGTTTCGTGTAACCGATATCTCCGAATAGTTGTTGATCTTTATCGTCCCAGCCGTAGTACCATTCATCGCGCCAATTGTATGTTGGTCTCTTCGTGTCAGCATAATCCCAAAACACATCGAGGTTAATTTCTACGATGGGGACGTTAATTTCTATTTCGCTGCCATAGTGAAGGTGTAACTCCGGCTCTCGTTCACAACTTATTGCTGTCAGGATTGTCATCCCAACAGTAATCATTCCGATGAGGTAAGCGATGAAGTTTTGGCATCGGTATTTTCGACAAAGTGGCTTGTCATTTTTTATCATCTTGCCATCTCCCATCTTTTCATGCTCACACCCTTTTTCGCTCTGCGTCTGTAGAGCAAGTCATAGGTGAGAGTCATTCCCACTCGGGTCGGTCCCATCCACGTAAATCGATGTTGTCGCTTCTTAAAGAAGTTGCCCCATTGTCTCCATTTATAGTAGTAAAGGTTGTCGTGCAAATCCGGGTATATGGGACTTTCGTATTGGAAAGGGTCATACTTAGTATATATCACGCCAAATTGCATTCCAAATTCCAATCGCCATCTGCTTTGTTTTCCCAAAGGCTGCACATAGCCGATACCCATTCCCACTCCAGTTCCTTCTCCAATCCATCCTCGGTTTTTATCAAAACTGATGCAATAGAGCCCTAAATGGGCGTATCCCTGCAAGTAAAGCCCTTTGTATGCCATTCCTCTCCCATGACCGTTTTTTTCGACATCGCCGTTCCGAAAATAGTACCGTGTCTCCAATTGATAATTGCGCACCTGAAAATATTTGTGTCTATCATAATCTTGCCACCATGGACAATCGAAGGATGCGCCATAGGTAAAATGTCCGTGCAACGGATAATATTCTATGGCTATGTTCGGAATCGGACAAAACCGGTCATAGTTCGGCATGTAAGCAAAATCTAGAAGCAGGTTGGTCTTGATGGACAACCATTCGCGACGTGGAATTCTCTTGTTGTTATCCACTCTTTTTCTGCTGTGTGGTTCTTCGGGAATTGCATTGGGATAGGGGAGTATTGCGGATAAGTCGATTGGCGCGATTTTACTCTCCACGCTGTTCTTTCGATAAAAAAGAACAACCGCCGCCATGCGCATTTCTTTAAAATAGGTGTCGGCAAGTCGTTTCCACACACGTTGCCCATCAAGCTTTTTCAATTCCGCCTTGAGTTGTCGCAAGTTCCGATTGATATATCTATTAATGATTTGTTCCACTCGTTGATAGTCGCAATCATTTTTTTGCTTCATCAGCATGAGCAAGTATAGGTAGTCTTCCGCCACAATAGTCTTTTGCGTTTCATGTTCTTCCGACAAGTCAAAGCATTTTTCCAATAGGGAGAGCATTGCCCCAGCGCGTTTCCCCGCCAACGCTTGGTTGTAGCGTATAGAACCCTCCGGAGAAGCCGTGCCGCGCACCATAATCTTCTCTAAACCATATCCTTTGTTCGGTAAGTAGTCCTTCAGCTTTTGTTCTAATTCTGTCCGAAGTGCATTCTGTCGGGGGATAGTATAGGTATTGACCGGGAAGACAATCTTTTGTGAAATGGCATAAAACAATGAATCTGTTACCGTAAACGCTGTGTCTTTTTCAAGTATGACAACATACGAATCTGGGGTAACAGCACCTTTTAATGGCAAGTTTAATGCTAAAAAGAAGGAAAGTATGAATATCTTGACCGTAGGCTTCATAACGTTTTAGATAATTAACCCAAATCATTCCGATTAAGATGAATTATCATTTCTGCCGGCAAAGATAAAAATATTTATTGTAATAATTTCAAATTTTATGTTAAAAAAACATTTTTAGTTATCAAATTAACAATTTCTTTCAGGAAGGTTGCTTTACGTGCTTCATGCTCAGTCCGATGCGATTTCGGCGATAATCGATTTGGACCACCTTTACACGGACGTGTTGGTGCAGCCTGACGACACGTGTGGGATCGGTAACAAATTTATCGGCAAGTTGGGAAATATGGATGAGTCCGTCCTGATGAACACCGATGTCCACAAAGGCACCAAAATTGGTGATGTTGGTGATAATACCCGGCAGTTCCATGCCTTCTTCAAGGTCGTCGATGCTATGCACGTTCTTGTCGAATTCAAATGCTTTTGCCTCTCCGCGCGGGTCGCGTCCTGGTTTTTCTATTTCTTGCAGAATGTCGGTCAGGGTGGGCAAGCCTGTGTCTTCGGTGATGTAATCATGCGGTTTTATTCTCTTTTGAATTTGTGGCGAAGCGATGAGTTCGCTAACCGAACATTGTTGGTCTTTCGCCATTTGTTCCACTATGTGATAACTCTCGGGATGTACTGCGGAGTTGTCGAGCGGATTGGTGGCATTGGGAATGCGAAGGAAGCCCGCGCACTGTTGGAAAGCCGTTGTGCCCAATCGTTTCACTTTTTTCAGTTGCTCGCGCGAGGTGAATGTTCCGTTTTCCCGGCGGTAGTCAATGATGTTTTGTGCCAAGGCAGGTCCGAGTCCGCTGACATAGGTGAGGAGATGTTTAGAGGCAGTGTTGAGGTTTACGCCCACGCGGTTTACGCAGCTCATGACCGTTTGGTCGAGCGAATGTTTCAGCAAGTTTTGATTTACGTCGTGCTGATACTGCCCAACGCCTATGCTCTTCGGATCGATCTTCACCAGTTCTGCCAATGGGTCAATCAAACGTCGTCCGATGGAAATTGCGCCCCGTGTGGTAACATCTTCGTTTGGAAATTCTTCTCGTGCCACGGCAGATGCGGAATAGATAGACGCACCATCCTCGCTGACCACAAAGACTGCCGGATGCCGGAACTTGTCATTGTTCGCTCCGTTGATGTTGATGGTTTCTTCCACGAAATCTTTGCTTTCTCTCGATGCGGTGCCGTTTCCGATGGCTATTGCTTCTATTTTGTATTGCCTTATCATGCGTTGTAGTGCAACGGTGGCTTGCGCGTAGAGCCGTTTGGGTTGGTGTGGATAGATGATTTCGTGATGGAGCAGGTTGCCTTGCTCATCGAGACAAGCGATTTTGCATCCGTTGGCATAGCCGGGGTCGAGCGCGAGCACTCGTTTTTGTCCGAGTGGAGCGGAGAGCAACAATTGTCGGAGGTTCTCCGCGAACACCTTAATCGCCTCCTCGTCGGCTTTCTCCTTGCTAAGTGTGGCAAACTCGTTCTCCATGCTTGGAGCAATGAGTCGTTTGTAGGCATCTTCCACAGCTTCTGCGATAAGTGTTTGACAAGCCCCATATCCACGAATGTATTGCCGTTTGAGTTGTTCCATGCAGCTTTCTTCCTCAATGGATATGCTTACCCGAAGGAAGCCTGCATTTTCTCCTCGTCGCATGGCGAGCAATCGATGGCTGTTGCATCTCCGAAGTGGTTCCGAGAAATCGAAATAGTCGGCAAATTTTTGCGCTCCGTCCTCCTCTTGCTTTTTTTTGATGACCCTTGACGTTATCACGGCCTCTCGTCTATAATGTCCCCTCACGATATCTCTTGTTTTGCGGTTTTCGCTCACCGTTTCCGCAATGATGTCTTGTGCTCCTTTTATTGCTTCCTCTTCGTTTTCCACTTCTCCTTTTACGAATTGTCTTGCTGCCCGCTCCGGGTGTTGCTCACGTTGCAGCATGAGGATTGAGGCAAGTGGTTCCAACCCTTGTTCCCTGGCAATCTGTGCTCGTGTGCGGCGTTTGGGTTTATAGGGTAGATAGATGTCTTCGAGTTCAGCGGAATTGTGACAGCTTGTAATTTGTTGTCGCAACTCCGGTGTGAGTTTTCCTTGTTCGTCAATAGTTTTGAAAATGGTTTCTTTTCGTTTCTCCAACTCTTTGATTTTGTCGTTCAGTTCGCTGATGCGTGTGATTTGCACCTCGTCGAGATTTCCTGTTCTCTCTTTGCGATATCGGGCGATAAACGGAATGGTGCACCCCTCTTCCAATAGGTTTAATACGGCTTCAACACTTTTTGCAGAGAGGTTGAGCTTGTTTGATATGTAGGTTGTGAATGGGTTCATGAAAATAGGTCTTTTTGTTCCTTTCCGACTTGTAAAGAAGTGGAGAATTGGTGTATATTATTTTATCGTATGGGCGACATTGGTTGAGTTTGCTTGTTCAACTTGTTTTTACCACTGCTTGGTAATGGCATTACCATAGGCTGGTAATGGTATTACCACAGGCTGGTAATGTTGTTACCACTGCTTGGTAATTTCATGTGGTCTTAATCATCGAAGAAGCGATAAGTATCTTTGTAATCATCAAACTCGATATCCTGTGTGTAGCCGTATGTTCTGAATAGTTCTTTGATCCATATTTGCTGTTTCGGGGAGAGTGCCTTCTCGCCCCGATAATATCGATAATACGTGCCGTTGCCATGGAGGTATTGAGTCATTTGAGCTCGCATGCGAGGGGCGTGGCGAGCTTTCACCTCTCTGAATATGTTTTTAAATCCCAATGCCACACGAATGGTCTCGATTTCTTGAAAGCATGGACATGATTTCAATTTCAGAACAATCGGTGTAACGGAATTACATTCGTGAATGTTGTCAGGGAGCAACATTCCACCTTTGTATCGCAAGCATGTTTCTTTTCGGGGACATTGGTTGAGAAAGCAAACCACCCAACCGTCAGGTAGGTCTTCGTATTTTAAATTCATAGATTATCGATTGTTTTCCTGCAAAGTTACGAAATAATCGCTTATACATCAAGTATTCGTGAGCTTTTTCTTTCGTTTTCTTGTTGGATATCGAAATTGTTTGGAATAAATTTGTAACTTTGCAGGGCATATTTTTTTTAGGGAAAACGATGATTTCAGTAGAAGGTTTGAAAGTGGAGTTTGGCGTGAAGCCTTTGTTTCAAGATGTTTCTTTCGTGATTAACGATCGGGACAGGATAGCCCTTGTCGGTAAGAACGGTGCCGGCAAGTCCACTTTGCTCAAACTGCTTTGCGGAATGTGCCAACCCACCGAGGGAACGGTGTCGGTGCCCAACGAAGCGACGATAGGCTATTTGCCACAAGTGATGAAACTCTCCGACGATACCACCGTGAAGGAGGAAACGCGCAAGGCGTTCTCCGGAAACACGGAGCTGGAAGCAAAGTTGGAGCGAATGCAGCGAGAGATGGCAGAGCGAACCGATTACGAGAGCGAGAGCTATGCCCGATTGGTGGAACACTTCACGCAGGAGCACGAGCGTTATCTGCTTCTGGGAGGCGAGAACTATGAGGCGGAGATAGAACGCACGCTCATGGGATTGGGCTTTCTAAGAACCGATTTCGATCGTCCCACGAAAGAGTTTTCGGGTGGTTGGCGTATGCGTGTGGAGTTGGCAAAGATACTGCTTCGCCACCCCGATGTGTTGTTGTTGGACGAGCCCACCAATCATCTCGATATCGAGTCCATACAATGGTTGGAACAGTTTCTCGCGCAGAGTGCGAAAGCCGTTGTGTTGGTCTCTCACGATCGTGCCTTTATCAATAACGTAACCAACCGCACATTGGAGATTACTTGCGGACGCATAGAGGATTATAAGGTGAGATACGATGAATACCTCGTCTTGCGCAAGGAACGGCGCGAACAACAACTGCGCGCCTATGAAAATCAACAAAAGGAGATAGCCGACACAAAAGCCTTCATAGAGCGTTTTCGCTATCAGGCAACAAAAGCCGTGCAGGTGCAGCAACGCGTGAAACAGTTGGAGAAGATAGTCCCGATAGAAGTTGATGAAGTGGATAACAGTGCCATGCGCCTGAAGTTCCCACCCTGCCTGCGCAGTGGCGATTATCCGATTATCTGCGATGAGCTGAGTAAGGACTACGGCGGGCAACAGGTTTTCGACGATGTAAATCTCACCATCAAACGGGGAGAGAAAGTGGCGTTTGTGGGAAAGAATGGTGAGGGAAAATCAACACTGGTAAAGTGTATCATGGGCGAAATACCGTTTGGTGGGAACTTGAAGATAGGGCATAATGTCCAAATTGGCTATTTTGCTCAAAACCAAGCACAATTGCTGGACGAGAACCTGACGATATTCCAAACCATCGATGAGGTGGCAAAGGGAGAAATGCGCTTGCGCGTGAACGATATGTTGGGCGCGTTTCTCTTTGGTGGAGAGACCTCGGAGAAGAAGGTGAAAGTGCTATCGGGTGGAGAACGCTCCCGACTGGCGATGATACGCCTGCTCTTGGAGCCCGTGAACCTTTTGATACTCGACGAACCCACCAACCACTTGGACATCCCCTCCAAGGAAGTGCTGAAAGAAGCAATAAAGGCTTTTGATGGCACGGCAATCATCGTTTCGCACGATCGTGAGTTTTTGGACGGATTGGTGAGCAAGGTCTATGAGTTTGGCAATGGAAAAGTGCGCGAGCATTTGGGTGGCATCTATGATTATCTGCGTGCCCGCAATGCCGAGAATATCACGGAGGCAATAAACGTTTTCGCTTCCCATTCGTCTGATAACACGCCGGTGGAGAAGAAGACCTCCACCGGCAAACAACAATATGCCGAGCGTAAAGAACAACAAAAGAAAATACGCAAAGTGCAACGAGCAGTGGAAGAGTCGGAACGGAGAATTGAGAAATTGGAGACGAGAAAAACCGAACTTGACAGCCTTCTGATGGATTCCGCGAATGCAAGCAACATGGAGCTTGTAACAGAATATACGGAAATTCAACGAGCGTTGGATGTAGAAAACGAGCGATGGATGAAGCGGGCGGAGGAATTGGAAGAGCTTGAGGAATGAGCACTGAACTGCAGACCCCTTGTCGGTTCGGCAAAAGATGAAAAACTATCAAACGATAAAACATTCAATATTAAAATCACTTTTTATGAAACTTAAAACATTTTTACCAATGATGATGATTGCATCGGCTCCCCTGACCGGCATGGCACAAGGTCAGGCGGGTGTGAAAGATGCCAATCTGAACAAGTCGGTTCGTCCGGCTGATGATTTCTATCAGTTCGCTACCGGTGGATGGCAAAAGAAGAATCCACTTCCGGCAGCTTACTCGCGTTTTGGCTCTTTCGATCAGTTGCAAGAGGACAACAACAAACGCATCAACACCATCCTCAATGGACTGTTGAAGAAGAAGGCAAAGCCCGGAACTATTGAGCAGAAGCTCGGCGATTTCTATAAACTTGCCATGGACTCCGTTCGTCGCAACAAGGAAGGCGTATCACCGCTGATGCCGTTGATTAACGAAATGGAAAATGCCAAGACCTTGGATGCGCTTCGTGCCATTCAATCAAAATATATCCTTCATGGCTATGGCATTCCGATGGGGTACAGTTTCGATGCTGACGAGAAAAACGCCAAGATGAATATTCTGAACATTTATCAGGGTGGTCTGACATTGGGGCAGAAGGATTAC
This sequence comes from Prevotella brunnea, assembly GCF_008016795.1. Lineage (GTDB taxonomy): Bacteria > Bacteroidota > Bacteroidia > Bacteroidales > Bacteroidaceae > Prevotella > Prevotella brunnea. The sequence goes on from NZ_SDIK01000064.1 coordinate 25,014, forward strand.
TACCTCGACAACGACAAGGCAACGACCGACATTCGCAATGCTTACAAACAGCACGTGGTGAATATGTTCAAACTCTTTGGCTTCACACAGGAACAGGCAGAACAGAAACGTGATGCCATTGTGCGCTTCGAGACGGCATTGGCACTCGTTTCAAAGAGTCGCACGGAACTTCGCGACCCAGAGGCAAACTATAACAAAATGACTTTGGCACAGTTCAAGGAGAATTATCCCAGCATACAGTTGGAACAATATGTCAATGGCACGGGTGTGAAGAGTGAGTATATACAGGAAATGGTGGTGGGACAACCGGCTTTCCTTGCCGGATTGGATAAACTCACTGCCACCGAGACCGCCGATGAGCTGCGCGCCCGCATGGAGTGGGATGCCATCTGCTCCGCATCGGGATATTTGAGTGATGAGGTTCGTGCGGAAGCATTCAACTTCTTCAGCAAAACAATGCGCGGCACGAAAGAGGATTATCCGCGTTGGAAACGTGCCACTTCACAGGTGGAAAGCCAGATGGGCGAGGCTTTGGGTAAAATCTATTGTGAACGTTATTTCCCGGCAAGCAGCAAGAAACGCATGGAAGAACTGATTAAGAATCTCCAGACGAGTCTTGCAGAGCGCATTAACGCACAAGAATGGATGAGCGATGCCACAAAGAAAGCGGGATTGGAAAAACTTTCCACGTTCTACGTGAAAGTGGGCTATCCCAATAAATGGAAAAACTTAAGCGAACTGACTATCGACCCCACGAAGTCGTACTATGAGAATGTAACAAACTGTCGTGAGTTTTGGAGCAAGATGGAAATTGCTGAAAAGGCAGGTAAACCGGTGGATAAGGATGAGTGGTACATGACCCCACAGACCGTGAATGCTTATTACAACCCCACTACCAATGAGATTTGTTTCCCAGCAGGTATTCTGCAATATCCCTTCTTCGATCCGAAAGCTGACGATGCTTTCAATTATGGCGCCATCGGTGTGGTGATTGGTCATGAGATGACACATGGGTTTGACGACCGTGGGCGTAACTATGATAAGGATGGCAACATGAAGGATTGGTGGACGAAGGAAGACGCTGCCAAGTTCAAGGCTCTGACCGATCCGTTTGCCGATTTCTTCAGTAATATCAACGTGTTGCCCGACTTGAAGGGGAACGGACGCCTTACGCTTGGTGAGAACCTTGCCGATCACGGTGGTTTGATGGTGGCTTTCAATGCATTCAAGAACGCTACAAAGGGGAAAAAAGTCAAGAACTTGTTGGGCTTCACTCCGGAACAGCGCTTCTTCCTTGCTTATGCCGGTGTCTGGGCTGCCAACATTACCGATGCGGAAATACGCAATCGCACGAAGAGCGATCCGCACGCATTGGGAGAATGGCGTGTAAATGGTGCGCTGCCACACATTAATGCTTGGTATGAAGCTTTCGGTGTAAAACCATCCGATAAACTCTATTTACCTGAAAATAGGCGGTTGAATCTTTGGTAACCGACAATAAAAATGAATAGGATAGGGCACTCCAAAAGTTTTCTGTAAATACTTTTGGAGTGCTTCCTTTTTATCCCATTTATCCCAAATTAGTTCTTGGGATTTTTATCTCAAAACAAGCATTGGGAAATAATCGAAAGAATAATTAATTTGTCATGAAAGACTGTGTGGTCATCCCAATTCTTTACCATCTTGTTCTCAACCAGTATTCAAACCTTTGTTATTCCATAGTTAGTTGTAGTTGTCCCATTCCGTTATAGGGATAAACAAAGTTTTACGACCGAAATCGATTAAGTAGAAGCTCCTTGTAGGATTAGATAGAAGCCCTTCATAGAATTAGATAGAAGCCCTTCATGGGATTAGATAGAAGTCCTTCATGGGATTAGATAGAAGCCCCTTGAAAGAGGTGAGTGCAAGTTCCAAAACGAAGTGCAATAAAAGAGTAGCCCTCGCCGAGAGATGCAGACGTTCTCGAAGCGTAGCGAGAGGTTGTCTGCATCTCTCGGCGAGGAAAAAAACAACCAGCAATACAAATACAAAA
>NZ_SDIK01000065.1 GCF_008016795.1 Prevotella brunnea
AGGTGCATATATACGACCAACTGGATTGAAAGGCTCAACAGGAAGTACAGGAGAACCATCCAAATGAGGACATCCATGCCATCAGAGAAGTCTGTCATCTTCCTCCTGGCAGCCGTGGCGATGGAGGAAACAAAGACGACATATGAAAGGAGAATATATCAATTCAAGAACTGGAAAGAAAAGAATAAAATAACAGTGGAAGTACAGAGAAAGGAAAGATGAATTACACACTTTTAAGGACACTACCGCTTTGTTATGGGTTGACCACATAACGGACATTTCCTTTCTTGTTTTTCCCATATGTAGATGAGAGATTTCCGTCCCTTTAGACTGAATTTCATTTTGGTTACAGCCCTCTGTTCGGTATAATCATCCCATGCTGGGTCAAATGGATTATAAGCAGCTTTGAGTTGTGGATATTTCTTAATTTTGATGTCAGTAAGTGATACAAGAGAATGGTAGAAATTACCGTTCTTTCTACTTACTTCCGTGGAGAAAATCCAATCTCTGTTTCCCATCTTATGGAAATATCTGTTTTTAATCCATGCAAGCCCCTTGTTGTGATGTCTGCGCAAACACCATCTCCAAATCTTTTGGAAAATAGCATTGTCCGTCTTTCTGAATGTTTCAGTAGCGGCACAGAATTGATAATAATTTCCCCACCCTTTAATGATAGGATTGAGCGTGAAGATAAGGTCGCTTTGGGTTGCGGACGAGTTTTTCTTTATCACATCCTTAATCTTTGCGGTAAATTTCTTCACTCTGTCCTTTGATGGTTTCGTGAGCAGTGTTCCATTATATTTCCTGACATTAAATCCGAGAAAATCAAATCCATTGTCAATGTGTGTAACGAGAGTTTTCTCTTCGGATAGTGTTAGTCCTCTTTCTGCCAAGAAATTCGCAATAAGTGGCTTAACTTCTTCTCTGAGAATGTCCTCGCTATCACCTGTGATAATGAAATCATCAGCATATCTTACAAGATTTATTTTGTGACGAATTTCCTTTCCATTCTTAGTTGTTATAGGGAAATTCTTTGCGAGTAAATCTTGTATTCCATCAAGTGCCATGTTTGCCAAGATAGGAGAGATTATGCCACCTTGCGGTGTACCCTCTTCTGTTGGGAAAAGTTCATCTTTGAAGATAAAACCACATTTCAGCCATTTCTTCAGCATGGTCTTGTCCATAGGGATATTTTCCAATAACCATTCGTGGCTTATGTGGTCAAAGCATCCTTTGATGTCACCCTCCAATACCCATTCAGGAGAAAATCTCCTTGAAAGTAGTGTATGAATTCTTATCATAGCGTCCGCAGTGCTTCTTCCTTTTCTAAATCCATAGGAGAAATTGTCTCCTTTTGTTTCTGCAACTGGCTCAAGTGCCATGGCATAAAGAGCCTGCATAGCTCGGTCTTTCATTGTGGGTATTCCTAAAGGGCGGAGTTTTCCATTACTTTTCTTGATATGAACACGTTTTAAAGGTTGAGGTTTATACCCTCTTTTTCGTAGTGTGTCAATGGCTTTATACTTCGACATGTCTGTTGTCCAAAGGACTTTATCCACTCCCGAAGTGTTCTTGCCTTGATTGGAAGTCACACGTTTTACTGCTAATGCCTTAGCGTAAAACGAGTGGGTAAGTGTCCATTGCAATGCTTTTACCTTGTTCCACTTACCTTCTTTCTGCGCTTTTACAATGCGAACTTGTAGCTTCTTAACAGCAGCTTCGGCTCTGTTCCAGTCAATGGAAGTCCAGCCCCCACTATTGTCAGTAGGCGCACACGATGTTTTTATGTTACGTTCGTTCATTTGCATTCCTTCTTTGAGAAGTTCTAAAAGTTATTGTAAAAGTGTTACCTAACGTGGAAGTCTGCCCACTTTCGTGTCGGATGATATTATTCATGCCATCACGTGACCTGTAACTCAATCCGTATCTGTCTCATTACAAGACAGCATTCGCTTTTTCCACAATCTTCTACCCACATATCATTCTGCTTTCCTTGCGGTTGGCTTACCTATTTGGTTAATAGGAAACATATGGGCTTACCTAGTTTTACATGAGTGCCATGAAAGGGTTAGGTTCTGTCTCTCCGCCGGTGGTTCCGATGTTCGTGTATCCTCAAAGTTCACAAGGATAGCCAACCACTTTACCTTTTTGGTTCAAGCCTTATAGTGTCTTTAGCTTGTTCGACTTAACGACGTTTATCAACAGTTCGCTATCGCTAACCATACCTTTCAGCCAAGCTCCCCAACCGCCTAACACTGGCAGTTATTGAAATCCCCTCACGGTTCTTTCTGCGTCTTGCGACAGGGCTACCTTGTCTGGGCAGCTTAACACAATCCCTTAAAGACTGCATTTGCCCATAGGCTACTACTGACGAAACAGCAGGTCAAGTCATTGCTTGACAGCCACTCATGTAACTTTCTAGTCACACGAACTTGAAGTCATACACATACATCGAATATCCTTTCTCTATCTGCTGCTTGATGAAATTGTTCACCACGGCATACGACTTACCGCTGCCCGGCGTGCCCAGTACGATGGAGGCACGGAAGGGATTGACCACGTTGATCCAGCCCCTGTTCCAGCGTTTGCGGTAGTAGAAGCGTGTGGGCAGGTTCACGGAATAGTCGTTCTCCAGCAGCCTTGTCTCCTGCATGAAACTCTCGTTCTCCGTGTTGAACACATCCTCCATCAGGTTGTGCTTCAGCAGGCGGCTCATCCACAACCCGCCCATCAGCAGACAGACGTAGCCCATGCCGATGGTGGCGATGTACAGGCCCGCCACCGCCTCCGTGGGCAGTGGCAACGCCAATATCCACCAGTTGAGGAAGAACAGCACGCTGCCTGCTGCCAGTGCCGCCCAAATCCTGCTCCAAGTGATTTTCTCTCCCTTCACGCCCTTCGTGCCGAGGCAGGAAAGGGCGAGCAGGAGTACGGCGAACAGCTTCGTGTAGAGGATGGAGTGGAACAGTCCCGCCGTGCGGTTGAAGTTCATCAGAATCCTGTCCACCACACCGATGTCCACACCCCACAGCCGTATGGCACTGTAACAGTACCAATACACGTTCATCACTACCAGTATAATACTCACAGCACGCAGAAAATCCATGATTTTCGCCAGTGCCCTCAAATCGTCTTCTTGTGACATACCTTGATTCTTTTTTGATTGTTGATACTTTGATTACATTCCCAGTCCCTTGCGCTTTTTCTTTTTCTTCTTCCGCTGCATGGCACGGATAAACGCCTCCTCTTCGGGGTCGATACCAGAACCGTCGGGTGAGAAAAGCCCTGCGCCTGAGATGTGGAAACCGTCAGCGGTGTACTCCTCTGCTTTCGGCATGACAGCGTTTCTTTCTTCAGAAGGAACGCTCTCTTCTGCAGGTACAGTCATCGTTATCGGCTCGTTGTTGCCGAATGGCAGCGTGAAGTGTTCCTGCAAGGCATTGGCCGAAAATCCCCTGCCCATGCGTGAGCCGTTGAGCACGCAGCCCGTGCGGTGGTCGATGAAGGTAACGCCGTAGATGCGCCCGTCCTCCGTATGTCGCAGCACCGTGTCGATGCCTCTTTCCCTGAGCAGGGCGATGAAGCGGTCCTGGTGGTGAGTCGCCTCCAGAGCCGCCAATACAGTGCGCTTCGTCATTTCAGCCAGTTTCCTGTCCTTTATCTCTTTTTTGGAGCGTGCAAACTTGTTTTGCAGCGCATCATATCCGGCTGACTTGCCAAAGAGCGAGGACTTGAACGGATTTCCCGTCTTGTTGCCTGCATCATCCGTTGCGGAGAACACCAGCCCGTGGTATTCCCGTCCACGCACGATGCCCCGCGTCTCCTCCACCGTCACGTTGTACAGCGACAGCAGCGCACGGTATTCGCCCAGTGAGTGGAAGCGGTACTGCCTGTTCACCACCTTCACGATGTTACCCACCTGCTTTTTGACATCGCCTGCCGAAGTGTCCACCTTGTGCAGCGGACGCTCTATGCGCTCGCCTCGTCGCTCTGCCGGGTGCAGCCCATACTTCCGCTCCAGATCCTTGCGTATGCGCTCGCTCCTGCGGAAGAGGAAGTCCTGGTTGAGTCGCCTGCCGCTCTCGTCCACATTGATGGTGACGATGTGAAGGTGGTGGCGGTCAATGTCCTCGTGCTTATAGACCATATAAGGCTGGTTGCCGTAGCCCAGACGGTCGAGGTATTCCCGTGCTATCTCCTGCAGCTCCGTGTCCGTCAGCACATCATCGGGATGCGGATTGATGGAGATGTGCAGCACAGGTTTCTCCGTGCGCACCGTGGCGGGCATGAAGGCCATGAAGCCCTCCATCGCCTTGGCTATGTCCACCGTGCCGCTCCCGTCGTTGAAGATGCGGTTGGTGGCCAACAGCCGACCCTGCTCCTTGTTGATCTTCTCCCCGTTGTAGGCGAGGGCACCGTAGAGCGACTTCCCTAAACTGATTTTGGTGACCATTTCTCCTCCATTTCTTTTGAGAGTTCCACAATCCTGCGGCTCAACGCCGCCAGTTCCTCCGTGCATTTCTCCAGTTTGTAGAGCAACGCCATCGCCTTTTTCTCGGAGAAATGCGACCGCAATTCCTTCACGACTTGGTTGTAGTTCGTACCGATGGCACGGAACTGCGCATGGAAATCCGACAGCTTGGTGTAATAGTCCACCAAGCCCTTGTCCATCGTGACGACCCTGAACGTCCTGCCGAAGAACTGCTCCTTCAGGAATACCGCCTTGGCATAGACACCCGATTTCTCGTGCATGGCGAGGAACCTGTTCCACTCGCCGTCGTCGAAGCGTACCATCACGCAGTGCGTCTTCGTGTCCAACTTGGGGCATCGCCCCGTTCTTCTTTTCTCTTTCTGCATTATTGATTGGATTTAGTGGTTTTGCGCCAAGGTCTCCTTTCTGGGCCTCCAACCATCGGTTTTCATCAGGCTTCCCGACTTTGGAGGAAGAGCCATCCCTCGTCAGTGGGGCGAGAGCTTTTCGGGTAACTCAAATCCTTTTGAGTAACTGAAAAGACATCTTGCTATTGGCTAATGCCAATAAAAATCCGCCTTCGGACGGATTGGTGTATTGCCTGATAACCCTGGTGGCAGTGTTCCAAGGGCAAGCCCTGTCGCTTGGGTGCAAAATTACGGCTATTTTCGCCTCTGAATCAGCGTTTTTGCTGTGCCAACCGCTACCACCCTGTGCCACTCGCTGCCACTCATTCCGAAAGTGATACGGATATGAAAAAATGCCTATACTTTTGCATCGTGATTCAGTTCACGGATGATTTGCGGACGTAGAAAACCGACTGTTCAAATCCATGCGTAACCGGTTTGACGGGTAAGCGGAAAAGCGGATTTTCAAAGGTCCGGCAATCCACTGATACGATGAAGCGCATACGTAATGACGCAATGACTTCATGCCGTCATTCAGTGGGGATTCAAACAGGCGAAGAACCGGATAAGGGGAAAGCCGTTGAAGCGACAAACCAATCATCCGCATAAATGAAGACACCGGGATGCAATCCCATAGAGAGACAATAAAACGAGTAAGTAATCATTCAAAAACGAGAAGACATGAGTAAAGAAATCTTCGTCGCCTTTGCGACACAGAAGGGAGGCATCGGCAAATCCACCGTCACTGCCCTTGCCGCAAGTTACCTTCACAATGTGATGGGGCTGAATGTGGCGGTGGTGGACTGCGATGCCCCGCAGCACAGCATTCACGGTTTGCGTGAGCGCGAGTTGAAACTGATAGAGGAAAGCCTCTACTTCAAGGCACTGGCCTGCGACCATTTCCGCAAAATCAAGAAGCATGCCTATCCGATAGTGGAGAGCGATGCGGTGAACGCCTTGGACGATGCGGAGAAACTGCTGGCAAACGAGGAGGTGAAGCCCGATGTGGTGTTCTTCGACATGCCCGGCACGCTGAAGGCGAATGGCGTGGTCAAGACGCTCTCGCAGATGGACTACATCTTCGCCCCAGTCAGTGCAGACCGTTTCGTGGTGGAGAGCACGCTCCAGTTCGCCACCATGTTCAAGGACAACCTGATGACGACAGGCAGGGCGAAGACAAAAGCCTTCCACCTGTTCTGGACGATGGTTGACGGCAGGGAGAAGAACGGGCTGTATGAGGTCTATGAGGACGTGATGGCGGAGATGGGGCTTTCAGTCTTATCCACACGACTGCCCGACAGCAAGAAATACCGCCGTGACCTTTCGGAAGAACGGAAGGGCGTGTTCCGTTCCACCATCTTCCCGATGGACTCCGCCCTGCTGAAGGGGAGCGGCATCAAGGAATTTGCAGAGGAAATCAGTAACATCATAAACAACCCGTAATTATGGCAAGCAGAAAAGTGAATACGGAAGGCATTGACGAGGAACTGTTGATTGCCTCCATCGGAAAGAAAAGAAGCGAGGAACAGATGCCTCCTCCCGTACAAGAACAGTCCGTGCAAGGACAGGAAGAAAAGTCCTACGCTCCAACGAGGCGCGATGCGGGCGGCAAAAAGAAACAGCAGGACGATGACTATATCGGGCTATATCTCGGTCGCAACGAAATCAAGACCCGGCAGTGCGTGTATATCAGCAGGGATGTCCACAGCGTCATCCTGAAGATAGTCAACAGCATCGCCCCGGAGGACACGACAGTGGGCGGATACATCGACACCGTCCTGCGGTTCCACCTGCAACAGCACAAGGACCGCATCAACGAACTGTACAAGAAACAAAGAGACAATTTGATTTAACAACAGTATTAACATCAAAAATTTCAAGACAATGAAGAAGAATCAAGTGAGCAATTACCGTAGCGTGTTTTTGAAGAGCAATGGCATCAACAAGAAGAATGCCATGCCAGTGGCCATCAGTCCGAAGACTTATGCCAAGATAGAGCAAATCATCCAAGTCATGGGAGACGGCAGCTGTACCGTGGACGATTTTGTGGAGAACGTGCTGAAGCATGGTCTCAGTGGTAAGGAATCCCGGTCTATATCTATCAGCGCAGCGACCTATGACATGATAGAGGGTCTGATTCATGGTATGGAGACAGACGGCTGCACTGTGGACGCCTTTGTGGAAAGCATATTGAAGTACCAACTCCGCGAGGCGAATACCCGTCCTATTCCTATCAGTCCGACAACTTATGCCGTGATAGAGAATATCATCCAAGTCATGGGAGACGGCAAATGTACCGTGGACGATTACGTGAAAAACGTATTGCAGAGCAAACTCTGCGAGATCAATGATGTGCAGTGTATCGCATCTAAAGCATAAAATCGGGGCAATCAAATTATTCACATCTAAATTTACAAGACAATGAAGAAGAATCTCAGAAGCATTTTCAACAAGTTCATTAAGAAGGCTGGCATCAAAGCAAGAGACGGCAAGCAAGTTTACATCTGCGAGGAATTTCATCAGAAAATAAGTCTGATGGCTAATCTCGGCTGTCGAGGTGAGATTACCATAGCGGATTATCTCCACAATGTGCTGGAAGACCACTTCCGCATGCACGGGACAACCTTCAACGAAGTATTGAACGAAGCATTGAAGGCAAGATTATGAGCATCACCTATATCCTGCTTTCCGTGTCCATTGTCTGCAATGTCTGGTTTATCCTGCTGCTTCTTGCAGACCGCATAGCCGACACCAAGGCGGCAAGACTCCTGAGAGGCATTGCCGATGTATGGAAGTCGCTTCATGAAACGGCGGAGGAAAGGCCAACGATGTCCCAATCTCCAGTTTCCGACAATGAGATTATCGGGAAAAGCAAGTTCAGAATGCAGTCTCCGAGGCCAACCGCTGCCACCCCTGTGCCAAAGGATTCCACTTCCGAAAAAGGTGTGGAGATGTCGGAAAACGACATTACTTTTGAAAGCGAAAACAAAGACAGCGAGCAAGAAACGGACTCCGCTCGCATCCCGGACGTGAAACTCGACAAGGCTTTCAAGAGCCTTTCACCGGACGAGCTGGGTTATTCGGATGATGAGCCGGAAGAAGAAAGCGAACGTCCGCGAGCCTCTGGTTTCAGCTTTGACGAGATTGGTGAGGCTGTCCACATAGCCACCAAGAAGAACCCGTCGGGCAAGGAACAGCAGAAAGCGAGGGAGGTCTTCGCAGAACTGGAGGACACGGAACTCTATGAGAAACTAATGGCCGGAAGTACGGAAGTAAGTATCCGCATCAAGGGACTGATGGAAATTCGCCTGAAGAAGCCGAAGAAAGATTTCGTCATCCCCGACAAACTGGAGGACTTCAACATCCGGGACTATGTATAACGTATAACCATTGCAACGAAAAAAAGAATGAATAGAAAGTAATGCAACAACAAAGCGGCAGAGCGGTACAAGGTACATCCAGACCGCAAACGGACAGCCTAAGTCCGTGGAAACAAAAGGGCGACACCACTATATCCGAATAAAGTAAATCATTATCAACCCGCCCGACAAGGACTATCCACCCTTTGAGGGCACAAAATAGAACATCAATATGAACAAGAACAACAGTATCAGAACAATCCTCTCGGCAGCACTCCTCATCGCTGCAAGCGCAACAGCATTCGCACAGGGCAACGGACTGGCAGGCATCAACGAAGCCACCTCCATGGTCACCTCGTATTTCGACCCAGGCACGAAACTCATCTACGCCATCGGCGCAGTGGTCGGACTCATCGGCGGCGTGAAGGTCTATGGCAAGTTCTCGTCGGGCGACCCCGACACCTCCAAGACCGCCGCAAGCTGGTTTGGAGCGTGCATCTTCCTCATCGTGGCAGCCACCATTCTGCGCTCGTTCTTCCTATAATATAATAATGTATGGGTAGTGTCCTTAAAAGTGTGTAATTCATCTTTCCTTTCTCTGTACTTCCACTGTTATTTTATTCTTTTCTTTCCAGTTTTTGAATTGATATATTCTCCTTTCATTTGTTGTCTTTGTTTCCTCCATCACCACGGCTGCTAGTAGGAAGATGACGGACTTTTCTGATGGCATGGATGTTCTAATTTGGATGGTTCTCCTGTACT